>NZ_WJWX01000034.1:0-27428 GCF_009661015.1 Brevundimonas sp. SPF441 | reverse complement strand
CCATCGCCCCACCCGCTATGGCCAGGCCGAACCCGGCGTAGAACAGCATTTCGAAACACAGGGTCCACCCCGGCCCCAGCGTCGGAAACGTCATCTCCAGTCCGCTGAACGGCCAGAACAGGAACGTCGCCGCCGCCACGTCCGGGCTCAGCGTCCCGCCCCGCGCCATACCGATCAGGATCGGCAGCGACAGCAGCCAGTAGATCGGCGCCACCCGTCGAAACCGCCGCCACAGGAAGGCCCCGGCCGCGCCCACGCCCGTCTGCCCCTGCGTCGTCGTGGCGATGATGAAGGCGCTGATGACGAAGAACACGTCCACGCCCACGGCGCCGAAGTTCTCCAGCGTCCCGCCGGCCAGCGCCGTCTCCAGCCCCAGCCGCGTCCCGGCCAGATCCACGGCGTGCGTGACGACCACCGCCGTCGCCGCCGCGAACCGCAGCGCCTGCACTCCGTAAAACCGCTCCCCCATCCGCCACGATTATCACCGCGCGAGAGCGCGCGACAACCTCAGATCATCACCCGCGCCCGCACCGCCTCGGCGATCCTCGCCTGGCCCGCCGCATTGGGATGGACGGAATCGAACATCAGACCGCCGCCGAAACTGCCGCCGAACAGGGCCGTCCCGTCGATGGGCGCCGCCAATCCCCGCGTCGCCGCCACCTCGAAAACCGCATGCCTCAGAGCCGCTTGCGCGGCATAGCTCGCCTTGCCCTGGGCCGGGTCCGACGGACAACCCGTCATCAGCAGCACGTCCCCCGTCGTCAGGCACCGATCCACCAACGTCCCCAACCCGGCCTTATAGGTCGCGACCGCCGTCCCCGCGTTCCAGTCGTTGATCGTCAGACACACGACCGACAGATCGGGCGCCGCCGCCGGGATCGACCCATAGGCCCGGTACGGCTGATCCGTCGTGATCCAGTCCGCGATCCGGGCCCCGCCCCACCCGGCGTTGATCACCCGCGCCCGCTTCACGTCCGAGCGCCATGCGACCCCGCCCGCGATGAACACCGCCCCGCCCGAGGCCCAGCGCACGCTCACCGGCCCGGCGGTCTCGGGAAAGGCCACGGTCGTGACCTCCATCGACGCCGCCTTGGTGGTGTTCACCGTCGCCCGCACCAACCCGTCCGTCTCGACCGTCAGCACCCCCAGCGCCGTATTGGTCACGGCCCACAGATCGAACCGATCGATCGGCCCGTTCGGCTGAAAACTCCAGACGCCTGTCGACGACGCCGCGCCCGAAAACAGCTTGCCGCCCATCCCGGTCAGGGTGTTGACGCCCCACCCGGCGCCCACAGTCACGCGCGGATCATAGGCGGAGTAACCCCCGCTCGCCCCATCCGCCGCACCCGCGCCAGCCACAGACGCCGCCGACGCCGGCAGCCCTCGCCCGCTCATCATCGCCGCCAGCCGCTCGGGCCAGGCGCTCGCCCGACCGTTCGGCGTCCAGCCGCCGGAAACCGCGCCATAGCCTTGGGTCACGCTGTCGCCGATGCACAGCAGCCGCGCCTCGCGCCCGCCCGCCTGCATCGTCCTGACCGCCGCCGACCAGACGGGCAAGTCGGGCACGGCGAACCGCGCCCTCCCCAGAACCCCGCCCGGCGCCGCCGTCGCCGCTCCGATCTCGACCCCCGACATCAGTCGAAGGCCGCCACGATCTGCGTCGCCGTCGTCCCGGTCGCCAGCACCCGGCGCACCTGCACCGGCAACCACCCCACCGGATGGTTAGCGAAGGTCACCGCGTCCCCGTCCTCGGCGCCGACCGTCAGCACACGGACATTGCCCGCCGCCCCGACATATAGCGCCTTGGCGTAGGTCGTCAGATCGGCCGCGTCGCTGGGCGTGACCGCCGCCGCGCGCCTCGCCGGCCCACCGGCGTCGCGCCCATGGTTCAGCAATCCGTCCCGCTCGGGAATGGCCGGCATATCGTCTCTCCTGTCACAAAAAATCTCCCTCCCCCGCGGGGGAGGGTGGCTGAGCCGCAGGCGAAGCCGGGTGGGGACGGCAAGGCGACCCATCACTAACCTCGCGCGATCAATCCGTGCGCCCCTGCCGGGCCGCCCCCTCCCGGTCGCTTCGCGACCACCCTCCCCGGAATGGGGAGGGAAAGGTTCGTCACAGCCCCCGCAATCGCGGTCCCGCCGACTGCGGCCCCAGCATCAGCCGCGTGATCGCCCACACCAGGGCGTCGGCGCGATCCGGGCTGGGTCCGCCCTCGCTGCCCAGCGCCAGCATCTCTTCCTCCAGCGCCGGGAAGGCGTCGCAGTGGACCACCCGCCCCTGTTCATACAGCAGGGCCACCGGCTCGGCCCGCGCCGCCTTGGACCGCGAGGCGTGGACCGTCTCGATCCGGCACGGACAGCCGCTGATGGCCAGGACCGAGCGCACCATGTCGCCGCCCTGATTGCTCTCGGCGACCACCTCGTGCGCGCCGAATTCGTGCGCCGCCGCACTGACGGCCCCACCCCAGCTCTGGGGCGAGCGCCCCTGCACCGTTCGGTCCGCCAGCACGAAGGCGTGGCGACCTTTTCGCCCAACGACCACGATGCCGCAGGCGTCTCCGGTCGCGGTCGCCGGCGGATCGACCGCCACAACGATCCGGTCCAGTTCGACCGGCCGCGCGCCCCTGGCCCGTTTCAGATCCGCGATGCGGAACAGGGCGCCCTCGCCCTCGACCACCACGCCTTCCAGCTCCTGCGCCGCCAGCCGCGTCCCGCCATAGACGTCGTTCAGATGCGCCAGAAAGCCGGGCGACAGGTTCTGCGCGTTCAGCGCCGTCGCCGCCCGTTCCGTCACCGTCCCCGCCTCGGCCATCAACCGCCTCAGCGCCGGGATCGGCCGGGGCGTCGTCGTCACCGCCAGCAGCGGCGAGGCCCCCCGCCGCAGTCCGAACCTCAGATTCGACAGCACCATCTCCGGCCGTCGCCAGGCGCAGAACTCGTCCGCCCAGGCCGCATGAAACTGGGGCCCCCTCAGACTGTCGGGATCCTCGGCCGAAAACGCATAGGCCGCCGATTGATTGCCCCAGACCAACCGACGCCGTCCCGCCTCCCAGCGCGGCCGGGCGCCCGGCTCCGCCAGCGCCTTGATCCCCGACGCCCCCTCCACCATCACCTCGCGCACATCATGCAGGGCGGGGCCGACCAGCGCCAGGGTGATGCCGGGCAGCTTTCGCGCCATCTTGTCGATCCAGACCGACCCGGCGAAAGTCTTGCCCGACCCTCGTCCCCCCAACAGAAGCCAGGTCCGCAGGTCGAGGTCACGCGGCTTGTGTTGGTGCTCCAGCAGCCGCGCATGATTGCGCTTCAGCCTTAGCGCGCGCCCGTTCAGCTGCTTCAGCATCCTTTCTCTCGATGATGCTGTCGATCCGCTCGTATTCGACGAGCAACTCTCGTCGGATTCGCTCGTCCTCGGCGGGGTCGTAGATTCGTCCACCCATCTCGTCCTCTTCGTTGTCGCTCAGGCACAGCAGTCGCATCGCCTCGACCGCCTTGGCCGACCGCGCGATCACCCCGATCTGGCGCGCGACCTTCTCGGCGACGGCGGCGTCCTTGACGTCCGTCTCGCAGACGCTCTTTGCCGTCTCTTCGATCTTGGCCTTCATCATCAGGAACAGGGGCTCCATCCACCCGGCGCAGGACACAGCCGTCTCGCGCGCGCCGCCGCAGCCGCCCTCTTCGTCGTCCCGATTTCCCGTCATGCCCAAACCATAGCGGACCAGCGTCCTCAGGCCGGAAGAACGCCCACATAATTCGCCAACGGCTTGTTTTCGCACGCTTTCAATCAGCGTCATTGCGCTGGCTAGGGAGGGTTACCCTATCGCTCCCGGCCCCGTTCGACCGCCCATTCCGGCGCCTCGAAGTCCAGCGCGTCCTCCGGCTCGGCCAGCGACAGTTCCGAGATCGTCTGCCCCCGCACGGAGACGCCCGCCGTATGCACCGTCTCGCGACTGCCCGAGATCAGATGATGCCATTTCGCCAGCCGCCGCCCCTCGTGCAGCCGGCGATAGGCGCACGACTTGGGCATCCACTCCAACGCCTCGATATTGCCGGGCGTCAGCTTGATGCAGTCCGGCACCTGGGCCTTGCGGTTCGCATAGTCCGAACAGGCGCAGGCCTCCGGATCGAACAGCTTGCAATGCACCCGCGTCGGGATGACCTCGCCCGTATCCTCGTCCTCGAACCGGATCACGCAGCACAGCCCGCACCCGTCGCAGAGCCCCTCCCACTCGGAAGGCGACATCTCGGCCAGGGTCTTGGTTTCCCAATAGGGCTGCATGGCGCGCCTCATACGCGCCGCGCCGCCGCTTGTCACAGCCTCAATGCCCGACCGTCTTGGAGAACAGGTTGATCACCACGACCCCGCCGACGATCATCGCCAGCCCGACCATGGCCGGCAGGTCCAGCCGCTGGCGGAACACCACCGTCCCGATCACCGAGATCAGCACCACCCCCAGCCCGCTCCAGATCGCATAGGCGATCCCCACCGGCATCTGCCTCAGGGCGATCGACAGCAGGTAGAAGGCCAGGCCGTAGCAGACCGCCATCCCCGCCGTCGGCCAGACCCGCGTGAACTGCTGCGAGGCCTGCAGCATCGTCGTGCCCGCCACCTCCAGCCCAATGGCGCCCAGCAGCGCGGCCCAGGTGATCATGCTCATGACAAGCCCATAGCGCGGCCCGACGCCCGGCCGCAAATCCACAGCCTGCGGCTCGTATCGCCTTTCCAGTGGCGAAATGGGCCTGAACCCCTTAGATCACACCCGTTTCCGCCCCCCTCCGCCGCGCTGTGCGCGGTTTCCCTCTCCGGCGTCGCCCGAGAGGATCGAAAGTCACATGGCAGCCAGACCCCCTCTCGTCGCACTCAAGGACGTCCGTCTTCAGGACGGCCAGCGGCCCCTCTTCGACGGCGTCGACCTTGCAGTCGAACCGCGCAGCCGCGCGGCCCTTGTGGGCCGCAACGGCGCGGGCAAGTCCACCCTGATGAAGGTCGTCATGGGCCTGATCGAGCCGGACAGCGGCGACCGCTCCATCCAGTCCGCCGTCCGCTTCGCCTATGTGCCGCAAGAGCCCGTGATCACCGGCGAGACCCTGCTGGACTATGCGTCGTCGGGCGAGGCCGAGACATGGACGGCCGAAAGCTGGCTGGAGACCTTCGGCCTGAACCCGGCGAAGTCGACCCAAGGCCTGTCTGGCGGCGAAACCCGCCGCGCCGCCCTAGCCAAGGCTTTCGCCGAAGAACCCGACCTGCTGCTGCTGGACGAGCCGACCAACCACCTCGACATCCTGGCCATCGAACTGCTGGAGAACGAGCTGATTCAGGCCCGGTTCGCCCTGCTGGTCGTCAGCCACGACCGCGCCTTCCTGAACCGCGTCACCAACACCGTCCACTGGCTGGAAGGCCGTCGGGTCCGCACTTTGAACAAGGGCTTCGTCGAGTTTGACGAATGGTCCTCCAAGGTGCTGGAGGAAGAGGCCGAATCCCTGCGCCGCCTGACCAAGACCATCGAGCGCGAGACCGCCACCTTCTACTCCTCCATCACCGCCCGCCGCAGCCGCAACGAAGGCCGCGCCCGCTCGCTTCAGGCGCTGCGCGCCGAACGCGCCGAGAAGATGAAGGACGTGCCGCGCGAACTGTATCTCGGCGTCGATTCCGGTTCGACCTCGGGCAAGCTGGTCGCCGAGATCAAGCATGTCTCAAAGGGCTTCAACGGCCGCACCCTGTTCAAGGACCTGACCACGCGCATCATCCGCGGCGATCGTCTGGGCATCGTCGGTCCCAACGGCGCGGGCAAGACCACCCTGGTCAAGACCCTGCTGGGCGAACTGGCGCCCGACGAAGGCACGGTGCGCATGGGCGCGAACCTTGAGCCGGTCTATCTGGACCAGTCGCGCGAGGGGCTGAAGTCGGACATGACCCTGTGGGACGCCCTGACGCCGGGCGGCGGCGACAGCATTCTGGTGCGCGGCGTGTCCAAACACGTCGCCGCCTACGCCAAGGACTTCCTGTTCTCCGAGGCCCAGCTTCGCCAGCCGATCTCGACCCTATCGGGCGGCGAGCGCAACCGCCTGCTGCTGGCCAGGGCGTTGGCCAAGCCGGCCAATATGCTGATCCTCGACGAACCGACCAACGACCTGGATATGGACACGTTGGACAAGCTGGAAGAGCTGCTGGAGGGCTATGACGGCACCCTGATCCTGGTCAGCCACGACCGCGACTTCATCGACCGGCTGTCCACCTCGACCCTGGCCCTGAACGGACGCGGCGACATCGTCGAGACCCCCGGCGGCTGGACCGACTTCATCCGCCAGAACCCCGGCTTCCTTCAGCCCGGTTCGAACCCCCGCCCCCAGGACAAGGCCGCCGCCCAGCGCGCCGCCGAGGCGCCGCCGCCCGCCGTCGCCCCCAAGAAGACCGCCAAACTTTCCTTCAAGGACGCCCACCGCCTGAAGGAGCTGGAAGCCCTGATCGATGCGTTGCCCGCGACCATCGCCAAACACGATGCGACCCTGGCCGACCCCGGCCTCTACGCCCGCGACCCGAAGGCTTTCGACGCCGCCATGAAGGCTGCCGAGAAAGCCCGCGCCGAGCTGGAATCCGCCGAACTGGAATGGCTGGAGCTGGAAGAGAAGAAGGCGGCCCTGGCGGGGTAGGCGTTATACTCTCTCCCTGGAGTTGCGGGCGCTTGCGACAGCGCCGAATAGGCAGGGCTGAGCATGTTTGTTTTGCAATCGTTTTGGATGGGCGCCGCGACGGCCTTCCTCGCCCTTCAGGCGACTTCGGAGCCGATGGCCGTTCCTGTCGCAACCCTGCTGCCGCAGCTGACTCTGGAGGACTGCGCTGCGGCCTCGAGGCAGCAGGTCTCTGTTTATCGCACCCTGACGACCTCGGATGGCGCGGACGTCAAACTGACCTACGCCCCCGCTCACGAGCAGTGCAGTATCGAGCTGGATGCAACCGGACTCGCCGCCATCCCCGCCCTCCTGAACACCTTGTCTGAAGAGGGATGGGAACGACTTCCGACCGCAGAATCGCAATGGGCTGTTGTGAACGCCATGTGGCGCAAGAGTGACCGCCTCATCGAGGTCAGTCGTTGGCGAGATATGCCGGATGAAGACTCGTCGGGCTCCATTTTTGTGATGTCCACGGGCGGTCCAGCCGGTCAAATGGGTCTTTCCCAGCGACAAAGGCAGCTGCGGCCTCTCTCTGAAGCGTTGATCCTGACCGTCTTTGATCTATGCCCACGACTGATGCGAGGGCGTGAAGCCGACTATGCGGAGGTGATGCGCATAGAACCAGAAGCAATCCTTATTCAGGAAGTCTTGGCCGATCCAACCCAGGGCACGATAGACGTGCGAGGCGGCGACGAGTGCAGCATCCTCGTCAACGGACCCGCCACGCCCGACGCCATCGAATCCTTCGCCACGTCTGCGCAGGCGCATGGTTTAAAACGTGACCCCACAGGCGCGCTACGCGGCGGCGACATTGAGATCCAAACTGAAGCGCGAGAACCGATCCCGCTCAACTGGCCGTCATGGGCCAGCTCAGATTATGCGAGCGTGTCCATTTCGGTCCGGTCAGCCCACAATCAAGACGCACGACAATAGGCCGTTCTGGGCAGGCTAAGCGTCTCCCGACCCCGCCCCCCTAAACGCCAAGGAGACGATGTCACCCTAGGGTTTAAGCGAAGGGTGACAGTCTGCCCTCTTGAAACCAAAGCCGCCGCTGCACACTCAAGCTTCATGACCCTGCGCAGCCATCTCGTCGAATTCGCCCCGCCCCAGCAGGCGGCGGTGCGGCGGATCAACGCCGTCCTGGCCCGCGCGCCGCGTCTGCGCACCGACGGCTGGCGGATCGATGCGGGCCAGCGGCTGTCGCTGTGGCTGGACGCCGCCGCCGGGCGGATCACCACGCCGCGCCTCAAAAAGCGCGGCGTCACGGTCGAGATCATCCAGACGGACGGCGACCACCCCGTTCCCTTGCGCATCCTGCATCCGACGGGCACGCCCCGCGCCGTCATCCTGGATATCCACGGCGGCGGCTGGGTGCTGGGCAGCGCCGGGCTGAACGACCGGCTGAACGCTCATCTGGCCCACCACGGCTTCTGCGTCGTCTCGGTGGATTATCGCCTGCTGTCCGAGCGGCGTCAGATCTATATCGACGCTGCCATCGCCGACTGTCTGGCCGCCGCCTATTGGACCGTGACCAACGTCGACCGGCTGGGCGCCTCGACCCTGTTTCTGGCGGGCGAATCCGCCGGCGGGCATTTGGCCGCCCTGACCGCCGTCGCCCTGCGCGACCAGGGGCTGATTGATTTGGTGAAGGGCTGCGTCTTCACCTACGGCGTCTTCGACCTGTCGGCTACCGAAAGCGTCCGCTCTGCGGGACCAGAGACCCTGCTGTTCAACGGCCCGACGATGCAGGCCGATCTGGCGCGCCTGGCGCCGGATCGCGACGAGGCGGCCTTGCGCCAGCCCGACGTCTCGCCCCTGTATGCCGACCTTACCGGCCTGCCGCCCGCCCTGTTCCTCGCCGGCGAACAGGACCCTCTTTTCGAAGACAGTCTGTTGATGGCCACGCGCTGGGGCGAGGCTTCGGACGCCGACCTGATCCGCGTGCCCGAGACCCCGCACGGCTTCCTGCATTTCGGCGGCCCGGCCGCGCGCGGCGCGCGCAAGGCGATCCGCACCTGGCTCAACGCCCGGCTCTAGCTCGCCTCGATCAATTCGCGGATCCGGCTGCCCAGCGCCTCCATGGCGAAGGGCTTGGTCATGACGTGCATGCCGGGATCCAGGTGCCCGTTGCCGACCACCGCATTCTCGGCATAGCCGGTGATGAACAGCACCTTCAGGTCCGGCCGATCAATCCGCGCCGCATCCGCCATCTGACGCCCGTTCATCCCGCCCGGCAGACCCACGTCGGTGACCAACAGGTCGATCCGCGCGCCCGATTGCAGCAGCTTCAGCCCCGCCACGCCGTCGGACGCCTCGATGCACTGATAGCCCAGCTCATGCAGGATTTCGGCGACCAGCATCCGCACCGTCGGCTCGTCGTCCACGACCATGACCGTCTCGCCGGCCTGGGCGCGAGGGGCCTGTTCGACCTCGGGGATCAGATCGGCGTCGTCCACCTCGCCGAAGTGGCGCGGCAGATAAAGGCAGATCATCGCCCCCTCGCCCGCCTCGGAATAGATTCGCACCTGTCCCCCCGACTGGCGCACGAAGCCATAGATCATCGACAGGCCCAGGCCCGTCCCCTCGCCCAGCGGCTTGGTGGTGAAGAAGGGCTCGAACGCGCGCGCCGCCACCTCGGGCGCCATGCCCGTGCCGGTGTCGCTGACGCAGATGGAGACATATTGGCCCGGCTCCAGATCCTGGGCCTTGGCCGTGCGCGCGTCGATCCAGCGGTTGCCGGTCTCGATCGTCAGACGCCCCCCGCTCGGCATGGCGTCGCGCGCATTGATGCACAGGTTCAACACCGCGTTTTCCAGCTGGTGCGCGTCGATCAGCACGGGCCACAGGCCGGCGCCGGCGACCACCTCGACCTCAATGCCCGGCCCTGTCGTGCGCCGCACCAGATCCTCCATCCCGCGGATCAGGCGGTTGGGATCGGTCGGCTTGGGATCCAGGGTCTGACGCCGCGAGAAGGCCAGCAGCCGGTGCGTCAGGGCCGCCGCGCGTTTCGCCGCCCCCTGCGCCGCCACCGTGAACCGCTCGACCTCGGCATGACGCCCCTGCGCGATCCGGTTGGTGATCAGTTCCAGGCTGCCGCTGATGCCCGCGAGCAGGTTGTTGAAGTCGTGGGCGATGCCGCCGGTCAGCTGTCCGACCGCCTCCATCTTCTGGCTCTGGCGCAGCGCCTCCTCGGCCTGCATCAGGGCGCTGGTGCGCTCGGCGACCTGTTCTTCCAGCGTCTCGTTGAACCGCGCCAGTTCGGCCGACTGGCGGCGCAGGTCCTCGATGTCGGTGTTGGACCCGACCCAGCGCAGGATCCGCCCCTCTTCGTCGTGGACGGGCTCGGCCCGAACCATGAAGGTGCGATAGACGCCGTCGTGGCGGCGGATGCGGAACTCGTTCTCATAGACCTGGCCGCTGGCCAGGGCCTGGACCCATCGCTCGGACGCCCAGTCCAGGTCGTCCGGGTGAACGACCTTGCCCCACCCGGTCGTGCCGTCCAACGCGCCCTCTGCAAGGCCGGAGTAGGCATAGACCTGGGGGTTGAACCAATACAGCGACCCGTCCGCCCAGCTGGCCCAGATCTGGATCGGCGTGGCCTGGGCGAAGACCCGGAACTGGGCCTCGCTGTCGCGCAGGGCCGCCTCGCTTCGGGCGCGCTCGGTCGCCGTGCGAACCCGTTCGGCCACCTCGCGCATCAGGCGCAGGTCGCTGTCGGTATAGTGACGCGCCGTCGCATGGTTGACGAACACCATCGCCACGACCCGCCCCTGTTCCATCAGCGGCATGTTGACGAACGACCCGGCGCTGATGGCCCTCAGGGCCTCGGCCGTATCAGCCGTGCGCGGATCGAGGGCGACGTCGTCGATCGCCACCGTCTCGCCGCGCTTGATGTCCTCGATATAGGACCCGTAGTCGCGGAACGACAGGACGCCGGCGATGCTGTTCACCCCCGGCTGGTTGAAGTCGCGCGCGATGGTGATGGTCTCGGCGCCGGTGTCCACCGTGCCGTATCCGGCCCGGCTGACGCCCATGGTGCGGGCCAGAACCTGGGCCGAGGCCTGGGCGATGTCGCCGGCGTCGGTCAGGTCGCGGATCGCGTCGTTCAGCTCCAGCAGCGCGTTCTGACGCGTCTCGCTCTGTTTTCGCTCGGTGATGTTGTTGAACAGGATGGCGACCTGCCAGGCGCCCGGCTGGCCGATCCTCAGCGCCTGCACGTCATACCAGCGACCGAAGATGTCGGCGGGGTTTTCGAACCTGACCGGCTCGCCCGTCCGCGCCACCCCGCCGTACAGGTCGAACCAGTGCTGCTCCAGCCCGGGCGCGATCTCGCTGACCCATTTGCCGTAAGGGTCGACCAGGCCGGTCATCTCTTCGAAGGCCTTGTTGCCCTCGACGATCCTGTAATCGACCGGTCGATCGGCCGCGTCGAACTTCATCTCGATGACGCAGAAGCCTGTCGCCATCGCCGCGAACAGGGCGCCGTATCGCGCTTCGCTCAACGCCAGCGCCTGGTCCGCCCGGTGGCGATCCGACACGTCCATCCCCTGGATGAACACGCCCCAGACCCGACCGTCCTCCTTCAGCGGCTGGAAGACGAAATCGACGTAACGGTCCACGATCTTGCCGCCCGGCTCGGCCTGAACGGCGTACAGGGCGCTGTCGGCCCGGTGCGCCTCGCCGCTGCGGTAAACTTGGTCCAGCAGATCCAGATAGCCTTGCGCCACCGCATCGGTCAGCACCTCGCCCACCGTGCGCCCGATCACCTCGCGGTGGCCGATCACCTTCTGGTAGTTGGGATTGGTCAGCTCGAACCGGTGTTCCGGCCCCGTGACCAGCGCCATGAACCCCGGCGCATGGGCGAACATCTGGGCCAGCTGGCTGCGATTGATACCGATAGACAAGGCGTGGTCAGAGCCGGTGTTGGACAACGAATTCCCCCAAGGACTTTTGTCCGTTGATCACAGAACCCAAAGCGCGCCGCACGGTTGCAGCGCAATGTGTCCGACGCCGGACATAGCGCTCTATCGCCGCGTTTCTGTGGACAAGACAAGACGCTGATCCGCAATCGCGAATTTGATCCGTCCACCGATGTTCACAGGCTTGTCCACCGCCGCCGGGCCAATCGTGCACACTGGGGCGAGTTCGGGCGCTTGCCTCGTAGCCGGTTTCGTCCGAACGTCAACAGGCCAAGGGACACGGGGCAGCGGAAATCCAGGGAGACCTGGACCTCCAGCGAACCGGCCCGGCTCTCCGACCCGGCGCTTCGGGCGATCTTCGGATCGTAACGTGCGACAGGCGGGATCCAGGCTCCAGTCTTCGACGGTCTTCGGATCGACGGCAGACAGGAGAACCGGATCGGGATCGACGGACGACGCGGACGCAATGCCGTGGGACGCCGAAGACCAGGAGCGCGACAGGATACAGCCGACCGCCCTTTCGGGTTCGCCTGAAACGACGCTGACGCCAAGGTCCAGACCCGAACGGCCAAGTCCAACCCGGACTTGGCGAGGGGACGAAGCTGACGGGTCCGCCCGCACGCTTCGTCCCCTCGCTCAATTGGGGCGCCGATTTCACTTCAACCGCCGCCCGATTTTCTGATTAGTCGAAGGCCCCACGACGACCACATCGACTGGCATCAGTCCGTCACCCAACCAGCCCCCTCCGCGATGCCGTGCTGAAGCTCTGCATCAGCGATCTGACTACATTGTCGGGCGGACGCGCTTATTCTCTCACGATTGGCATCCCAAAGGCCGCTATCCGCGAGCTTCTGACCCCACCCCGGCGATCCGGCTACCAGCCCTCCGATGTAGTAGGCCTGATGCCTTACAGCGACGCGTGTCGGCCCAAAGGATACAGCGCGGGTATACGCAACGAAGCAGTCAATGTCGCGGGAGCAAGTAGAATATTCGACGCCTTGGCTGCATGCGCTTAGCGAAACCGACGTCGCGGCAGCAGCAAACATCATCTTCCTCACGACTGGCTCCCTGAACGTTCTTTACGGTCGTATCTGGTGCTCGCCGTTCAATGAAGGGCTTGTCGCTGTTCACAACGATTGATCGCAGGGCATGGCAAGCTGACGCTCCGCCTTCCCAAGGCCCCTATCGCCCCGTAAGTCAGGGGCATGAGCTTGTTGGGGAATCGCCTGCTGACCCGTCGCCGTGCGCTGATCGCGGGCGGGGCGGCTGTGGCGGCGGGGGCGATCGGGCTTCGGGCCTGCGGGCGGGCCGAGGCGCCGGTCGACGAACAGGGCCGCGTGCGCCTGCGTTTCGCCACCGACTGGCGCGCCCAGGCCGAACAGGGCGGCTTCTATCAGGCGCTCGCCAGCGGGGCCTATGAGAAGCGCGGGCTGAACGTCCAGATCGTACAGGGCGGCCCCGGCGTGAACGTGCCGCAACTGCTGGCCTCGGGCGCGGTCGAGCTGGGCATGGGCTCCAACAGCTTCATCCCCCTGAACCTGGTCGCATCCGGCGCGCCGGTGAAGGCGGTCGCCGCCTTCTTCCAGAAGGATCCGCAGGTCCTGATGGCCCATCCGGATGAGGCGCTAGAGACCATCGCCGATCTGGCCGGCCGACCCTTCCTGCTGTCCGAGGCCGGGATCAGCACCTTCTGGGTCTGGCTGAAGGCTAAATACGGCTTTACCGACGAGCAGCTGCGCCCCTTCGCCTATGACCCCGCCGCCTTCATCGCCAATGCGCGGGCGGTGCAGCAGGGCTATCTGACCAGCGATCCCTACGCCATCGAACAGGCCGCCGATTTCGACCCGCGAGTCTTCCTGCTGGCCGACGAGGGCTATCCCTCCTACGCCGCCATGGTCCTGGCCCCCAACGCCTTCGCCCGCGACAATGCGGCGGCGCTGCGCAGCTTCATCGCCGCCTCGGCGGAAGGGTGGCGCGACTATATCCGGGGCGACGCCTCGGCCGCCGACGCCCTGATCCGCAAGGACAACCCGGACATGACCCAGGCTGTGCTGGATCAGGCCCGCGAACGCCTGCGCGACTACGCCATCGTCGATGGCGGCGACGCGGCGCTTTACGGCCTGGGCGCCCTGACCGAGGAACGCTGGCAGGCCTTCTTCGACGTGACCTCGAAAGCCGGGGTTTACGAGGCCGGTCTGAACTGGCGCGACGCGTTCACCGACAACTATCTGCCCGGTCGCGGCTGACACGCGGTCGTTGTCGAATCCTGGCTTCACATTAGCGCGGGATTAAGGGTCCGAGCCCTAGTGTGTGCGCTGGAATTCCTCTCCGGAGAGCCGCCGTGCGCCGCGCCCTCGCAGTTTCGATCGTCCTGACCGCCGTCAATCTGGCGGCCGGCGCCGCCGTGGCGCAACAGGCGCCGACCAACGCGTCGGGTCTGCGCTACCTGTCCTGGCCCGGCAAGCCGGCGGTCGCCGCGCGCGCAACCCCGACGCCCGCCGTCATCCAGGCCGAGGCGCCCGCCCCGACCGTGACCGCCGCCAACCGCACCCTGCCCGGCGCCATTCCCCTGGCCCGCCTTTCGCCCGCCCCCTCAATCACGGCTCCGCGCAGCAACGGGCTGACGCCCGCCAGCGCCTGGATGCCCCAGCGCGCGCCGATGCAGGCCGAGCCCGCGCAGACCCCACCCGTAGAGGCCGCACCGGCGCAGGCGACGCGCGTCGCGCCCTCGCCCTATGTTCCGGAGCCGCAGCCTTCCGCGCCTCAGCCTCAGCCTGAACCTCAGATGCGGGCCGAGCCGGCCCCCGCTCCGCAACAGGCCGCGCAGGCCGAGCCGCAGCCCGCGCCCCAGCCAGCGCAGGCGGCCGTCGCCGACCCGATGGCCCCGCGCCGCGACGCCCCCATCTATCGTCTGCAACGGCCCCAGGCCGGCGCGCCGCTGGACGCCGCCGCCGTCGCCGCCAGCGGTCAGGCCACCCAGACGCCCGTCGCCGGCGACAACAGCGCCCGCTACTATTCGGTCCACCGCCAGGCCGGCCGTCACCCCGACGCCATCCCTGCGCCGCAGCAGACCTACCTCGACGCCATGCCTGTCCAGATGGCCCAGACGCCGCAATCCAGCGACCTAGCCCAGCCGGACGGTCCGCCTGCCCTGATCCGCAACGCCAACGGCGCCCTGCGCGCCGTGCCACAGACTGAAGCCGACAACCTGCCATGAACGATCGCGCCGTGATCGAACCTGCCGAGATCAAGGGCTCGCGCCTGCCCGAACTCATCGCCCTGGCCAGCGAGGAGTCCAGCGAAAAGCGTCGTCTGCTGCTGCGCGAACTGACGGCCCACTTCTTCGGCGCGCCTGCGCCCAACGCCAATGAAACCGCGCTCTACGGCACGGTTCTGGCCAAGTTGTCGGCCGAGATGGAGGTCGCGGTCCGCGCCGAACTGGCCGCCCGTTTCGCCCAGGCCCCCAACGCCCCCCACAGCCTGATCCGCCGTTTCGCCGACGACGAGATCGAGGTCGCCGAACAGGTTTTGCGCGCCTCCACCGTCCTGACCGACGAGGATTTGATCCAGGTTGTGCGCAAGCGCAGCCAGGGCCATCTGCGCGCCGTCTCAGGCCGCGCGACGGTGTCCGAGGCGGTTTCCGACGTCATCGTCGAGCACGGGGACGACGACACTCTGAATACTCTGCTGCGCAACGACGGCGCCCAGCTGTCGCGGGCCGCATCCGAAACCGCCATCGAGCGCGCCAAGGCCAACCCGGCCCTGCATGCCGCCACCGTCGAGCGCCAGAGCCTGCCCGCCGACCTGCTGAACGAGATGTATTTCGTCGTTGAGGCCCGGCTGCGTCACCAGATCCTGGAACAGAACGCGCGCATGGACCCGGCCCTGCTGGAGGCGGCGCTGGCCGCAGGCCGCGCCCGGGTCGCCACCGACGACGGCGCCCTGCCGGCCGACTATGCCGAGAACCTGGCCTATATCGACGAGCTTCAGGCCGCCGGCCAGCTGACGCCGCAGACCCTGATCCGCTTCCTGCGCTCGAACGGTCGCACGCCCTTCCTGATCGCCCTGTCCAAGCTGGCCGACATCGACTTCCACACCGCGCGCGGCATCGTCGAGCGCAAGGACCTGGACGCCCTGTCGGTGGTCTGCAAGGCGGCCGACATGGACCGCGCCGTCTATCTGACCTACGCCGTCGCCGTCCTGGGCGCCGAGGATAACCCGATGGGTAAGGCCGCCGCCTATGGCCGCATGTACGGCGAACTGACCCGCGACGCGGCCCTGCGCACCCTGCGCTTCTGGCGCATGCGTCGGACCGCCCAGGCGGCATAACGCCTCACTGACCTCTCCCTCCCCCGCAAGAGGAGGGGGAAGTATCTTGAGACGTCGCCGCAACAAAAACGCCCGCCTCCTGATGGAAGCGGGCGTCTCCAGACCGAAAAACCTCGGCTTATTTCTTCGCGCGGGTTCCGGCGGCGCGGGCGGGCTTCCGGCCGCCCTGGCCCAGGCCCATCGACTTGGCCAGTTCCGAACGCGCCTTGGCGTAGTTCGGGGCGACCATGGGATAGTCTTTCGGCAGACCCCATTTGGCGCGGTATTCTTCGGGGCTCATGTCGTATTTGGTGCGCAGGTGGCGCTTCAACGACTTGAACTTGCGGCCGTCTTCCAGGCAGATCAGGAAATCCGGCGCGATCGACTTGCGGATCGGCACCGCCGGTTCCTTGGGTTCAGGTTCGGCCTCGACCGGACCGTTCGACACACCCGATAGGGCGGCGTGAATATTGGCGATAAGCGCAGGCAGGGCCTCTGCCGAGACCGAGTTATTGCCGACATAGGCCGACACGATGTCTGCGGTCATCTCCAGCAGTTCGGGCTTATCTTCCATTATCGGCTTCGCTTTCCTGATTTATTGAGTTCGGCTGATTCTCCAACCGAACGACCCCAATAGCGTCATAGGGTTGTTTCGCCGCGAAAGCAAACACGCGTATAAGCGGTGCGATATGCACGTCTATGCATTCGACTTTAGTGATCAGACCTATCGACCGAAGTCTTCGGCCAGCACCATCATCGCCGCCCGCTCCGGCACCGAATATTCATCGACGGCGTCATCCTCACCGTCGCGAATGGCGCGCAACAGCGTGGGCGTCAGGGCCGAAGACAAAGACCAGTTCCAGTAACGCAGCACCGTCTGGGCGCGATCGACGGCCAGCATTTCATAGGTGATCTGCACACGCTCCCAGTCGGGATGGATCTTGCCGTCCGCCGTCGTCTCGGGCCGCCGCATCGAGCGCCACAGATTGGTCAGATCGACGCGCGACATCCCCGTCGCCTTGCACAGGATCGCCAGCGGCTCCCCGCCCGGATCGCCCAGAAGCTTGGCCCCCGTCAGCGGCTTGATCCCCGCCAGGAAGGCGATCTCGGACGCCGTCTCGCGCGTCAGGCCATCGCTGGCGGCGACCATGACGGCGTGTTCCAGATTGTCGAACGGGCTCTTTTCGATGGCGGCGCGATTGCGCTGGCGGCGCTCGATGAACTGAAGCGCCTTGCGCGCGACGGGATCGGACCAGCTTTCGTCATTGGCGATGGCGAAGACATCTTCGGACGCCTCCTGCATGACTTCGCGCGACACGGCGAACCGTTGCAGGATGGTGCGGCGATCCTCGGGCGCGCACCACCAGAACATGACATAGGCGCCTGACGGCCTCAGCTCGGGCCGCTTCAGCAAGGAGCTGCACAGGCTCGGCGACTGGCGGCTCAGGCCCACCACCGTCTCGATGCCCAGCTGCGACAGGCGCGCGGTCGTGTTGCGCAGCACCGCCTCGATCACCTCCATCTCGCCGAAGGAGAACAGGGTCTCGGTCACGATTTCCGACAGGCCCCGGCGCACGGCCAACAGCATCCGGTGTTCGAAACTGGCGTCGCGCGCAAAGCCGACGATGTCCGCATCGCTCAGCGAAGCGCATTGTTCGATCAGCAGGCCGGCGATATCCGGATCGTCGCGCAACAGGATGCGCGCCACGCTGTTGGGCAGTTCGGCCAGCGGCGCCAGACGCGCGGCCACGCGCTTGCGCTCATCGTGAGAGGCCAGCCGCAGCATCTCGACCAGCAGGTCGCCCGTCACCGCCCGCTCGAAGGCGTTGATCCGGCTGGCGGGCAGGGACACGACGTCGGCCAGACGCTTCAGCAGCGCCCGGCGCGCACGCAGCGGCGGCGGCGTCGCCTCTTCCCCGATCATGGCTGCCAGATCGCCCATCCCCCCACCTTAGAAGCGAGCGGTTAACCGGGCGTGAGCCGGATCAGCTCTTGTTGACCACCACCACGATGGCCAGGATCACGAAGGCGATGACCGCCAGCACCCGCGCGATCCACGGCGCGGCGACGAAGACGCCCAGAACGGTTATCCCGCTCTTGACCGCATCGGGTCGTGTCAGGGCCTCCTTGAATGTGCCCGACGGCCGCGCCGCGTCGCCCGCGATCGGATGGCCGCAGTTGGGACAGGCGACCGCCGCCTCAGACACCTGACGCCCGCAGGCGGGGCAAGGGATCAAGGCCATGCTCAGCCTCCCGCGCGTGGCGTGATGCGGATCTCGACGCGGCGGTTCTTCTGACGCCCGTCGGGATCGTCCGAGCCGTCCGGCTTGACGTTGGGGGCAACGGGCCTCCGCTCGCCAAAGCCCTCGGCGCCCAAGGTGCGCCCGGCCTCGCGTTGCAGCCGCGCCGCCACCGCCCGCGCGCGGCGCAGCGACAGGCCCTCGTTATAGGCGTCGTCGCCCTTGGCGTCGGTATGGCCGCCGATGCTGACCTGGGCCTGCGGATAGCTTTTCAGCAGTTCCGCCGCCCGCGTCAGGGCCGGCTCGGCGTCCGCCCGGATCGTCGCCTTGTCGAAGTCGAACAGAACATCGGCCGGCAGGTCGATCACGATCACCCCGTCGGTGCGCCGCGCCTTCAGCTCGCTCAGCAGGCTGCGGGTCGTCTCGACCCGTTCGGGCGCGACCTCGGACGAGACGAACACGCTTTCCAGCGCGCTGTCCGGCCCCGACTTGGCGAAGGTGGACCGGGGCGCGGCCATGTCTTTCTCGAAGGTGGAACGCAGGCCGATGGCGCTGCCGCTCATCAGCCGCACCGTCAGGGCCGAGGCGACGCAGGGCGTCAGTCCCGCGGCCAACAGCGCCGCCGCCATGGCGGGCGCGTGTCGTCCCGTCATCCGGCCGCTCCGCTCGTCGGGTTCTGGGCGGCCTGGGCGGTCAGCGGAATAGTCATGCGCAGGAACGGACCGATGATGCTGTCCGACGTCGAGCCTTCGTTAAATACGACCGAAATCTGGTTCACCCCGGCCGGCACCGCGCCCATGAAGACCAAGCGGCCGTTCATGGTGTCGCCCTTGACGACGTTCATGTTCGGATTGCCCTCGGGCGGCTTCAGACGCAGCTTCTGGCCGTTGGGCAGTTCGATATAGGTGGCGTTGGTCGCCATCTGCACATTGTTCGTCATGTCGCTGGCGAACGAGATGCTGACGTCCAGGATGGTCGCGTCCTCGGCCAGATCGACGTTCTTGACCCTAACCGTAGCGCCCACCTCGGTCACGCCCTGCACATCCACCGGCACATTGCGGATCTGGCGCGGCTGGGCGGTGACGGGGGTGTTGGCGGCGGCTGCGGCCTGTTGCTCGGGCGACATCGACGGATCGACCGCCGCCTGGTCGTCATTGTTGGAACAGGCGGCGAGCGCCAGGGCCGAGACCCCTGCGACGGCGATCAGGCGAAGGACGGCGACAGGCATAAAACGCTCCGGCGTTGTTGATCCGCCGCGCGCCGTCCCTCATCCCAAGCGGAGCCGCACGCGCGTCCGATATCGAACACGCGAACGGCCTAAAGGCTCCGCTTAAAGCCCTTCGAAAAGCGCGGTCGAAAGATAGCGTTCTGCGAAGGACGGGATAATCACCACGATGGTCTTGCCCGCATTCTCCTCGCGCGCGGCGATGCGGAAGGCGGCGGTCAGGGCCGCGCCCGAGCTGATGCCGACGGGGATGCCCTCGACCCGAGCGGCCTTTCTGGCCATGTCGAAACTGTCGTCGTTGGACACCTGCTCGACCCCATCGACCACCGACGGATCGTAGATGGCGGGCACGAAGCCGGCCCCGATACCCTGGATCTTGTGCGGGCCGGGCGCGCCGCCGGACAGTACTGGAGAGGCCTCGGGCTCGACGGCGATGAACTGCACCGACGCCTTCTTGGCCTTCAGCGCCTGGCCCACGCCCGAGATGGTGCCGCCGGTGCCGACGCCGGCGACCACGATGTCCACCGCCCCGGCCGTGTCGTTCCAGATTTCCTCGGCCGTCGTGACGCGGTGAATGGCGGGGTTGGCCAGGTTCTCGAACTGCGACGGGCTGATGGAGTTCGGCGTGGTCTCCAGCAGTTCCTGCGCCCGCGCGATCGCGCCCTTCATCCCCTTTTCGGCCGGCGTCAGCTCCAGCCGCGCGCCCAGCAGGGCCAGCATCTTGCGCCGCTCGATCGACATGCTTTCGGGCATGCAAAGCGTCAGCTTCAGCCCCTTGGCCGCCGCCACGAAGGCCAGGGCGATGCCGGTGTTGCCGCTGGTCGGCTCGATCAGCACCGTGTCCTGATCGATCTTGCCCGCCTCCTGCAGCGCCTCGACCATGGCCACGCCGATCCGGTCCTTGACCGAGGCGATGGGGTTGAAGAACTCCAGCTTGGCCAGCACCGTCGCCTTGGTATCGTACTCCGCCGACAGACGCGGCAGACGCACGATCGGGGTGTCGCCGATGGTGTCGATGATCGAGTCATAGACCTTGCCCCGGCCCTTCTTCAGGTGGCGGGACGCGTCATAGCTGAAGTCGGTCATGAAAAAGGTCTCCGTGAATCTGTGGCCCGCAACAGATAAGGCCTCGCCGTCCCACGCAAGGGGTGACGCGCGATGATTTCTGCGAACGACCGTCAGAACCCCTGACCTAGAGCCAGCCGGCGGCCCGCAGGTTGGCAACCCGCGCGCGCGACACCGGCGCCGTCAATCCGCCGGTCAGGGCCAGGCGCAGGTTACGGCCGTCCTCGACGACCCCGACGATGGCCGCGCGCGCCACCCACCACGAGCGATGGGTCTGAAGCCCCTCGACGCCCTTCGACGCCGAGACGGCCTGCGACAGCGACATCAGAACAAGCTGCGACCCCCGCGTCGTATGCACGCGTACATAATGGTCTTCCATTTGCAGGCAGATCAGGTCACGACCCAACCCCGTGGGCAGGGTGCGCGCAAAGCCCGGATCGCCTTCACCTGCTCGCGTCGCCGCATCGGACGTCCGCATCCGCAACAGGGCGTAGAGCGCCACATAGACGGCCCCGATCAGCAGGGCCTGTCCATACCATTCGACCCAGCCGACACGTTGGCGAATGCCGGGCCACAGGATCACGGCGATGATCCGGCTGATCAAGGCGGTCGGCCCGCTTGCGACGACGATCAGCATGGGCAGCCAGAACCGCATGGACACGCGTCTGCGGCGCATCCTGGGCCAGGCCCAGCGGATCGCAGCGCCGAACACCGCGCCGCTGATCACCAGAACCGCCGTCCAATAGCCGATCCGCACCGCCAGCCCGTCGTTGAAGAAGCTGCCGAAGGGACCGACCGCGCCCAGCACCACCCCCGTCACGGCACAGGCCGCCAGATCGACGGCCCAGGCGCGCGGCGTATTCAGTCTGTCAGCGGCGTTCTGCGTCATCGTCCCTTCCCTCGTCAGCCCACTATCGTCGAACCCTTCGCCCGTCCACGCACCCGTTCGCCCATTGGCGAAATGCGGCTGGCGCTCGCTCGGTCTTGTCCCGAACAGCGGGTCGTCTCGACCAGAGGAAACCGACATGACCCATCGCTCGCCGCCCCAAAACCTGACCGCCGGCCTCAGCCTGGCCCTGATCCTTCTGGCCGGCGCCGCATCGCCCGTGCAGGCGACCGCGCCACAAGCCCAAGGCCCGGCGCGCGCCCAGACCGATCCGCAGGCGCCCGATCAGGTCTTCACCTTTTTCGGTGGACCGGACGGCGCGGTGGAGGCCGGGGTCTGGCTGCCGGCGCGTCCGGCCGATGGTCGGCCCGCGCCCCTGATCGTCATCTCGCACGGCAACGGCGGCGGCTTGCGCAGCCATGCCGACACCGCCAGAGCCCTGGCCGACGCCGGCTTCGTGGTCGCCGCCCTGACCCATCCCGGCGACAACTATCGCGACATGAGCCGCTCCACCCAACTGACCAATCGCGCGCCCCAGCTCAGCCGCCTGATCGACTACATGACCGGCGACTGGTCCGCGCGGCCGGGCGGCGTCGCCATCGATCCGAACCGCATCGGCGCCTTTGGCTTCTCGGCGGGCGGCTTCACGGTCACCTCGGCCATTGGCGGGGTCTCGGACGCGGCGGCCATCGGCGACCATTGCGAGGCCCATCCCGGTTTCTTCGCCTGCCGCCTGCTGGACGCGATGGGGATCGACCCATCGACCTGGCGTCCGCGTGCGAAGGACGACCGGATCAAGGCCGCCGTCATCGCCGCCCCGGCACTGGGTTTCTCCTTCACGTCCGACAGCCTCGCCGCCGTGCGCATTCCGGTTCAGCTGTGGCAGGCGGGCGCCGACCACATTCTGCCCGCGCCCTACAACGTCGAGCCGATCCGCGACCGGCTAGGCGCCACGCCGGAGTACCACCGCGTCGAAGGCGCAGGTCATTACGACTTCCTGCCGCCCTGCTCGCCGGCCCTGGCGGCCGAGGCGCCGCAGATCTGCACGCCGACGCCACACTTCGACCGCGCTGATTTTCACAAGGATCTCAATCGCGAGATTGTCCTGTTTTTCCAGCGAACGCTTTAGCGCCGCAGGGACCGGACTGGCGCGAAACGGATACGGATGACCATGGCTCTTGCCGCCCCACGCAAGGGGTGACGCGCGATGATTTCTGCGCAAACCTTTCAGAGCGGCTATGTCAGCCTATATGTCGCCGTCGCGCGAACCGAGATTTCCGTCCTTGCCCCATACCCGCCCGCCCTCCGACCCCGGCCTGACCCCGGAGATCGCCGAACTGGTCGCCGAGGTGTGGGCCGACACGGCCTCCCAGACCCAGATCCAGATGGACGATCCCGTCGCGCCTAAGGTCGAGGATGCGCCGACGCCCGAGACCCGTACCATCGCCGACGAGTTGCGCTATCGCCTGAAGCAGCAGTCGCTGCTGGCGCGTTTCGGCGAGGTGGCCCTGCGCGAACGCGATCGTCAGGCCCTGCTCGACGCCGCCTGCGTGGTCTGCGCCGACGGCCTGGAGACGCCACTGTCCAAGGTGCTGATCCACAATGAAAGCCGTGACCGGCTGGTCCTGGTCGCCGGCGTGGGCTGGAGCGGCGAGGTCGAGGGTCACGCCTCGCTGGGCGTCGAGCTGGATTCGCCTGCCGGCTACGCCTTCCAGACCGGCAAGCCGCTGATCTCCAACCATCTGGAGAACGAACAGCGCTTCCACACGCCCAAACTTCTGGCCGACCACGGCGTGCGGCGCGCCATCAACGTCCTGATCCGGCCCGAGCTGGACGGAGACCCCTGGGGCGTGCTGGAGGTCGACAGCCCCGACGAGGGTCAGTTCGACGCCCGCGACGCCCTGTTCCTGGACGCCTTCGCCGCCGTCGTCGGCGCCGCCATCGCCCGCCAGCAGACCGAGCAGCGGCTTCTGGCCGCCATCGAACATCAGGCCCTGCTGACGCGAGAGGTCAGTCACCGGGTCAAGAACAGCCTGTCGTTGGTCTCCAGCCTGCTGTCGATGCAGGCGCGCGGCGCGGCCTCCGACGAGGTGCGCGCCGCCCTGGCCACGGCCGGGTCGCGCATCCAGGCCATCAGCGAAGTCCACGACCAGCTGTGGCGCGGCGCCGACGTCCAGACCGTGATCCTGTCCGACTTCCTGTGCCAGCTGTGCGAGGCCATCGACGCCGGCAGCGACCGCCATGTCGTCACCTGCGAGGCGTCCGATGCGCCGCTGGGCGCCGACATCGCCATCCCGCTCGGTTTGATCGTCAACGAGCTGGTCACCAACGCCATCAAATACGCCTATGGCCCCGAGGGCGGCGGCGTCTCGGTCACCGGCCGCATCGCCGACGGACGCCTGACCGTCACCGTGGCGGACCAGGGCAAGGGCTTCGACCTGATCGCGGCCCGCAGCGACCGCAGCCTGGGCATGCGCGTAATCGACAGCCTGGTGCGCCAGATCGGCGGCACGATCGAGAACCAAACCCAGGGCGTCGGCGCGATCCTGGTGGTCGAGGCCCCGGCGACCTAGCGCTCCAGCACCGCGCGCCCCGGGTCGAAGCCGACGACCTCGCGGATCACGATCATGCTCTTGAAGCCGCGCACGCCCTTTTCGGGGATCAGTTCGCGGATGCCGAAGGCCTCGTAGTCCTGCATGGAGCGGACGGCGACGGTCAGCAGATAGTCGGTTTCACCCGTCACGTCCCAGCAGCCCTGCACCTCGGGGCTGGCCTTCATGGCGCGCTGGAAGGCGTCCATCACCTTGCGGTCCTGGGTGTTCATCTCGACCTGGACATGCAGGACGATGCGCGGTTCGACCCGGGCGGGATCAATGACGGCGACGTCGGCGGCGATGACGCCCTCGGCCCGCAGGCGACGCAGGCGGCGCAGGACGGCGGATTCCGATAGACCCACCGCCTCGGCCGTCACCCGCGCCGGCTCCAGATTGTTGCGCCGGACCCGCATCAGCAGCTTATGGTCGAAATCATCAAGCGTGACGAAATTCGTCATTACAGGGCCTCCAGTGACGATTTCCGTCGCATTCAAGCGGAAAATCGCCGGGAAGCGCAAGCGGCGTTACGCTAGCTTTACGCCATGACGTCGCTGGCTTTGAAAACCCATCTGAACTCGCCGCTGGCGGCGCGGCTGATCCCCTATCTGGCGCTGTTTGCGGGCATGGTGACGCTGGCGTGCGGCACCTCCTTCGCCAAGACGCTGTTTCCGGTGATCGGGGCGGAGGGGACCTCGGCCTATCGCGTCGGGATTTCGGCCGTTCTGCTGGTCGCCGTGTTCCGGCCCTGGCGGTTCCGCCTGACCCGCGCGGACCTGGGCGCCATCGCCCTGTATGGCGTCGTGCTGGGGGCGATGAACCTCAGCTTCTACATGGCCCTGCGCACCATTCCGCTGGGTCTGGCCATCGCCATCGAGTTCATGGGGCCCCTGACCCTGGCCCTGATCCATTCGCGCAAGCCCATCCATTTCGCCTGCATCGGTCTGGCGGTCGTGGGGCTGGGCCTGCTGTTGCCGATCAAGGCCGGGGCCGGCGCTCTGGATCCCGTCGGCATGGCGCTGGCGGCCTTCGCCGGCCTGTGCTGGGCGCTGTATATCGTCTTCGGCAAGCGGCTGTCGCACCTGCACGCCGGTCAGTCGGTGGCGCTGGGCATGAGCGTCGCCGCCATGGTCGTCGTCCCGTTCGGCGTGGCCCATGCGGGCGCCGCCCTGCTGAACCCCGCCATCATCCTGGCGGGCGTGGCGGTGGCGATCTTCTCCAGCGCCCTGCCCTATTCGCTGGAAATGGTCGCCTTGCGCAGCATCCCCAAACGCACCTTCGGCGTGGTGCTCAGCGCCGAGCCGGCCGTCGGCGCCCTGGCCGGGCTTGTGATCCTGCACGAGCATCTGACCGGCCAGCAGTGGCTCGCCATCGCCGCCATCGTCGCCGCTTCGGTCGGCGCCATCGCGACGACGCGGGAGGCGAAAATCGAGCTGGAGCCGAGCGCGCCCTAGAACTCTTCCCAGCCCGCGTTCGATGCCGCCGCCGCCGCCGCCGCGCCGCCGCTGGCGAAGGCCCGGATGCGGGCGCGTTCGCGGGCCAGGGGGACGGGGGCGGCGGCCTGCGACAGGTCATGGATGCGGGCCTGAGCCGACGCTTCGCCCGTCTCGAAGCGTTCGACCAGCAGGGCCAGCTGTTCGGTTTCGGACTTCAGGCTCATGGCGGCGGCGGTCGTCTCCTCGACCATGGCCGCGTTCTGCTGGGTCACCTGGTCCATCTGGTTGACGGCCGTATTGACCTGGCTCAGGCCCGTCGCCTGTTCCTGGGCCGAGGCGGCGATCTCGCTGACCAGGGCGTCCATCTCCGCCACCTTGACCGCAATCGCCGACAGGGCCGCGCCGGTCTCGTCGACCAGCTTGACCCCTTGCGCCACCTCTTGGCCCGAGGTGGTGATCAGGGTCTTGATCTCCTTCGCGGCTTCCGCCGAGCGCTGCGCCAGCGCCCGCACTTCGGAGGCGACGACGGCGAAGCCGCGTCCCGCCTCTCCCGCCCGCGCCGCCTCGACCCCGGCGTTCAGGGCCAAGAGATTGGTCTGGAAGGCGATCTCGTCGATCACGCCGATGATGTCGCTGATCTGGGTCGAGCTGCGCTTGATGCCGTCCATGGCCGCGATCGCCTGGCGCACGACCTCGCCCGACCGATCCGCCTCGGCGCGCGCGCCCAGGGCGGCAGCCGAAGCCTGTTTGGCGCCGTCTGCGCTGCGCTTCACCGTGGCGGTGATCTGGTCCAGCGCCGCGGCCGTTTCTTCCAGACTGGCGGCCTGCTGTTCGGTGCGGCGCGACAGGTCGTCGGACGCGCTGGAGATTTCGCCCACCCCGCCCCGCAGACCCGACACGGCCCGCAGCGCCTGGCCCATCGTCTGGCGCAGGCTTTCGACTGCGGCATTATAATCGTCGCGCACCCGCACATGGTCGCCCTTCACCGGCGCATCAATCCGCGCGGTCAGGTCGCCGGCCGACAGCTTGTTCAGCACCCCCGCCAGAGCGTCGACCAGCAGGGTCTGGGCGCTTTCCGCCTCGACCCGTTCGGCCTCGCGGCGCGCGGCTTCCTGCTCGTCGGCGGTGATGTCAATCGCCAGTTTGATCACCTTCACCGGCCGCCCGTCGGGGCCGAACACCGGATTGTAGGAGGCCTGCAGCCACACCTCGCGCCCGCCCTTGGCCAGCCGCCGGAACTTGCGCGCCAGGAACTGACCGGCGTTCAGCTCGCGCCAAAAGGCGGCGTAGTCGGGCGAAGCCGCCTCGGCCGGGTCCATAAAGGTCCTGTGGTGGGCGCCCCGGATCTCGTCCAGACTATAGCCCATCGTGGTCAGAAGGTTCTGGTTGGCGTCGATGATGGTGCCGTCCAGGTTGAACTCGATCACGGCCTGCGACCGGCCGATGGCGGCCATCTTGCCGTCCAGATCGATCAGCCGATCCTGCATGTCCGATGACTTCGGTTTACGCGCGAACATAGGTTGCAACCTCTTCGCTATCGGCCGGCCCCCGCCCGCCTCGGTTGCAAGATTAGCCCTCTAATTAGTTGAAAAATCGTTGCCCGCTTGAGTTGCAACCGAGACGCAATAATCGCTGTCTTATCCCCCGCCTTCCAGCAGCGCTTCATCGGTCGTTAACCACGTTGCCGCATCTGTTGAGGCCTGTTCCTGGGGTCTGATTTTTGCGCAATCTCGTCGCCGCCGTCGAAGCGATCGATCCGCTGGTCGTGACCGGCAAGGTCGCGGGCGTGTCGGGCCTGCTGATCGAGTCGCGCGGCGGCCTTTCACGCCTCGCCGTCGGCGCCCGGGCCGAGATCGGACGGCGCGGCCACGATCCCCTGCCGGCCGAGGTGGTCGGTTTCCGCGATTCCAAGGCCCTTCTGATGCCCTTCGGTCCGGTGGAGGGCGTGGCCCCCGGCGCCGACATCCGCATCATCGACCAGGCCGCCAGCGTGCGCCCGACCACCGCTTGGCTGGGCCGCATCATCGACGCCTTCGGCCAGCCGATCGACGGCAAGGGACCGCTGCCGCAAGGCCCCGCCCCCTACCCCT
>NZ_WJWX01000033.1:0-28365 GCF_009661015.1 Brevundimonas sp. SPF441 | reverse complement strand
ATCGGCGCCGGACCGGCCGCGCGGCCGGCTTCGACGCTTGGCTGGCCAAGCCGCTGGATCTGGCGGCCCTGGCGACGGCGCACAGGACGGCCAGCGGCGCCAGGCGACGCGCGAGCGAGCGGAACGGTACGAAACGGGACATCGACGCTTCCCTTGGGGCGATCAGGCGAACTTTCAGCCTCTTAGGCCCTCTCGCGACCGTCGGCGTCAACCTCCGGGCCGCCCAGCGCCGTATTCAGCGCCGCCGCCAGGGCCGCCAGATCCAGCGGCTTGGCCAGCCAAGCGTCGAAGCCGGCCGCGCGGCCGCGCGCCCGGTCCGGCGCCGATACGGCCGCCGTCAGCGCCAGGACCGGCACGTGACGCGTCAGGGGATCGACGTCCAGCCGCGCCTTGACCTCATAGCCGTCCATGTCCGGCAGGCCGATGTCGAGCAGGATGACGTCGGGTCTGAGCGCACGCGCCAGATCCAGCCCCTCCGGTCCCGTCGTCGCGGCGTGCAGCGTCAGGCCCAGTCCGCTCGCCGCCTGGCGCATCAGGGCGATGTTGGCGCGATTGTCCTCGATATAGAGCACCACCGCCTGACGCGATGACGCCAGACCCGGCGCGTGGGCTGCCGGCAAACTCAGCGAAAAGATCGTGCCCGCACCGGGGTCGCGCGCCATGGTCAGGGCGCCGCCCATCCGCTCGGTCAGCCGCTGGACCGAGGCGACGCCGAGAGCGGTGCCGCCTCTGGCGTCGCGACCATCCAACGGGCGGAACGGTCGGTCGTCGCCTGCCTCGACGGGGATCATGCCGGCGTCATGGATGGCGATGACGATCCGGTCCTCAGCGCGCGACATCTCCATGCGCACTGTGCCTCCGCCGGGCGAATGGCGCAGGGCGTTCTCGACCAATCGGCGCAGGATGCGGCGGATCTGGCCCGGATCGGCCATGACGCACAGGCCGTGGGCAGGCGGCGGACAGGCCAGCGTCACCCCCGCCTCTCGCGCCTGCGCCTCCAGCCCATCGCAAACCTGACGCAGCGCCAGACGCAGATCGACGCGGTGCAGCGAAGGCGAACCGCCGCCGTCACCGCCGGTCATGAAGGCTTCGGTTTCCTCGATCAGGGCCAGCAGGACGCCGGCCGCGGCCTCGATCTGACGCACGGACTGAGCCTGGCGCGCGGTCAGGGGATCGACCGGGTCGTCGGCGCGCAGCAACTGGGCGAAGCCCATGATCGTGGTCAGGGGATTGCGCAGTTCGCGCCCAAGGCCCTGCATGATCTCGTCCCGCGTCCGTAGCTTGGCGGTCAGGCGGTCGACCTCGCCCTCGGCCGTCGTCAGGGCGCGGCGCAGGCCTTGGGTCTGCTGGGCGATGCGGGCTTCGAGCCGGGCGTTCTCTCGACGCAAGCCCTCGGTGACCCCGAGCGCTTGAAGCCAGAGCCAGATCCCCGCGCAGGTTCCCGCCAGCGCCAGGGACAAGACAAGCAAGACGAAATCCATGACGCTCCTCCGACGCGCCATACTGACGCGTCTGAGTTGCATTCAGGTAAACGTACTCGCTTGGGTTGTTATCAGTCTTCGCTGGCTGCGGCGGCTTCGGGCTTGCGACGCGGCGCACGGCGACGCGGGGCCGCCTCGCCTTCGGCTTGCTCGGCCGGGGCCGACGACACCGGCGCACGGGTCAAAAAGCCCGGCAAGGCGGTCGGGGCGTCGCCCTCGTCCGCCGCAACAGCGGCGGCGGTGCGGCGCGGTCGGCGTGCGGGACGTTCATCGGCGGTCGGCGCCTCGACGCTCGGGGCTTCACCGACAGGCGCATTGACGGGCGTCTCGGCGACGGGCGCTTCGCTGACGGCTTCGGCGCGGTCGGCCTCGGCGTAGGAAGGGGCGGCACCCTCAGCGCCGTCTTGGGCGCCGTCCTGATTGTCGAAGCGGCGATTGCGTTCCTCGCGGCGACGCTCCCAGCGTTCACGACGGCTTTCGCGACGACCGCCGCCCTCGCCCTCGGCGCGGACCTCGTCGCCCTCGCGCGGCTCGCGGGGTTCGCGCGGCTGCTGGCTGTCGCGGTTCTGGTCACGATCACGGTTCTGATCGCGGTCGCGGTCGCGGTTGTCACGGTCGCGGTCGCGGTCGCGGTCACGATTGTAGTCGCGGTCGCGGTTCTGATCGCGGTTCTGGTTCTGCTCGGCGCGCTCGGCGGCCTCTGCGGCCTGACGGTCGGCGGCCTGCTGGGCGGCGACGAAGGCGGCGGCCTGAGCGCCGGATTCGTCCTCGAAGTCGATGTCGAAGCCCTGGTTGGACTGTTCGCGCGCGGCGATGTCCGAGAAGGACCGCTGCGGCTGGAGCGCGCGCAGGACGCGGTAATAGTGTTCGGCGTGCTGCTGATAGTTTTCGGCCAGCACCCGGTCGCCGCTGGAGGCCGCATCGCGGGCCAGCTGCTGATAGCGCTCGTACACCGTCTGGGCGTTGCCCCGGACCTTGATGTTCTCGGGGCCTTGCGAATCCCACGAACGATTCGGATTGGCGTTGTTGGCGTTATTGGCGCCCGCCTTGTTCCGATTGCGTCCGCGCTGACGCTTCATGCCCTTGAAATCTCTCATTCGCGCTACCGTGTGCAGGGGCGGACCAAAGCCTGAAGGCCGGTTCCGTCCGTTTCGTGGTTCCGTCTCGCTCGGGGCCGATCCCCGATTGTCGAACTGTCGGAATGCCTTGTCGCCCGCATGGTGCGCCGGTCCTTTCGGGACCGACCGTCATGGCCGGCTCAAGCCGCGAACAGCCGGGTATGCGCCCGTAAAGCTGCGATTGAGTGGGAGACGGCAGAGACTTAACCCGAGTGGGCGGCCTTTCCAAGCGATATTCGTCAATGCGTCGCACCGAACCCTGCACAGCGCCGCTTTGCCAAGCCCGCCGGCTGGGCTAGGCATGACCTTTGAGACGACGATGAGGCTATCCCATGCGCGTGCTGGTTCTGGGCGGCGACGGTTTTTGCGGCTGGCCCACGGCCCTGCATCTGTCGGCCGAAGGGTGGGACGTGACCATCGTCGACAACCTGAGCCGTCGCAACATCGACAACGAGCTGGAGGTCCAGTCCCTGACGCCGATCCGCACCATGGGCGAGCGGATCAAGGCGTGGAAAGAAGTCTCCGGCCGCGACATCGGCTTCGTCAACATGACGGTGGGCAAGGAGTTCGACCGCCTGGTCGCCCTGATCCGTGACTTCGCCCCCGACAGCGTGGTGCATTTCGCCGAGCAGCGGGCGGCCCCCTATTCGATGAAGTCGGCGCGGCACAAGCTGTACACCGTCGACAACAACATTAACGCCACCAACCATCTGCTGGCCGCCATCGTCGAAAGCGGCCTGGACGTCCACCTGGCGCACCTGGGGACGATGGGGGTCTATGGCTACGGCACCGCAGGCCTGCGCATCCCCGAGGGCTATCTGAAGGTGACGGTGGATACCGACAACGGCCCCGCCGAGCAGGAAATCCTGTTCCCGCCCAATCCGGGCAGCATCTATCACATGACCAAGACGCAGGACGCCCTGCTGTTCCAGTTCTATGCCCGCAATGACAACCTGCGCATCACCGACCTGCACCAGGGCATCGTCTGGGGCACCCAGACCGAACAGACCAAACAGGACGAACGACTGATCAACCGCTTCGATTATGACGGCGATTACGGCACGGTGCTGAACCGCTTTTTGATGCAGGCGGCGGTCGGTTATCCGCTGACGGTGCATGGATCGGGCGGCCAGACGCGGGCCTTCATCCATATTCAGGACACGGTGCGCTGCGTCGAACTGGCGCTAAAGAACCCGCCCAAACGAGGCGACCGGGTCAAGATCCTGAACCAGATGACCGAGAGCCGCCGTGTGCGCGATCTGGCGGCCATGATCGCGGACAGGACCGGCGCCGAAATCCATAATGTCGCCAATCCGCGTCAGGAGGCCGACGAGAACGATCTGGTCGTCGCCAACGACCAGTTCCGGGATCTAGGGTTGAAGCCGATCACCCTGGCGCAAGGCCTGATGGACGAGGTCACGGACATCGCCCGCCGCTATGCCGACCGGGCCGATCTGGGTCGGGTGCCGTGCGTCTCCGCCTGGAACCAACGCCGGGCGGAGGCGCTGGAAAATGAGGCGCGGCCGACAGTTGACGCGCCGCCTTCCCAAGTTCTGACGGCCTGAGTTTCGTAATGCCTATCGCCTCCCCTCCCCTCGATCTGCTGGTCTTCGGCGGCGGCTATCTGGGACGGGCGGCGGCGCTGGAGGCCGTACGCCGCGGCGGACGGGCGACCGCCACCTCGCGCGATCCCGAGCGGCGTCGCGCCCTGGCGGCCGAGGGGATCATGGCCATCGACCCCAGCGATGCGGCTGCCTTGAAGACGTCGCTGGAGGCGGCGACGGCCGTGCTGATCACCGCCGCGCCGGACGCCCAAGGCTGTCCCGGTCTGCGGGCCCTGGGGCCTCTGGCGGGCGACGCCTTGCCCGACTGGATCGGTTATGTCTCCTCCACCTCCGTCTATGGCGACCGGGCCGGCGGATGGGTGTTCGAGGACGGGCCGCTTAACGCCGCCAATCTGGAGGGCGCACGCCGCGTCCGGGCCGAACGCGATTGGCTGGATGGGGCGCAGGGGATGGGGCTGACCGTCCAGATCTTCCGCCTGCCCGGTTTCTACGGGCCGGGGCGCAGCGTGGTCGAGCGGCTCAAGGAAGGCACGGCGAAGCTGGTCAGAAAGCCCGGCCAGGTCTTCAACCGCATCCATGTAGATGACATCGTCTCGGGCCTGTTCGCGTCGATGGCGCAGCCGCGACCGGGCGCCGCCTACAATCTGACTGACGACGAACCGTCGCCCGCCGATGTGGTGATGGAATGGGCGGCGGATCGGATGGGCCTGCCCCGCCCGCCCCAGGTGGACTGGACCGACGACAGCGTCAGCGAGGCGATGCGTCGCTTCTATCTGGATTCCAAGCGCGTCTCGAACGCCCTGGCCAAGGCCGAGCTGGGCTGGCGGCCCGCCTATCCCAGCTGCCGCGAGGGGCTGGCGACGCTGATGGACGCGCCGCCGCCGCTGCGATTGGTGAGCTAGGGCGCAGTCACGCGCCCTAGCCGCGAGCGACCGCGTCGCGAGCCTAGCGCGCTTAGAAGGGCAGCAGATTGCGCTGGCGGCTATAGCTCATGGTGCCGACGTTGGCGCCCAGGCGCAGGCCGACGCCGGTGCGGATGGGGGCCAGGACGATGCCGTCTGCGCGCTGATAGTTCACGCCCAGGCCCGCGACCAGATAGGCCGAGCCCTCGATGCCGGGATAGCGGCGATAGATCATGTCGGGGTGGTACAGGCCATAGACCAGGGTGAAGACGCGGCTGGCGTTGCCGCCCCAGTCCCAACCCACCGACGCGCCCTGCCAGAACACTTCCTGAGAGGCCGACAGGTCCTTCATGTGCAGGGCGCCGCGGCCGTAGCGGGCGCCGACAACGACGGCGCCGGAGCCTTCCTCGCCCGCGATATAGGCGGTCGGGCGGTCGCCCTGGTCGGCGAAGACGCGCTCGATCGCGCCGCCCACGACCTCGGCCGCGATGCCCAGCTCGCGCGAGCCGGCCGAAACCAGTTCGTCGAAGCTGTAGGCCTGGGCCGTCTGGTCCGAGCGGATCGGATAGTTGGGATCGCGCGGCGGCGCCGAGGCGCAGGCGCCCAGCGACGAGGCGCCGGCGGCGGTGGCGAGGCCCGAAAGGATCAATTGGCGGCGATGCATGGAGGGCGCTCCGAAAGGCGACGAGAGGACGGCCGGCTGGCGCGCCGGTCTTGGCCTCACCGTCCCCGACCTTTGCGGCAGCCTTGCGGCTTCAAGGTTAACGGGGTCTTACCGGGCGCGCCGATCAGGCCGCAGCGCGCTTTCGCCGGACCAGCAGCCAGGCCAGCCCGATCAGGACCGCCAGCATTCCAAAGGCCTTTCCAGCCGTCAAAGGATCCTCGACCACGAAGATCACGAACAGGGTCGTATTGATCGCCAGGGCGATGATCGCCGGCAGGGGATAGAGCGGCATCTTCCACGGCCGGTCCAGATTTGGCTCGCGCACCCTCAGGACGATGACGGCCGCATTCACCAGGACGCTCATCAGCGCCAGCAGCGACGTCGAAAAGGTCAGCAAGGTCTCATAGACCCCGATGGTGGCCAGTAGCCCGCCGGCCAGCACGGTCGCGATCAGGGCCAGACGCGGCGTGCCGTTTGCGGCGACCCGGGTCAGGGCCGAGATCTGATACTCGCGCGCCATGGCGAACAGGACGCGCGGGAACACCATGACCATCGCATTGATGATCGTCACCAGCGACACCAGCGAAATGGCCGTGACGATGGGGCCGGCGACATCGCCGAACACCCGACCGGCCGCATCCGCGGCGACGAGGTTCGAGCCCGCCATCTCGGCCGGCGTCAGGACGTTCAGATAGGCCAGGTTGGCCAGCACATAGATCACCGTCACCACGGCGATGCCCGAGAAGGTCGCCCGCGCGATGGTCCGGCCCGGATCGACGACCTCTTCGCAGAAGTAGGAGGCGCTGTTCCAGCCGTAATAGGTGCCAGAAATCGCCCGCAGGGCCATGACGATGCCGCCGAAGGTCAGGGCCGCCGCCGTCGCCGGCGCGATCTCGGTCGCGACGGGCGCGCCGCGCGGCGCCAGGAACAGGCCGATGATCAGCACAGTGAACAGGGCCGCCTTGACCGCGCTGCCGATCTCCTGCGACCGACCGCCGACCTTGGTCCCCAGCCATTGGACACTGCCCACCACGACCACGATCAAGAGGGCCAGGACGCCGATCGGCACGCTGGTCGCGACGCCCAGTCGGTGCAGATATTCGCCGAAGACCACAGCGATGAAGGCGATGCCGCCCATATTGCCCAGCCAGTCGCAGACGCCGACGGCGAGGCCGGTCAAAGACCCGAAGGCGCGACGGGCGAAGATATAGGGGCCGCCCGTCTTGCGGATCGAGGCGGCCAGCTCGACCGTCGACATGGCGTCGATCCAGGCGACCAGACCGGCGACGCACCACAGGGCGATGATGATCGTGAAGTTCTGAACCCCCTCGGCGACCACGCCGGGGGTACGCAGTATGCCCTGACCGATGACGCCGCCGACCACGACGGCGACGCCGAACGTCACGCCCAAGACGCGCAGCAAATGGCCGCGATCCGGTTGGGCCGCCTGAGGTTCCGTCGTCATCGCCTATGTCCCCCGCGCCGCCCGAAAGACGGCGCTGCGCCCCTCAAGCCCGCAGCCTGCCGCCCTGCTTTTCGACCGCTCCGACGACCTTGGCGGTCAGGGCCTCGATCTCGGCTTCGGTCAGCGTGGCCTCGCGCGGTTGGATCACGACCTCCAGGGCGACGGACTTGAAACCGTCGTCCACGCCCTTGCCGCGATAGACGTCGAAGACGCGCACGTCGGCGATCAGGGCCTTGTCGGCGCCCGTTGCGGCCCGGACCAGATCGCCGACCGGTTTGGCGTCCTCGACCACGAAGGCGAAGTCGCGCGTCAGCGGCATGAGGGCCGACAGATCGGCCGATCCGCGAGCCTTGCCCGACTTCCCACGCGGCTCGGGCACATTGTCCAGCACGACCTCGAAGGCCAGCATGGGGCCGTCGGCGTCCAGCGCCTTCAGGACGCGCGGATGCAGTTCGCCGAACTCGACCATCACATTCTTGGGCCCCAGTTGCAGCCGGGCCGAGCGGCCGGGGTGCCACCAGTCGCGGTTCTGACCCTGGACCAATTGCAGCGAGGCGACCGGGGCGCCGATCTCTTCCAGCAAAGTGGTCAGGTCGCCCTTGAGCGCGAACAGAGCGTCCTCACCGGCGCCGGCCCAGTGACGGGCGGCGTGCGGGGCGACCAGACCGGCGATGACCGTGCGCTGATCCGCCGGACCGTCGCCCAGATAGATGGGGCCGATCTCGAACAGGGCGGCGTCGGCGAAACCGCGCGCGGCGTTCCGCGCCGCCGCCTGGACCAGATTCGGCAGGGCGGAGGGCCGCATGCAGTCCAGATCGGCCGCGATGGGGTTCTCTAGCACCAACCTGTCGTCGCCGCCGCCGAACAGCGCCGCGGTCGATTGTTTGGTGAAGGACCAGGTGACGGCCTCGGCGTAACCGAGGGCCGCCAGGGCGCGACGCGCGGTGCGGACGCGGGCCTGGCGCGGGCTCAGTACGCCGCCGGCGGGGCGAGCGACCTCGGGCAGAGGCGTGTCGGGCAGGCTGTCGAAGCCCTCGATGCGCGCAACCTCTTCCACCAGATCGGCCGGGCCTTCGACGTCGCGCCGCCACGAGGGCGGGGTGACGAGCCAGGCCTCGGCCTGACCGGCGGGCGCGGCCTGAACCAGGAAACCGAGCTGGCCCAGGATGGTCCCGATCCGGTCGCCGGCCAGATCCATGCCGCTGAGACGCTTCACATAGGCGGGGTCGAAGGCGAAGGGCGCGGGGCTGGCCGGAGGCTCGCCGACGAAGACGATCTCGGACGGCTCGCCGCCGCACAGGTCCAGGATCAGGCGCGTCGCCAGTTCCAGCCCCGGCGTGACCGAGACCGGATCGACGCCGCGCGCGAACCGGTACTGGGCGTCGGAATGGATGCCCAGCGCACGGCCGGTCTGGGCGATCACAAGCGGGTCGAACCAAGCGCTTTCCAGGAAGACGTCGGTGGTGGTCTCGTCGCAGCCGGTGCTCTCGCCGCCCATGACGCCGCCCAGGCCGATGGGGCGCTCGCCCCCGGCGTCGGCGATGACGCAGTCGGCTGCGGACGCGGCGTAGGTCTTGCCGTCCAGGGCGATCAGATGTTCGTGCTCGCCGGTCGCGGCCGAAACCTGCCCCGCCCGCACCACGATTTCGGTCCCCGACAGCTTGGCCACGTCATAGACATGCAGCGGGCGAGCGCGGTCATAGGCGATCAGATTGGTCACATCGACCAGACGGTTGATCGAGCGCAGGCCGATGGCCGTCAGACGCTTTTGCAGCCAGGCCGGCGACGGGCCGTTCTTGACGCCGCGAATGACGCGACCGGCGAAGACCGGGCACATCTCTGGAGCCTCCAGCCGCACGTTGATCGGCGACGGGAAGGCCCCGCGCACCACGGCGATGTCGAAATGCTTCAGCTTGCCGACGCTGGCGGCGGCCAGATCGCGGGCGATGCCGGCGACACCCAGCCAGTCGGGCCGGTTCGGCGTGACCTCGAAATCGATGACCGGCTCTGCGCCGAACAGGCCGGCGACTGGCGTGCCGACGGGGATTTCCGGCGGCAGTTCTTGAATGCCGTCGCTCTCGTCCGACAGCTCGAGCTCAGAGGCCGAGCACAGCATGCCGTTCGACACCACGCCGCGCACCGGCTTCTCGACCAGGGTCACGCCCAAACCTGGCACGTAGGCGCCGATGGGGGCGTAGATGGTAGTCAGGCCCGCGCGCGCGTTCGGCGCGCCGCAGACGATCTCCTTCATCCCGTCGACCGTCTCGACCTGACAGACCTGCAACCGGTCGGCGTTCGGGTGACGCTCCGCCGAAACGATCTTGGCCACGGTGAAGGGCGCCAGTTTGGCGGCGGGATCGAGCACCTCCTCGACCTCAAGCCCGGCCATGGTCATGGCCTCGGCGATCTGATGGACATCGGCCTCGGTCTCGAGGTGGTCCTTCAGCCAGGACAGAGTGAACTTCATTGCTGGACGCCGCTCAAAGCCGACTGGAACGCTTCGAGATGTCTGTCTTCACCCGTGAAGCCGACGGCGTTAAATGAACAGTTTTCGAACAGACACATGGCGAACGGCACGGATCCGATCACCTTCTTGCCCATCGGACGAAGCAGCAGATTGCGAACATCGCCGCCGTCGAACCCCATGTTACAGCCGTCAAACGCCACGCCATCCAGGACAAGCATCACAGCCGGCCCCTCGATCTTGCATCGACGAAACGCGCGGCCTTCAACGATGGAAACATTGCTCATCGCCAACTGACGGAAAAAGACCGCCAAAGGGATTTGGATATCCTCGAACACTTGCTGACGGGCGAATTCGGGCGGGAAAGGCAGGTTTACTGTGGTCATGGATCAGCTCAGGCCCGAGGCCGGGTTAGGGGCGGCGAAGGACGAAAAGCCGTAGTGGGACAGCCAGCGGGTGTCGGCGTCGAACATGGGGCGCAGGTCGGGCACGCCGTATTTCAGCATGGCCAGCCGATCCGCGCCCATGCCGAAGGCGAAGCCCTGATATTCGTCCGGGTCGATGCCGCAGTTCCTGAGCACATTGGGATGCACCATTCCGCAGCCCAGGATTTCCAGCCAGTCGTCGCCGGTGTTGAACACGAGTTTTCCGCCCGAACGGTCGCAGCGGATGTCCATCTCGGCCGAGGGCTCGGTGAAGGGGAAGTGGTGCGGACGGAACCGCGCCTGGATCGCGTCCAGTTCGAAGAAGCGGGCGATGAAGGTCTGAAGCGTCGTCTTCAGATGGCCCATGTGGATGTCACGATCGATCACCAGGCCTTCGATCTGATGGAACATCGGCGTGTGGGTGGCGTCCCAATCCTTGCGGAAGGTGCGGCCCGGCGCGACGATGCGGATCGGCGGCTTTTGCGATATCATGGTGCGGACCTGCACCGGGCTGGTGTGGGTCCTCAGCACCTTGCGTTCGCCCGTCTCGGGGTCCGGCTTCAGGAAGAAAGTGTCGTGCATTTCCCGCGCCGGATGTTTGGGCGGGAAGTTCAGGGCGGTGAAGTTGTGGAAGTCGTCTTCGATGTCCGGACCTTCGGCCACGGCGAAGCCCATCTCGGCGAACAGGGCGATCATCTCGTCCATCACCTGCATGGTCGGGTGGACCCCGCCCTTCCTGCGCGGACGCGCCGGCAGGGTCAGGTCGATGCGTTCCGACAGCAGACGCGCGTCCAGTTCGGCAGCTTCCAGCGCGGTCTTCTTCGCGGCGATGGCGGCGGCGACGCGGTCGCGCAGGCCGTTGATCATCGGCCCCTGTTCGCGGCGTTCATCGGGGCTCATCGCCCCCATCCCCTTCAGCAAGCCGGAGACGGAGCCGGACTTGCCCAGGGCGGCGACGCGCACCTCTTCCAGGGCGGCGACGGTTTCCGCGCCGCCGATGGCGTTGATCAGGTCGAGTTCGAGTGTGGCGAGATCGGTCATTTGCCCCGTGCCTTAGAGCATGATCGGTTCGGACGGAACCGCTTCGCGGTTCCGACAGGAGCGTGAATCATGCTCACGGGGAAAATAAAGGCCTGATTCACGGCATCAGCGAAATCGCGAAGCGATTTCCCCTCAGCCGATCAGGCCTGACGGGTGGAAGCCGTTTCGTCACCCTTCAAGGGGCCGATGCGATGGCCTGAAGGTCCGACGCCGGCGCCTTGTTGGCCGCAACGATCCAGGCGGGCGGTTCCGGCTCCCAGCGTATTGGCCGGCCGTCGGTCTGCATCCAACGGTGCAGCCACGAGATTCCGTTGGCGCGGACATAGGTGTCAGGGTGCTGATAGATCGGATCGGCAAGCGCCTCTGCCAGCGGCACGAAGCGATAGCCGCGCGCCAGATACAGGGCGTGGATCTGCGGATACCAGGCCTGGTTCAGGGTGTTTGCGTGCAGCAGCAGCACCTGCGCCGGTTCACGCCCGCCCGCCACATCGGCGCTGTAGGGTTCGAAGAAGTCCAGCACCGTCGCCATATGCGCCACATAGGCCTGACCGATGCGCTGCATCAGCGCCTGGTCGCCGATCTGCTCAGCCTTGCGATAGACGTCGGCGAACATCCAGTCGTTGTTATCGAGGGTCACAGGCGCGACCGTATAGCCGCGCTGGGCCAGGCCGGCGGCGATGGCGTCGTGCTTTTCCTGCGTCTCGCCGGTGAACAGATAGGGGTGGCGGAACCAACGCAGGGTCTTGCCGCGCGCCTCAAGCGCCTGCCGAACGATCGGCGCCCCGGCGTCCACGTCGGCCAGATAGGCCTCAACCGTCGTCGAGTGGATGTTCAGATGGGTGTTGGTGTGGTTGCCCAGGTCCAGACCAGCGTCCAGCCAGACGTTCAGCACGCGCGGCAGGATCGTTGCGCGCTCGGCCTCGCACACCTTGCCCGCGTTGACGAAGGCTGTGCCGTGCGTATCCAGCGGCTTCAGCATGGCGACGAAATCCTGGGTGATCGTCATCAGGCGCGCCGGATCGCACAGGGTCGCCGCATCCGTCTGAAACGGCAGGTCGTCGAAGGTCACGGCGACGCGTCGGTCCTGCGCGGCGGCGGGAGTGACAAGAACGAGGGCGGCAACCAGGCCGCAGATCAGGGTGCGCATCATGCGGCGAGGCTATCGAAGTCGCGTGCGCGAGGGAATATCGCGCGTAGTCCGGACTTTCCATCCGCCTACGGATCGACTGTCGAAAACCCGCCGCGAAAGGTTCATGAACGGCAAAGCTGGCGTTAAATATCAGCGTCTAATCAGGCCTCCGGACTTGCGAGGACCTTGATGCCGCTGATCGGTGATTTCGTCGACTTGATCGCGCCTGTGGCCCCGTCCACGCCGGGCGCGGATGTGTTCGAACGGTTCCAGACCGAGCCGAACACCCTGGCCCTGGCTGTCGTCGATGACGATGGCCGCCCCCTCGGCATCATCGAACGCAACGCCTTCACCCTGAGGATGGCGGCCGAGTTCGGACGCGCCCTGTATGCCCGAAAGCCCGCCGAAAGCCTGATGGACCGCAATGCGCCGGTGGCGGAGGCGGCGACCAGCGCCGAGGCCTTCTTCCACGCCTACGACGCGGCGGAACTGGGCGCCTTGCTGACGGGCTTCATCGTGGTGGCGGACGGCCGCTACGTTGGCGTCGGCACGGCGCTGCAGGTGGTTCAGGCGGGCGCGGCCCTGCACCGCCAGCGGGCCGAGGAGATGAGCGCCCTGGCCCGCGACCTGGCGCTGGCCGAGGCCGAGGCCGTCGCCTCCAGCCGGGCCAAGTCCGAGTTCCTCGCGGTGATGAGCCACGAGATCCGCACGCCCCTGAACGGGGTGCTGGGCGTCGCGGCCCTGATGGACAAGAAGCTGGAGCAGGAAGAACTGCGCCCCTACGTCCGCACCGTGATCGATTCGGGCCAGAGCCTGCTGCGGCTGCTGACCGACGCGCTGGACATGTCACGTGCCTCGGCCGGCATGCTGACGCTGGAGGAGGAGCCGCTGGACCTGGGGGCCGTCGCCTTCGACATTGACGCCCTGTGGCGCGCGCGGGCCGAGGAGAAGTCGCTCGGTCTGACCATCCGCACCGACCTGACCGTTACTTGCGTTCAGGCCGACGGGATGCGGCTGAAGCAGCTGCTGAACAACCTGATCGGCAATGCGCTGAAGTTCACCCTGACGGGCGAGGTCGTCGCCCTGATCGAGAGTCGGTCGGACGGCGAGGTCATCTTCACCGTGGACGACAGCGGCCCCGGCGTGCCCGAGGCGGCGGCCGCGACCATCTTTGATCCTTTCAACACCGGAAAGGCCGGACGCGAGGGGGCGGGCGCGGGCCTGGGCCTGGCCATCTGCCGACAGATCGCCGAACGGATGGGCGGCGCGATCTCGCTGGGCGCCTCGCCCCAGGGCGGCGCGCGCTTTCAGGTGCGCCTGCCGCTGCGCGTCGCGACCGAGAGCGCGGCGCCAGCCCCCGCCATGGCTGAGCCGACCCCGCACGAGACCCTGCATGTGCTGGTGGTGGACGACAACGCCACCAACCGCTTCGTCGCCGGCAAGCTGCTGGAGATGTTCGGCTGCACCTGCGAGATGGCCGAGAATGGGCGCGAGGCGCTGGATGCCGTCAGCGCGCGCCGGTTCGACCTGGCCCTGATGGACATCAAGATGCCGGTGATGGACGGGGTCGCCGCGACGCGGGCCATCCGCGCCCTGCGCGGCCCGGCCGGCGCCCTGCCGATCCTAGCCCTGACGGCGAACGCCGACGAGCGCGACGAGCTGGACTATATCGCCGCAGGCATGAACGGGGTGGCGCAAAAGCCCATCCAGCCCGACGCCCTTCTGAACGCCATCCGCATGGTGCTGGCGCAGAGCCAGGCATCGCACGTCCCCAAGGCGGCCTGAAACGAAGAACGCCCGCCCCGGAAACCGGAGCGGGCGTCATTCTTAGTGCGCTACGCTCGCGACGCGGTCGCTCGCGGCTTGAGCACAGCTCTTACGCCAGGGCGGCGCGGACCTTGTCGGCGACAGCCTTGAAGCCGGTCGCGTCAGCGGCGATCGCGGCCAGAACCTTGCGGTCCAGTTCGATGCCGGCCTTGTTCAGGCCGTTGATGAACTGGCTGTAGGTGAAGCCTTCCAGACGGGCGGCGGCGTTGATGCGTTGGATCCACAGGGCGCGGAAGTTGCGCTTCTTGGCGCGACGGTCGCGATAGGCGTATTGCCCGGCGCGGTCGACGGCGGCCTTGGCCGTACGGATGGTATTCTTGCGGCGGCCGGAGAAGCCCTTGGCCTGCTCCAGAACCTTCTTGTGCTTGGCGTGCGAGGTTACGCCACGTTTAACGCGAGCCATGTCGCTATTCCTTCAAATTCTTTGGGATGGAGATCAGTCGTACAGCGCGCGCCGATCAGGCGTACGGCATGTAGGATTTGATCTTCTTGGCGTCGGCGTCGGCCATGACCGAGGTGCCGCGGTTCTGGCGGATGTATTTCGAGTTGTGGCTGATCAAGCGGTGACGCTTGCCCGCAACGCCGGCCTTAACCTTGCCAGTGGCCGTGAATTTGAAGCGCTTCTTGGCGCCCGACTTCGTCTTCAGTTTCGGCATTTCAGTCTCCTTTTTGGAGGGCTACCGTCCTTTGGACTGCTTGAGCCCATGGGAGGTATCTCTCCAGAGTTTAAGAACCGCCCAGGCATGCCTGTTCGCCTGGCGGTTCGGTACGCGAAGGCGCGGCTTCTACGTGAAGAGCGCCGCCATTGCAAGACGAGTCAGGCCGGGGCTTTGACGCCGCCCTCGCCGCTGCGAATGACGCGTCCGGCGTTGATCGCCATCAGGGCCGCCGGGATCGTCAGCAGCGCCCCGATCACGAAGGGCCAATCGTGCCCCAGCCCCGAGAACAGCGCGCCCGCGATCATCGGCCCGAAGATGCGCGCGACCGAGCTTGAAGCCATGTTCAGGCCCAGCATGGCCCCCTGCCGATCCGGCGGCGAGGCGCGGCTGATCATGGCCGAGATGTTGGGCATGGCCAGCGACATGCCGCACGCGCCGATCGCCATCACGATCGGAATGATCCAGCCCTGGACGACCGGGATCGTCAGGGCGCCCAGCTCGAGCCGCGTCGCAGGGAACCACGCGACCGGGGCCAGCACCTGCAACACCAGCGAGGTGCCAAACAGCAGCATGCCGGTGGCCAGCACGCGCGATTCGCCGAAACGCCGCGCCAGCCGCCCGGCGAAGAACCCCTGGTTCAGCGTCGAGACGATGCCCACGATCATGAAGCTGAGCCCCACCTCGCGCGCGCCCCATTGATAGCGGCTCTCGGACCACAGGCCGAACACGCTCTCCATCGCCGAAAACCCAGCCATATAGATCAGGGTCACGACCAGCACGCGCGACACCACCGCGTTGTCGCGTGCATCCTTCAGTCCCGCCAGGAAGGCCGGACGCGGGGCGGCGGGATCGGCCTTGGCCCGGCTTTCGCGCAGGAAGACGACCACGCCGACCGCCGCAACCGCCGCCAGCGCCGCCGCCAGGAAGATCGGCAGCTGATAGCCCAACCGTCCCAGCTGCGGCTGCGTCAGCAATCCACCTAAGCCCGGACCGACGATGAAGCCCAGGCCGAACGCCGCCCCGATCAGACCCATCCGCCCGGCCCGCTGCTCGGGCGGGGTCACATCGGCGACATACCCCTGAACCGTCGAGATATTGCCCGCGCCCAGGCCGGTGAACAGCCTGACCGCGATCGCCAGCCAGATGTTGGGCACGAAGGCCAGCATCAGATAACCCAGCGCATTGGCGATCAAGGTCATCAACAGAACGGGCTTTCGTCCGATCCGATCCGACAGTCGCCCCCAGAACGGCTCGGCGAAGAACTGACCCAGCGAATAGGCCGAGAACATCAGCGTGATCTGCCACGCCTCGGCCTGCAGGCTCTGGGCGAAGAACGGCAGCAACGGCACCACCAGCCCAAACCCGACCAGATTGATGAACACCGTCGCAAACAGCACGGCCAGCGCCGGTGTCTTGAGCTTGGGCGGCGTCGTCAGGGGCGTGGTCATGCAGCAGGCTTAGCGCGGCGCTCGCCAACGGAGAAGCGCCGTCGTCGAAGGCCGCGAACTCCGATCAGTCGACCGGATTGTTCGCCTTCAAGAACCTTACGGTTTGATCGAGCATCCGCTGTCGCGTGGCGGCGGTCGACAGCCAGTGGTCCTCGTCATCGAGCGGAACGAGTTCAACGGGCTTTCCGGCTCTGCGTAGAGCATTGTAAAGCCGGACAGACTGGTCGTAGGGCACGACCGTGTCATCTCGGCCGTGGATCAGAAGCATCGGCGCATCGGCGCGATCAGCCATCAGTGCTGGCGACAAGGCGTCGAGTGCCGGATCGCCAAGCTTCTCCGCGCCCATGAAACGCATCCAATATCGAACAACTGGGCTCTCGCGTCCCCGTGAGCCCCCCCCCGACCAACGGATCATCTCATTGAGGTCGGAAACGCCCGCCACAGCTACGGCGCATCGGTAGATGCCGGTGTCCAGAGTCGGACCGGCCATGGCGGCGTATCCCCCGTAGCTGGCGCCGACGATACACACCCGCTTGGGATCGATTATGCCTTGCGACGCCAACCAGCGTACGCCGTCTGACAGGTCGGTCTGCATCTTGCGACCCCACTGACCATAGCCGGCGCTCAGATGAGCTTCACCCAAGCCGTCCGATCCCCGGAAATTGGGCTGCAACACCACATAGCCCTGAGCGGCAAGCGCTTGCGCCCACCAGTCGAATCCGAAGGTGTCGCGCGCCGCAGGGCCACCGTGCGGCAACACTACCAGTGGCAGATTACGAGGCTCCCCAACACCCGGCGGTAGGGTTAGGTATCCTGGAATCGTCATGCCGTCGGCTGCCGTGTAGGAGACAGATCGTATCTCTCCGACCTGGTTGGCCGCGATGTCGGGATAGGATTGGCCCACGATTTCGGCGACGCCACGATCCAGATCAACGAGGTTGTACATGCCGGGATCGCCGTTTCCGTCCGTCTCGACGATCAGCGACCTCATGTTCGCCGCCCAGCTCTGAATCGACGGATGACGATCCTTGAACGCGGTCCTGACCGCGCGCCAAGTCCGCGCCGCCGCAGGGTCAGTGATGTCGTAGACAGGTCCCTCGTCGCTGGTCCTGATGGTGCCGATCAACAGCTTCGTGACGGGATGATAGATCAGGCTGTCCGGTTGAGTGTCGAAAGCGAGATCCGTCCACTGGCCGGTTTCGAGCGAAAGCTCGCGATATTTGGGTTCGTTGTCTCCTTCGAGTTTGGCCTGAACGATGACCGACTTTGTCGAAGCGCCAAAACCAATCAACGAAGGCTGATCAAGCAAGGCGGTCGTCGACCAGACGCGAGGCCATCCTCCATCTCGCTTGACATCAACGCTCCATGTGCCGGTCTCGGCGTAATATGTGGAGCGCGCAATCGGTTCGCCGGCGCTGTCTAGGAGATAGTTGCCGACATTGCGGCCCCGGGCGATCTGAGTGGCGCGATTGGTGGCGGGATCGACGCGGTAGAGATCAGCCGTTCCATCGCGAGCATCAAAGGCTTGCGAATAGATGGCCGGGCCAGTCGGCGTATCGCGAATAATCGCGCCGCTGATCATGATGCGAGCCAGTTCCGGATTCCGGGCAAAAACCGTCTGAACCGAGCGCGTCGCAAGCGTATAGATAAGGCCCTGCGTGTATTCGCCCTTGCCAGCAGCGAACGGCAAGGAGGCGGCGGTGGATGTGGAAATCAGCAGGTAGTCGTTGCCCACCCACGACAGGCCACGCACCTTGTTTTCGATCGAACGAAGCCCGCCAATCACTTGAAGGTTTGACAGGTCGATGATGACTAGGGCCTGACCAGTTCCGACATTCACCAAATGCGCCAGTTTCGTGCCGTCGGGCGACAACCGCGGGCTGGAAAACGCCGGGAGCCGGCCGTACAAATCCAACGCAGCGGGTTTCACCGGCGCAGAGGCCGACGCCTGCGAGACGGCGGACACATCCTGCGAATGGGCCGGAACACAACCCAGGGCCAGCACGCTGACAAAAGCCCAAAGCGTTGATTTTGACAGATTCACAGCAGCCCCATCCTCGAATCGAACGATCCAGAGGGGACACTGTTATTCAAACGCATGACGCCCGCAACCACAAGGCGCGGGCGTCATACTCATAAAGATGAAGAAGCTTTAGCGCGGGGCCAGGATCATGATCATCTGGCGGCCTTCCATCTTGGGCGAGAACTCGACCTTGGCGACTTCGTCGAAGTCGGCCTGGACCTTGTTCAGCAGCTTCATGCCCAGTTCGGGGTGGGCCATTTCGCGACCGCGGAAGCGCAGGGTGACCTTGACCTTGTCGCCTTCCTCGAAGAAGCGGTGCATGGCCTTGGCCTTCACCTCATAGTCGTGGGTGTCGATGTTCGGACGGAGTTTGATCTCCTTCAACTCGACGACCTTCTGGCGCTTGCGCTGCTCGGCCTTCTTCTTCTGTTCCTGGAAACGGTGCTTGCCGTAATCGAGGATCTTGGCCACCGGCGGCTCGGAGGTGGAGACGATCTCGACCAGGTCCATCCCGGCTTCCTCGGCGGCTTCCAGAGCAGCGGAGGTGGGCATGACGCCCTGTTTTTCGCCGTTCTGGTCGATGAGCAGAACGCGAGGGGCGCGGATATCCTGGTTCATACGCGGCCCGTCTTTCACGGGTGGCGCTTGCATGGGACGGCGAATGGGCGTCGTTTCCTTATGTGGTCAGAGAAGGCGTATGTCGTGATGAGCGAATGCACGCGGCGATCGCCACGTTCCCCTCAAGGCCGGCAATATGCGCCGCGAGCCCCGATTTTTCAAGGGTTCGCAGGTGTTTCGACGATGTAGGCGTCATGCAGCGCCAGCACCGCGTCGAAGACGTGATCCACCGTCAGGTCCTCGATCGGCGCGAACTGTCCGCGCGTCTCGTTGGACGCCGCCGTGCGCGTCTTGGCCCCCCACGGCCCATACAGCCACCATTCCGTTGGACCGAACAGACCCAGGGTCGGCCGTCCCAGCGCCGCCGACACGTGCATCAGACCCGAATCGTTGCCGACGAACAGATCGGCCCGATCGATGGCGGCGGCCGAGGCCAGGATGTCGCCCTTGCCGACGAAATCGATGCCGCGCGGGCCAGCAGCTTCCAGAGCCGGGGTCGCCGGGGGCCGGTCACCCGGCCCGCCCACCGGCATGAAGCGCCAGCCGTTGAAGCGCGGCTCGGCCTTCAGCTTCTCGACCAGCGCGCCCCAGCGGTCGGCGGGCCAGCTCTTGCCCGGCTGATGCGCGATGGGGGCCAGGGCGATTATCGGGCCGGGACCCGCGCCGCCCGCCAGCTGCGGATCGATCACGGCGGCGGCCTCGGCCCGCGCCTGATCGTCCAGGAAGATTTCGGGATCCAGCGGCGTCGGCGACCCCATCAGGCGCGACACCATCTCGACCTTGCGCAGGCCCGTCTCCCACGAGCGGTTATAGACGATGCGCCGCTTCGCGGGGATCAGATAGCTGAGCGCCGAACCCCGGATGTCGATGACCAGGTCCCAGCGCGTGCCGACGACCTGTTTCCACAGATCGAGCCAGTGGCCGGAGAGCTTCTTCTTGTCGAGCACGATGGTGCGCACCACGCCGGGCGCATTGCGGAAGAAGGGCGCGGGCGGCCGACCGCACGCGACGGTGATCTCGCCCCCCGGGACCTGACGCGCGATCTCGCGGATCACGCCGGACGAGATGACGCAGTCGCCGATGCGGTTGGAGGTGACGAACAGGACCTGGGGTGCGGACATGGGTCTGTGTTTCGCCATCGCGCGTCGCGGTCAAGGGTGACGACGGCGGAAAGTCGGGGCAGAACGGCGCCATGACCGACATCCAGCACCTGTGCCGCCCCGACGGCGAAACCCTGGCCTTCAAACGCGTCGAAGGCGGCGGCCCGACCGTGATCTGGGTCGGCGGCTTTCGTTCGGACATGGAGGGGACCAAGGCCCTGGCCCTGGACGTCGCCGCGCGCGAACGCGGCTGGAACTTCGTCCGCTACGACCATTTTGCCCACGGCCAGTCCTCCGGCGACTGGAGACAGGCCACCATCGGTCGCTGGCGCGAGGACGCCGTCGCCCTGATCGACAGCCTGTCCGGGCCGGTCATTCCGGTCGGCTCCTCGATGGGCGGCTGGGTCTCGCTGCTGGCGACCCTGGCGCGGCCGGATCGGATCAAGGGTCTGGTTCTGGTCAATCCGGCCCAGGACTTCACCGAACGGCTGATGTGGCCCGGTCTGGCCGACCACGAGCGCCAGGCCATCCTGCGCGACGGCGAAACCCTGATCGTCGAGGAGGGTCTGGGCGAATATGTCCTGACGCGTCGGATGTTCGAGGAGGCGCGCGACTGGCTGCTGCTGGACGGCGTGATCGACATCGCCGCCCCGGTCCACGTTCTGCAAGGTCGCGCGGACGACGTCGTGCCGTGGCGACATCAGGTCGAACTGGTCGAACGTCTGACGGGCGGCGACGTGCGCCTGGACCTGATCGAAGGCGGCGATCACCGGCTTTCGACGCCCTCTGACCTCGACCGACTGGTCGCAGCGGTCGAGGCGATGCAGGGCTAGGTCAGCCCTTACCTGTCAGCGCCCCATACAGGTCCGTCCGGCGATCGCGGAAGAAACCCCAGGCCGCGCGGTATTTGTCCAGCTCGTCCAGATCGAAGCGGTGCACCAGCACCCCCTCCTCCTCGGCGCCCAGTTGCTCGACCAGTTCGCCCTGCTGATCGGCGATAAAGGAATGGCCGTAGAAGGTCTGGCCGACCTCGGTCACGCGCTCATGGCCGATCCGGTTGGCGCCGACGACCGGCACGGCGTTCGACACCGCGTGTCCCTGCATGGCCCGCCGCCACGGCTCGGCCGTATGCAGGGTCGCATCATGCGGCTCCGTGCCGATGGCGGTCGGATACATCAGGACGTCGGCGCCCATCAGCATCATCGCCCGCGCCGCTTCCGGGAACCACTGGTCCCAGCAGATGCCGACCCCGACCTTGCCGAAGCGGGTCTTCCAGACCTTGAAGCCGGTGTCGCCCGGCCGGAAATAGTATTTCTCCTGATAGCCGGGGCCGTCGGGGATATGGCTCTTGCGATAGACGCCCAGGGCCTCGCCGTCGGCATCCAGCATGACCAGCGAGTTGTAATACTGCGGCCCGTCCTTCTCGAAGATCGAGACCGGAATGGCCACGCCCAGCTCCTTGGCGACCGGGGCCATGGCCACAACACACGGATGTTCGCGCCATTCATAGGCGTGGGCGAACCAGTGCTCTTCCTGCGAGACGCAGAAATACGGTCCCTGGAACAGCTCCGACGGCAGGATCACCTGCGCGCCCTGCCCCGCCGCCTCGCGCACGAAGGCGATAGTCTTGTCGATGTTCGCCTGCATGTCCTCGCCGTACGAGGTCTGGATGCCGGCGACGGTGATGTTGCGGGTCATGCGGGCTCCTGCTGGGAGATGCAGTGGAACGAGCCGCCGCCCGTCAGAATGGCGTTGGACGGCAGCGGAATGATCTCACGATCGGGGAAGGCGTCCTTCAACGCCTGACAGGCCATGTCGGCCGCACGGGCATCCCCATAGGTGGGTACGACCACCGCGCCGTTGGCGATCAGGAAGTTCATGTGGCTGGCCGGGATCGGGCGTTCGTCCTCGTCCAGCACCAGGCCCGGCGACGGGATGCGCACGACCTTCAGCCGACGGCCCGCCCCATCGGTCACAGCGGCCAGATCGCGCGCCGTCGCGTCATAGACGTCAGCGTTGACGTCGTTCGTCCCCCAGGCGACCGGGCAGGCGACCACGCCCGGCGCGACGAACCGCGCCAGGTTGTCGACGTGTCCGTCGGTGTGATCGTTCAGCAAACCGTCGCCCAGCCACACCACCACCTTGGCGCCGACCGCCTTCTCCAGCGCCGCCGCCGCGACGGCCTCATCCTGGTTCCAAGCGGGATTGCGGTTCGGGTTCAGCAGGCATTGCCGCGTGGTCAGGACGGTGCCCTCCCCGTCATGATCCAGCGACCCGCCCTCCATGACAAAGTCGTTCCAGGTCAGGTCCACGCCCGCATGTCGGCCGATCTGGCCGGCGACCAGATCGTCGCCCGGCATGTCATATTTTCCGCCCCAGCCGTTGAACTTGAACGCGGCGGCCGTCCTGGATCCCGCGCCGAAGATCGGCCCGGTGTCGCGCAGCCAGACGTCACCGAACTCGCCGGGCACGACCTCGACATTCGCCACGCCCGCAAAGCGCGCCTGGGCGTCGGCCAGAACCTCGGCCTTGCCGACCATCAGCTTGACCTGCTCACGACCCGGTCCGGCCAAGGCCCGCACCAGACCCTCGACCTCTTCCTGCGCCTGCTCCAGCGCCTCGAACCAATATTCCGCATGGCTGGGCCAACCCACCCACATGGCGCGGTGCGGCGCCCACTCGGCGGGGATGGCGGCAGCAGTCGGATCGGTCATGCGGGCGTCCTCAAGAAGGGCCGAACTGGGAGCTGCGCCATATGGCCCCAAGCGCCCCCGACTTCAACGTCAGCCACGAGAAAAGGGCGGCCCGCGAACGGACCGCCCTTCGTCGTTTCAGTAGCTCTTCAGATCAGAAGGAGATCTTGGCGCCAACTTTGATCTGCCAGGTCGAGGCTGGCAGGATTTGTTGCGGACGACGGGCTTCGTCGCGCGGGGCGTTGTTCGTGCCGCCCTGCGCCAAGTTCGGCGTCTGCAGTTGCGAGTAGTTGTAGACCGCGCCGGGAGCGCCGCAGTTTGCGGCGACTCCACCCGCCGTCTGGCAGTTCAGAACCACCGTGCCAACGCCGCGATAGAACGGATACTGTTCGGTCACGCCCCACTTGTCGTTAAGCAGATTTCCGAAGTTCTCGACGTCCATATACAGCTTGATCTTGCCGGTCGGGACGAACGCGACCGGGATTTCCTGCGACAGGCGCAGGTCAACCGTGGTCACCGCCGCCGAGCGGAAGCCGTTACGCGGGGCGATCGAACCCGCGTATTTGATCAGGCCGGTGTTGTTCAGGAAGGCGTTGAAGTCCGTCAGATTGATGCCGGTATAGGTGATGCGCGGATCGCTGGTCGCGGTCACGACACCGTTGGCGTCCGTCTGCGGCACATAGAACAGCTGGTTCGAGGTGCCGAACGCGCCCGAATAGGACTGCGGCACGGCGTTGCCGAAGTCGTTGTCGAAGTTGCCCGAGCGGCTGTTGTGATAGACGAAGGAGTAAGGCAGGCCCGAACGGCGCTGGGCGAAGACGTTCACCGAGGTTTCGTTGTCGCCGAACAGGGCGCGAGCCCAGCTGACGTTCACCGAAAGGCGATTGCGGACTTCGTAATCCGATGTCGCCAGGGCCGGGTTGTTGTGATCCGACGAAGCGAAGCGAACGAATGAGGAGTCCGGCTGCGAGCTGGTCATCGGGTTGCCGTCTTCGGCTTCCGTGTAGGTATAGGTGGCGCGAACGTCGAGGCCTTCAAATACGCCTTCCTTCCAGCTTTTCTGCGCCGTGATCGCCGCCGACGCCGAGTAGCCGCCGTCCTTCAGGTTGGTCAGCAGCAGGTCGAATTGGTTGGCCCCGATCGTGCCCGTGGTAGTACGACCATAGACGGGGCGACCGTCAGGTGCCGTTCCGGTCTGAAGCGCGCGAAGATCCTTGTAATACAAGGCATTTTCGAACTGGTTGACCAGCAGATCGGCTTGCAGACGGAAATCTTCGATCAAGGGCAGGCGGAAATCGCGCGCCACAGTCAGGTTGTACTTCCAAGCGCTGGGCGTCTCAAAGTTAGGATCCAGAGCCACGACGTTCCCGTTGCCCGGCGTGAAGGTGCAGTTCGCGCCGGCCGGTACTTGGGCCAGGTTAGTGATGCCCGTCAGCGGCCCGGTGCAGACCGAGTTGGTGATGCGCGCGCCATCGTTGCCGAAGGGGTTACCGATCTGCACGTTGGTGCCGATCGCCGAGAAGCGGCCGATGCCGCCCGACACAGTCCACTCGCCCGGCGTCCAGTTGAAGCCGAAGCGCGGCAGAAACAGGTCCTGACCATCAAGGTTCGCCGTGTTCTCAAAGCCTTGGCGCGATACGAAGTTCGCATTGAGCACCGGCGCGTCGTCCATGGCGAACCAGTCATAGCGCAGACCATAGCTGATGCGGAGCGTATCGGTGACCTGCCAGGTGTCTTCGGCATAGACTGAGTTCAGGTCGTAACCGAACTCGACGGCGCCGTTACGCGCCGTTCCGAAGCTTGCGGGCACAGTGCCGCCTGCAGGATCGACGGCTCCGCGAATGAACAGGCTGGCAGCGTTGCCGTTCACGAAGTCGTTGTAACTGTTGAAGGTCCAGGTGCCGAGCGACTGCGAGACGAAGACGTTCAGGAAGTCCCGCTTCTCCGTACGAATGCCGGCCAGGAAGTCATGCGCGCCAAGATTGTAGCGTGCGATCAACTCCGCGTTGGTATTCTCGCTGTACAGATAGTTGTCGTGACGGAAGTTGTCGGCACCGAACTGGATTTGCGGCGTGCCCGACCCGGCCAGAACGCCAGGCAGGTCGGCGACGTTAACAGTCACCTGACCAACGCCAAGGCCGCCCGTGGGCAGTTGGGTCGTCTCGGTTTCCTTGTAGCCTACGCGCAGTTCGGTCGAGAAGCTCGGCGTCCATTGCGAGTTCAGCTGGGCGTTATACGTCGTTAGGCGCTCGTCCTTCAGATACTGGGTCGATTCCAGGCCGACGCGCGGTTGAGTGACCGAATCGCCGTTCGGGAAGACCGAGCTGGTGCTACCATTGAACGAGGTACCCTGGGTTTCCTGATAGGTCAGAGCCAGGCGATGGTTCTCGTTGATGTTCCAGTCGACCTTGGCGAGGTACTTCTCATCGTTGACGGGCGGAGCATTGTTGACGAACGAGCCAGTATCATAGCCGTAACGCGCCTGCGCGGCCTGACGGAAGGTTTCGATTGCGCCGGTCGTGATGCGCGGAACTTCGGTCGAGAAGCCCGATCCGACGGGACCTTCATCCAGCGAGAACTCGGATTCGAACTTCTCGTATGACAGGAAGAAGAACAGGGTGTCCTTGATGATCGGACCGCCCAACGTCGCGCCCCATGTCTTCTCTTTGAAGGTACGGACGTAGGGGATCAGGTTGTTGTAGCCATAGGCCAGGTTCGGCGCGCCGTTCAGGCGGGTGCGGTTGTCGTAGCCCCAGTAACGATCACCTAGCATGGCGTCGTCGCTGTATTCGTAGAAGGCCGAACCGCTGAAGGTGTTGGTGCCGGACTTCGTGACGGCGTTGATCGATCCGCCGATGAAGCCGTTATTGATGACGCTGAACGGGGCGGCGGAGACGTTAACGGCTTCGACGGCGTCGAGCGAGATCGGTGAACGTTGCGTCGGATAGCCATTGCCGTTCAGGCCGAACTCGTCGTTCTGGCGAATGCCGTCGACGGTCAGTTGGTTCAAACGGGTGTTCGTGCCGGCGAACGAGAGGGCGTCTTCGTTCGAAGGGTCGATCGTCGCGAACGGATCAAGGCGCGCGGTGTCCTTCAGATCGCGGCTGATCGAGGGCAGCGAGCCGATCGTGTTCGCGCCGTAGTTCGAAGCCGAGCCTGCGCCGAAATCATTGGCGAAACGGCGCGTGCCGACCACGACCACGTCAGTCACGGTATTGGCGAACAGTTCGATGTCGGCGCTGGCAGGGTCGCCGACGCTGATGCCAGACAATTGGGCTTCGCCCGAGCCTTCGGCGGAAGATGCCGTGATCATGTAGGGGCCACCGACCCGCAGGCCGCGCGCCGAGTAGAAGCCATTTCCGTCCGCGACAGTCGTCGCAGTCGTGCCGGTAGGTTGGTGAACCAACGTAACGGACGCGCCAGCCACGCCGGCACCGTCGGCGCTCAGAACGCGCCCGCGAATGGCGCCAGTGGTTTCCTGAGCATAAACCGCAGTCGAGGCGGACATCATGATGGCGACGGCCGAAGCGCCGTACGCCAGTTTGCGGAAGGTCATTAAGCTATCCCCAGCTGGTGGACCGAAAATGGTCGAGGACATGTTCAAGGCATGTCGCAATCCAGCCCCCTCTAGGGCCGATGTCAGAAGCTAGGACGACAGTTATGTAACGGGAATATGACAGCCGCGAAGGGTGTTGTAGGCGCCACACTGGATGATGCTGGCGCTAGTCTGCTGCTCGCTCGAAGACGTCCGCAATACCGTTTGCCGTCGGCACGATGGCGTGCGGCTCATGATAGTTGCCGTTCACCTGGCTCTGGGCGATCACATGCGCGCGGAAGCGGGTGAACAGATCGCTGTCCGGCGCCTCCGGCGCGCCCCAGAAATCTTCTAGTGGTTTCTGGTCGGTCAGACCCTCGAAGTCGAAGAAGGCGTCGCCCAGAACCTTGACCGGCGTATGGAAGCCCAGCGCGGAAAGCGCGGCGCTGGAGTTGTTGACCACCATCCCCAACGACGTCCGACATAAAGCCGCCAGATTGCCGCCATCGATGAAATCGACACGGCCCATCAAGCCATACTCCTGAGCAAGCCGCATCGTGACGGCGCGGAGATTGACCAGGCCCGGATCCAACGGATGGTTCTTAACCACCAGGCGCGCCTCAGGCGGCGCCTTGGCGGCGAAGCTGGTGATGACTGCCGTCAGGAAGGCGCGATTGTCAGCGTATCGCGAGTAACGCAGCAGTTGCGCGTCGCCTTCGCGTTGCAGGCAGGCGATAAAGAACTCGCCCTTGGCCCTAATGATGTCGGCATCGCAGTTCTCGGGCCGCCGGAACGCCAGACTGACATAGCGTCGGATATGGCCCAGGCACTGTTTTAGCGGGGAGAACACATAGGGCGCTGTATAGTTTGGGAAGAATGCTTTTCCCGCGACCTGCACCGTATGATAGGCGCTGATGTTGGCGACGTGGTGCGGCAGGATTTTTCCGACTGCGACAGGTTCGAGCAGCTTCGGCGCCGGTTCGGGATATCCGTCGCGGAAGCGTGGCAGCGCGCTTGATCCGTTTACGCCGTTGCGTTCGACCGTGATCCAATCAGGACGAAAATAGCCGTTTTCCAGAACCCAGACACGAGCGTTCAGGGTGTCGGCTGCCGTCAGAACGGCGCGGTTGTAGGCGCCGGCCTCGCCAAAGACTATGACGTCGCTGAAATCCGCGACGATGCACGCCAGACCATCGGACCAGGATTTCGCCGTATCCTTAAAGACCAATCCACCCGGTCTGCGCCAGTTCATCGCATCGCCGGCATTGAAGATCATGCGATTGACGACCGCCCCACGCGATTCGAGCACCGAGGCCAGTGCGGCTCCGAACGATCCGAATGGGGCGGAAACGATCAGGAAACGACGGCCCGACAGGCCATATCGACCGCCTTGTCGTGTTGCGGGGAAGGCAGCTACGACGGTTGACTGGGCAGGCGCAGCGGTACGCTGCCGCAGAGATACGCTGGGCCGAACGTCGTCTGCCCTTAATCGATAACGGCGACGACGCCGCGCCGACAGAGCTCGAGAAGACGAACGCACGTCCACCATCACGCCCACCGGTACAATGACGGAACAGAAACCGCTTCGGCACGGCCGTTGCAACCGAAGAGTTTGTCGACAAAGGGCATCGTCGCCCTTTTGTCGCGACCATCCTTCGCGATCAATCGAAAACGCCCGAAGTTCAGGAATTTTAAAATGTGGCCCTTTGAGCGCTGTTTTTTAGCATCAAAGCCGCCGCCGCCGGGAAGGCGACGACGGCTCGATGTCTTTGGAACGACGACTTCCATACTCCGCAGGTTGCTGGTTGGGTGATCCCAACCGGCTCCCTTAAAGCTTTAGAAGTTGATGTCGATGGTCGCGCGGCGGTTGAGCGGCTCGCGCACACCGTCGGCGGTCGGCTTGGCCAAGTTGGTCTCGCCCTTGCCGTCGAGGGCGATGACGCCGCCGTTGACGCCCGAGGCGACCAGCGCGTCCGCGACGGTGCGCGAACGACGGTTGGACAGACCCAGGTTATAGGCGGCCGAACCCGAGGTGTCGGTGTAGCCGACGATCAGGACGCGCGTCGGACGACCCGACTTGGCGTAGTTGGCGGCCTGCGTCACCACCGAGCGGGCTTCCGCGGTCAGGTCCGAGCGATCCCAGTCGAAGTAAACGACGAACTGGCGAGCGACCGGGGTCTGAGCGACCGGCGGCGGGGGCGGCGGGGG
>NZ_WJWX01000032.1:0-28858 GCF_009661015.1 Brevundimonas sp. SPF441 | reverse complement strand
GCCAGACGCGCCGCCTCGATCTGGGCCTCGCTGGGCGCGCCGCCTCCAGCGCCCGGAGGCGGCGCGCCCAGCGAGGCCCAGATCGAGGCGGCGCGTCTGGCGCTGCAACCGCCTTTGCAGGTGATGACCGACAGCGCCTGCGTCATCTATGGGCTGAACTGATGGGGTTTTCTGTCGCGCCCGCCTTCGAGGCGGGATCGGTCGCCGCCGCCGAATGGCCTTTGTGCCATGTGCGGCTTCAGGGCGACGCTCGCTTTCCTTGGCTGATCCTGATCCCTCGCGTCGAGGGCGCGGTGGAGCTGGAGGATCTGAGTGTCGAAGAGCGAGCCGTGTTAATGGAGGAGACGGTGCGGGCCGGAGCGCTGGTTCGGCGGCTGGGTGCGGTCGAAAAGCTGAACGTCGGCGCCATCGGCAATGTGACGGCGCAGCTGCATGTCCATGTGGTGGGCCGCCGCCGCGACGACGGTCTCTGGCCCGATCCGGTCTGGGGTCGCGGACCGGTTGTTCCGTATGCGGACGGTGAGCGGGCGCGGCGGCTGACGATCGTCTCCGGCGGCTAAATGATATCCAGCGGCACGGCGTGTTTCGGGGGCGGGAAGGCCGCATCCAGCCGTTCCAGGTCTTCCAGGTCGAACTGGATGTCCAGGGCGTCGGCGTTGGCCTCGACGTGTTCGACCGAACTGGCCTTCGGGATGGCGATGACGCCGTCCTGGCGCAGGACGGCGGCCAGCGCCACCTGGGCCGGGCTGGCGGAATGGCGATTGGCGATGTCGCGGATCAGGGGCTGCTCCAGCAGTTCGCCTCGCCCAAGCGGCGAATAGGCCATCATCGGCATGTCGCGCGCCTGCATCCACGGGAAGAGGTCGAACTCCACCCCGCGTGAGGCGAGATTATAGAGCAGCTGGTTGGCGGCGCAGTCCTCGCCCCCCTCGATCTCCATCAACTGCTCCATGGCGCGCAGGTCCAGGTTGGACACGCCCCAGCGGGCGATCATCCCTTCGTCGACCAGATCGCGGAAGGCCTCGACGGTCTCCTCCAGCGGCACATGGCCTTCCCAGTGCAGCAGATAGAGATCCAGCCGCTCGACGCCAAGCCGTTCCAGCGACTTCTCGCAGGCCAGCATCATCTTCATCTCCGACGCATTCTCAGGCCGGACCTTGGAGACCAAAAAGACCTCATCGCGGCGTCCGGCGATGACCTCGCCCACCAGACGTTCCGAGCGACCGTCACCATAGAGTTCAGCCGTGTCTATCAGGGTCATGCCCAGGTCGATGCCGCGCGCCAGGGCCTGCTGCTCTTCATCGCGCCAGGCCGGGTCGTCGCCCAGCTCCCAGGTGCCTTGGCCGAGGGCGGGAACGGTCGTACCGTCCGCAAAAGTGACGAGGCGGGTCATGTCCGTCCTGACGATAATGAGCGGCGAAGACGCCGTCGGAGGAAGTGATGCGAACCCGGCATATCAAGACCGACGGTCTGGTCCAACAGGTTCTGGAGGCCGGGTTCGAGGATGACAACGCGCCGCTGGTCCTGCTGATCCACGGCTTCCCAGAACTGGGGATCAGCTGGCGCGCCCAGGTCCAGGCGATGTCGCAGGCGGGCTATCATGTCGTCGCCCCGGACATGCGGGGCTATGGCGGAACAGAGAAGCCGGAGGGGGTGGAGGCCTACGCGATCCTGCATCTGGTCGGTGACATGGTCGATCTGGTCCGCGCGCTGGGCAAGGCGTCCTGCATCGTCGTCGGGCATGACTGGGGCGCGCCGGTGGCCTGGCATTGCGCCCTGTTGCGGCCGGATCTGTTCACGGCGGTCGCGGGGCTGTCGGTGCCGTTCCAGCCGCGCCGACCCAAGGGACCGCCCACGGCCGCCATGGCCGCCATCTCGAAACGGGCCGGGCTGGGCGACCTCTATATCAGCCGATTTCAGGCGCCGGACGCGCACCGCGCGCTGGAAGCCGATCCGGCGGTGGCGCTGAGGAAACTGTTCTACGCCTACGACGGCGCAACCCCCGCCGATCGCAGATCGACCGGCTTCATGCCCGAAGGCGTGGCCCTGCTCGACACCATCGCCGACAACGCGACCCTGCCGCCATGGATGAGCGAGGCGCATTTCGATGAATATGTGCACGCCTTTTCGGCGGGCGGGTTCGAAGGGCCCCTAAATTGGTATCGGGCGATGGACCTGAACTGGTCGTTGACGGCTTTCGTGCAGGACCAGAAGATCACCCCGCCCGCCCTGTTTGTCGTCGGCGAGGACGACCCGGTGCGCCACTACGCCGGCGGGCATGAGGCGAGCCTGAAGGACTGGGCGCCGAACCTGATCCGCTCGGTCGTCGTGCCGGGCGCGGGTCACTGGATCCAGCAGGAACGGGCGGATGAGATCAACCGCCTGCTGCTGGCTTTCCTGAAGGGCCTCTAGGCCGCCTGCTTCGTCGCCATCTGATCACGCACCTCGGCCACGATCTCCAGGCTGCGGATGCGGGCGGCGTTGTCGAACATCATGCCGGTGACCATCAGTTCGTCCACGCCGGTCAGGGCGATGAAGTCGGTCAGCTGGCGCTTCACCGTCTCCGGGCCGCCGATGGCGGAATAGAGCAGCCGGCCCTTGGCGCCCGCGATCTGCTGCGGCGTCAGGATCGCGGCGATGTCATCGACGGGCGGCGGCAGCTTGCCCGGCTTGCCGGTCGAGAGGCGAGCGAAGCTCTGCTGCATCGACGTGGACAGGCGCACGCCTTCCGCGTCCGTATCGGCGGCGAAGACGTTGATCGCGGCCATGGCGTGGGGCTTGGCCAGGCGATCCGAGGGGACGAACTCGCGGCGGTACAGGGCCAGGGCCTCCAGCAGCAGTTCGGGGGCGAAATGGCTGGCGAAGGCGTAGGGCAGGCCGAGCTGACCGGCGAGCTGGGCGCTAAATAGGCTGGAGCCCAGAAGCCAGATCGGTACGCGAAGGCCGGCGCCCGGCACGGCGCGGACGGGCTGGTTCTCGGAGGCCGGTTCGAACCACTGGATCAGTTCGACGACGTCGCGGGGAAACTGATCGACGCCTTCGAAATAGCGCCGCAGCGCGCGGGCGGTCGCACCGTCCGTGCCGGGCGCGCGGCCCAGGCCGAGGTCGATGCGGCCAGGGAACAGGGTCTCCAGCGTGCCGAACTGTTCGGCGACGACCAGGGGCGCATGGTTGGGCAGCATGACGCCGCCCGAGCCGACGCGGATGCGCTCGGTCCCCGCCGCGACATGGCCAATGACGATGGCGGTCGCCGCGCTGGCGATGCCGGGCATATTGTGGTGTTCGGCCAGCCAGAACCGCTCATAGCCGAGCCGATCGGCGGCCTGGGCCAGGGCCAGGGTTTCATCCAGGCCGCGTCGGGCGTCGCCGCCTTCGACGATGGGGGAGAGGTCGAGAACTGAAAACGGGATCATGACGCCTAGATCGGGTCTCTCCCTCGGGGTTCAAGGGCGAGGGTCTGGAACCGCAACCGGATCAGGCGCTTTAAACTGATCTCGACGAGCGGAGCGATGCGCCATGACCGACACCGATTCTCCCAAGCCCGAAGCGGATTGCGACGACGCCCGCGAAGCCGCCGACATGGGCGAAAAGCCGGATCTGGGTCACAAGGCGGATACGCTGATCGACGCCCTGGACGGCAGCGATTCGGGATCCGACACGCGGGCAGGCTCGCTGCGCGGCGGTTCGGCTGCGGGTACGGATGACGACCCCGATTCCGCCGAGATCAACGACCGGCTGGCGAAGGAAGGCTCCAAGGACCAGGACGACGCCGCAGACTGAGCGGGCGCCTTGCCGCCGCCGCAACCATGCGCCACGGTGGCGCTCTGACCTTCCATCGGTCCAAGGACGACCTTTCGATGACGCTTCGCTTGGCGGCCTCCGCCGTCGTGGTTCTGTTTTGCCTCGCAGGATGTGATCGCTCGGCCCAACCGGTCGAGGCCAAGGCTGCGCCTGATGCGTCGGCGCCGGCCGTCTCTGATGTGACGCCTCCAGCAGCCGCAGCGCCCGCTGTTGGAGGAGGGGCTGCGTCCGCCGCCGACGGGCCGCCGTCCTTCGCCGTCGTGTATCCCGGCGCACAGGTGGACGGCCAGCCTCTGGCCGCCGGCGGCGAGGCCGGGCCGGGCGGCCTGGTGACCTTCACCACCACCGCCTCGCCGGACGATGTCGTCGCCTTCTATCGCGAGCGCGCCGAGAAGGCGGGCCTGCGCTCCGTCGCCGGAATGAACCAGGGCGACACGCGTGCCTATGGCGCGGCGGCGGACGCGGTGAACGGCGCCTCGCTGCAGGTCGTCGCCACGCCGACCGAGACCGGCGTGACCTCGGTCCAGCTGGGCTGGAGCGCCGGTCAGTGAACCGGGTCGCCGCCCTGGGCGCGGCGACGGCGATCCTGCTGGCCGGTGGGTGCGCAGGGGCACCCAAGCCGGACGGCGCGATGCCGGCTGAAGGCTATCTGAGCGATGACGTTGTCGTCCAGTTGACGAATGCAGTCCCGCCGGCCCCGGCTCCGGGGTCCGTCGCGGATCTTGCGGACAAGGCGGCTTCGGCGCGTCTTGTGGCGCTAGAGGACGGCGACCGTTGGCTGCTGGCGACCGCCCATGCCGAGTTGCGTCCGCCGCTGGCCCTGCAACATTTCGATTGCGCCTTGGGTGTTCGTCTGGGGTCGGCCGAGACGCCGGCGCTGGACCGCGTGATGGCGCGGATCTTCCACGATGCAAACAGTGCGGCCGAACGCGTCAAGGCGCGCCAGGCGCGGTTGCGGCCGGTCGGCGACGATCCCGGTCGCCGCGCCTGCCAGACCCTGACGCCGGCGGCGAGACGCAGCGCCTCCTATCCGTCCGGCAGCGCAGCGGTCGCGACGGCCTATGGCGAGGCCTTTGCGGCGCTGGAGCCAGACCGCGCGGAGGCCGTGCGCCGGATCGGCCATGAGATCGGGGTCAGTCGCCTGATTTGCGCCATGCACTATCCGACGGATGTCGCGGTCGGCGAACAGATCGGGCGGGATGTTGGGGTCAGGGCCGTCGCCACCCCGGCCTTCCAGGCGGACATGGCGGCGGCGCGGGGCGAGCTGGCGGCCGCGCGTCGCAGCGGCCTTACCAATCCCGGCTGCGCGGCCGAGCGCGCGGCCTTGGCGATTCCTCTGCCCTGATGACGGCGGCGCTGGCCCTGGCCTTGCTGACCCTTCAGGCGCCGGCCGTTCGGCCGTGCACGCCGCAAGAGGTGGCGGCGCTGACGGCGCCGTCGACGCAGCCGTATCGCCTGACGTGCCAAGCCGAACTGTCAGGTGTCGATATCCGCCGCCGCGTTCTGATCGAGGGCGCGGAAGGCTCAGGCGCATCACTGGATTGCGGCGGCGGGACCATCCGCGCGCCGGGCCCGGCGACGACCGCCGCCCCGACCCTCGCCGTCTGGTCCCGCCGCGAGGGCGATCGGTGGTCGCGGCCGGTCGATGTGACGATTCGAAACTGCACCGTCGTCGGCAATGTGCGGGTCTGGGGCATGGGGGCGGGCGGATCGATGCGCGACCTGTTGGCCTCGTCACGCACGGCCGGACACACGCAAGCGGCCCAGTCCGCCGCGCCGCTCCGCGTCACCCTGGACCGGGTCCGGTTCGAGGGCGTGGGGACCATTCCCCTGTATGTCGGACCCGGGGTCACGCGCACCACGGTGACGCGATCCCGCTTTACGGGGCGCTCTACCTCGACCGCCATCTATCTGGACGCCGAGAGCGCAGGCGCGCTGATCCAGGATAACGATTTCGATATTCACACCGGACGCGAACAGATCGCGGTGGACGGGTCGGGCGCCAACCGCATCGTCGACAACCGGCTGGCGTTGCACGGCAAGGGCGGGGTGTTTCTGTATCGCAACTGCGGCGAGGACGGCGTGATCCGCCACCAGACGCCGTCGTATAATCAGATTACGGACAATTTGTTCACCGGCGCGGGCTGGCTGAGGCCACGCGTTGTGGTGATCGGGTCGCGCGAGGGCGGACGACGCTATTGCGGCGACGACCGGGGCTGGCCGTTCGGGTCCAGCGCGGACGACGGCGACGGCGCCACGGGAAATCTGACGGCCCGAAACGTCGTGCGACGCTGATCGGCACCTTGCGCAGAGCGGTGGTTCGGGGCTGATTGCGGGACAGAGCGATCAAGGGGACCGGATATGCGTTGGGTGTTGTTTCTGGCGTCACTTGTGGCGGCCATCGGTTTGGCGGTGCTGACCGCGCAGACGCCCAAACCCCTGCCCGCTTCGACGCCTGCGGTTCAGTTCTCGGCCGCGCGCGCCATGATGGACGTGAACCGGATCGCACGAGCGCCGCATCCGGTCGGCTCGGCCGAGCATCGGCAGGTTCAGACCTATCTGGTCCAGAGGCTGACGGCGCTGGGGCTTCAGCCCAGCTTCCAGGCCGGGGCCCTGTCGCCGGCCGCCGTCGCGCGGCTCGAGCGGGAGGGTGGAAATGCGGGCGGCGTTCAGGCCGTCAACATTGTCGGTGTCCTGCCGGGACGGAATCCGGCCATGCCTGCCGTGGCCATGATGGCGCATTACGACACCTCGCCGACCTCGCCCGGCGCCGCCGACGACACGTCCGGCGTGGCCGCCATTCTGGAGGCCGTGCGCGCGATCAAGGCGCGGGGCGTCGCCGAGCGGACGCTGCTGGTCCTGTTCACCGACGCCGAGGAGCTGAATTTGGACGGGGCGCGGGCCTTTTTCAGCGAACATCCGCTGCGCGACGACATCGGGGCGATGATCAATCTGGAGGCGCGGGGCGGCGGCGGGCGCGCTATGATGTTCGAGACCGGACCCGGCAACGCCCAGACCATCGCCCGCTATGCGCAGGCGACCCAGAGGGCGACGGGCGGGCCGTCCAGCAACGCCCTGGCCATCTTCGTCTATCGGCTGATGCCCAATGGCACGGACTTCACCGTGGCGGCGGATCGGAGGCTGGCGGGGATCAATCTGGCCTTCATCGGCCGTCCGGCGCAGTACCACGCGCCGTCCTCGACGCCGCAGGCGCTGGATCAGGGTAGCGTGCAGCATATCGGCTCCCAGGCGTTGGAAATGGCCGATGACCTGTTGCGGGCGCCGACCCTGCCGCAGGCGACGCAGAACGCCGTCTATGCCGACGTCTTCGGCCTGTTCGTCGTGCAGCATTCGCCGGCGATCGGCTGGCTGCTGCTGACCGTGGGAGTCCTGGCGACGGCCTTCGCCGCCTGGGGCGCGCGCCATGCCACGGGCTTGCGGGCGACGTCGGTCGTGCGGGGCGCGGCGGATGGTCTGTGGCTGTTGGCCAGCGCGGTGGTGGTGGGACAGGCGGTGCGCGTCCTGGCCGGGCCGATCGGCCGTCGCGTGGATTCGGCCGACCTCTATTACACCTTGCTGCGTCGCCTGCCGTTTCTGGAAATTGCCGTGGCCCTTTCCATGCTGGCCCTGATTCTGATGCTGACCTCAGGGCGACGCCTGATGGGCCGATGGGGCGCATCGGGAGTGATACTGGCGGCATTCGCGATTGCAGCGGCGCTGGGTGGTTTTAGCCCGCCTGTCGTGGGGGCGACGGTGATTGCGCTGGCGCTCAGCCTAGCGCGGCCGAAACCGCAGGACGCAGACGCCGTCTGGGGCGGCTGGCTGGGGCTGATCATCTTGGTTCTGATCCTGGGCGGCGGGGTGCAGACGGTGGCGCCGGAAGCCGCCTTCCTGCTGCTGTGGCCCGGTCTGATCGCAGCCCTGGCCGCCGCATCGACGGCGGTGATCGGCGCCCGTCTCGGCTCGTGGGCATCCTTCGCACCCGCCGTCGTAACGACGGCGGTGGTCGGTGGGTGGTTGCTGGTTCAGGGGCATGGCGTCTTCCTGGGGGTCGGCATGGACATGCCTGGCGCGGTGGGGCCGATTGCCCTGATGATCGCGATGCTGGTCCGCCCGCTGGCGCCTCGCTCGGGCCGGGCCTTGCCGATCTTCGCCGCCGCCAGTCTGACGCTGGCCGTCGCGGTCGCCGTGGGCGCAAGGTTGGTCGCTTGATCCGGATGCGTTTCGCAGTCGTCCGAGCGATGAAACCCGGCTAAGGCTATCGCTGCTGTTTCTTGGGGCTCCGGCGCGCTTGCACCACCTTCACGTCAATGCGTTCACCGTCCTGTCGCTGGCGATCGCGATTTTGGGCGCGTGGACGGCTCTGGATCTGTTCAATCGAACCCGAAGCCAGATCGGCGCGACGCGTTTGCGCTGGCTTGGCGTCTCAGCCCTGGCGCTGGGCGTCAGCATCTGGTCGATGCATTTCATCGCCATGCTGGGGTTCGAGGCCGAAGGCCTCGTCTTCTATGATCCCGGCCTGACGCTGGTCTCCTTCCTGCTGGCGACGGGCGGCACGGCGGCGGCCTTCCTGACGGCGGGCACGGCGCAGGCCAGCCCCCTGCGACTGGCGCCGGCGGCCCTGCTGATGGGCGGGTCCATCGTCGCCATGCACTATGTCGGGATGGCGGCGATGCGGATGAACGCCGTCCTGAGTTATCAGCCCGTGCTGGTCGCCCTGTCGGTCGTGGTGGCGGTCGCCGCCGCCTACGCTGCCCTGGTGGCGGCCCGTCAGGAACGAGGTCTGGCCTGGCGCGCGGTCGCCGCAGTGATCCTGGGGATGGCCATCGTCTCCATGCACCATGTCGGCATGGCGGCCCTGATCCTGACCCCGACCGCCGACGCGGGGCCGTTGCAGGGCGGGGCGTCGCCGGTGGTATTGGCGGTCGCGGTGACGACCGGGGCGGTGACACTGCTTTTTCTCGCGCTCGGCGCCTCGATCGTCGATCAGCGGGCCAATGTTCTGGCGGCCGTGGACGCCGGCGGCGTGGGGTTCTGGGAAGCGACCCTGCCGATGAAGACGACGATGATGTCAGGCCGCGCGCGCGAAATCCTGTCCATCGATCCGTCCTGCCGTCTTGGCCCGAGCGAAGTCGGCGACCGTCTGTCGCCCGAGGATCTGCCGTTGCATCGTCAGGCGCTGGAGCGCGCCCTGGCCGGGGAGGGCGAATACGATCAGGAATGGCGTCTGCCGGCCTCTGGCCGCTGGATCCATCTGCGCGGACGCCTGATCCGCAGTCGTTCGGGCCGGCCGATCAAGATGTCGGGCGTCATCACCGACATCACGGATCGCCGCGAGGCCTTCGCCGCCTTGGCCGACAGCGAACGCTTGCAGCGATTGCTGATCAACGAACTGAATCACCGGGTGAAAAACACACTGGCCACGGTGCAGTCCATCGCCCACCAGACCGCGCGGCGCACGCCGGATGTCGCCACCTTCACCGCCCTTTTCGAAGCGCGGCTCGTGGCCCTGTCCAACACTCAGAATCTGCTGACGGCTGCGAACTGGGAGCATGTCGATCTGCGCGCCATGTTGGCTCAGGAACTGGCCCCCTATGCCGAGGAACAGGTCCGCCTGACCGGTCCGGCCGTCGATCTGAACGCGCAACAGACGTTGGGGATGGGGATGGTCTTTCACGAGCTGGCGGTGAACGCCGCCAAATACGGCGCCCTGTCGAACGCCTCGGGCTGTGTGCGGATCGACTGGTCCGTGGCGGAAGGCCATCTGCTGCTGGATTGGGTGGAAAGTGGTGGGCCGGCGGTGTCGCCGCCTCAGCGCAAGGGTTTCGGTTCGGTGCTGATCGACTCGACGATCAACCGCTCGCTGCACGGCTCGGCGGTCATGACTTACGACCCCGAAGGCGCCAGCTTCAGCCTGCGCCTTCCGCTTTAGCTGGCGTCAAAAACGGTCGTAGGTTTTGGATGTTCTCGTTTTGATCGATGAGAACATCTTGTGAACCAGAACAAACCATGCACATAGTCGACCTCACGAAACGGGGGCGGGTCCAGGCGGGTCTCTCCCAAGCTGAATGACGGGAATCATGGCAAGGGAGACGAAGGCAATGGCTTCACAGGCGGCACTCAAATTGGTGGGCAAGGACGACGGCGACAAGCAACGCGCCCTGGAGGCGGCGATCGCGCAGATCGATCGCGCCTTCGGCAAGGGTTCGGTGATGAAACTGGGCAAAGCGGGCGTGGTCGCCGAGATCGACAGCGTCTCGACCGGCTCGCTGGGCCTGGACATGGCGCTGGGCATCGGCGGCCTGCCGGTCGGGCGGGTGATCGAGGTGTTCGGCCCGGAATCCTCGGGCAAGACGACCCTGGCTCTGCACACCGTCGCGGAAGTGCAGAAGAAGGGCGGGGTCGCCGCCTTCGTCGACGCCGAACATGCGCTGGACCCGGTCTATGCCCAGAAGCTGGGCGTCAATCTGGATGATCTTCTGGTGTCGCAGCCGGACACCGGCGAGCAGGCGCTGGAGATCGTGGATACGCTGGTCCGGTCGGGCGCCGTGGACATCGTGGTCATCGACTCCGTCGCGGCCCTGACGCCGCGCGCCGAGATCGAGGGCGAGATGGGCGACAGCCTGCCGGGCCTTCAGGCGCGCCTGATGAGCCAGGCGCTGCGCAAGCTGACGGCCTCGATCTCCAAATCGAAATGCATTGTGCTGTTCATCAACCAGATCCGTCACAAGATCGGCGTCATGTACGGCTCGCCCGAGACGACGACGGGCGGCAATGCGCTGAAGTTCTACGCCTCGGTGCGTCTGGATATCCGCCGCACCGGCGCGATCAAGAACCGTGACGAGGTGGTCGGCAACACCACCCGGGTCAAGGTGGTCAAGAACAAGGTCGCCCCGCCGTTCCGCGAGGTCATCTTCGACATTATGTACGGCGAGGGCATCTCCAAACTGGGCGAAGTCATCGACCTGGGCGTTAAGGCCGGCATCATCGAAAAGTCGGGCAGCTGGTTCAGCTATGACTCCACCCGGATCGGTCAGGGCCGCGAGAATGTGCGCGAGTTCCTGAAGCAGAACCCCGACATCGCGGCCTCGATCGAAAAGGCCGTGCGCGCCTCGACCAACAAGATCGCCGACGAACTGCTGGGCACGCCCGAGCCGGACGAAGGCCAGGATCTGGAAGGCTAACACCAACATCCGTGGCTGGGCGGACTTTCAGAGTTTGTCCCGGGCTCGGTCCGGTCTTTTCACCGCTACTCCGTCGCCCCTAGCGACCCGCCACCGACCCCGCGAAGGGCGGCGGAGCGACCCGCTCGACCTCGTGTCGAGCGGGTCTTTCTTTTGATAGCGGAGCATCTTCCCCTTTCTTCATTCCGGGTCTGCGCTGCGCGCCCGGAATGAAGAAAGAAAAAGTGGTGCCAAACGAAAACGGGCGACCCGAAGGCCGCCCGTTCCGTCTTCTGTGGATGTCCGCGACCGATCAGGCGGCGGCCTTCTCCGGGGCGAACTTGCCGTAGAAGGTTTCGTTCTTCGCCGCCATGTCGCGCAGCAGCTGCGGGACCTTGAAGCGATCGCCATAGGTCGCGGCCAGACGGTCGGCGGTCTCGACGAACTTGGCCAGGCCGATGCCGTCGATCATGCTGATCGGGCCGCCGGTCCAGGGCGCGAAGCCCCAGCCCAGGATGGCGCCCAGATCGGCTTCGCGCGGATCGTCGATGACGCCCTCTTCCCAGCAGCGGGCCACTTCGACGGCCTGACGATACAGCAGGCGCGTCTTCAGCTCGTCGATCTGGGCGAAGGCGGTCGGTTCTTCCGGCTGGTCGATGCCCTTGGTGGTGGGGGCCAGTTCGCCCAGACCCTTCCAGATCGTCTTGGGCTTCTGATCGTAATCGTAGAAGCCCTTGCCGTTCTTGCGACCGAAGCGACCGCCCTCGACCATCTTGGCGACGATGTCGGCGCCTTCCGACGGGACGTATTTGTCGCCGAGATCCAGCGCCGTCTGTTTGGCGATCTTGTAAGACAGGTCCAGGGCGACGTCGTCGTGCATCTCCAGCGGGCCGCGCGGCATGCCGGTCATGCGACCGACATTGTCGATCAGGGCGGGGCCGTAGCCCTCTTCCAGCATCGCCATGCCCTCCATCAGGAAGGTGGAGAAGCAGCGCGAGGTGTAGAAACCGCGGCTGTCGTTGACGACGATCGGCGTCTTCTTGATCTTCAGCACATAGTCCAGCGCCTTGGCGATGGCGGCCTGACCCGTCTTTTCGCCCAGAATGATCTCGACCAGCATCATCTTGTCGACGGGCGAGAAGAAGTGGATGCCGATGAAGTCCTCGGGCCGCACCGAGGCCTCGGCCAGGCCGGTGATCGGCAGGGTCGAGGTGTTGGAGCCGAAGACGGCGCCCTCGACCAGTTGCGCCTCGGCGCGCTTGGTCACGTCGGCCTTGATCTCGCGGTTTTCGAACACGGCCTCGACGACCAGGTCCGAGCCCTTGATCAGCTCATAGTCGGTCGTCGCCGTGACCGAACCCAGCAGGGCGTCATACTTCTCCTGCGTCAGCTGACCGCGTGACAAGCGCTTCTTCAGCAGCTCCTCGACGTGGGCCTTGCCCTTGTCGGCGGCTTCCTGCGTCTGGTCGATCAGGATGGTTTCGATGCCGGCCAGCGCCTGCACATAGGCGATGCCCGCGCCCATCATGCCGGCGCCGATGACCGTGACCTTCTTCGGATCGGACTTGGGCACGCCGGCCGGGCGAACGGCGCCCTTGTCGAGCTCCTGCTTGGACAGGAACAGCGAACGGATCATGGCCTGCGCCTGCGGCGTCATCAGGGTCTTGATGAAGTAGCGGGTCTCGATGCGCAGAGCCGCATCCATCGGCACCTGAGCGCCTTCGTAAACGGCCTTCATCAGGTTCACGACGGCCGGATAGTTGCCGTAGGACTGCTTGCGCAGCATGGCGTTGCCGACCATGAAGTTCTGGATGCCGGCCGGGTGATAGGGGCCTCCGCCGGGCAGTTTGAACGACTTCTCGTCCCAGGGCTGCACGGCCTTGCCGCCGTTCTTGATCCAGGCCTTGGCGGCCTCGACCGACTGGCCTTTCTCGACCACCTCATGCACGATGCCGGCGCCCTTGGCGTCGTTCGGGCGGAAGGACTTGCCCTCGCTCATCGCCATCATGGCGTTCTGGACGCCGACCAGGCGCGTCAGGCGCTGGGTGCCGCCGCCGCCGGGGAACAGACCGACCTTGATCTCAGGCAGGCCCAGCTGGATCTTGTTGTCGTTCTCGACCACGCGGTAGTGAGCGGCCAGGGTGAACTCCAGTCCGCCGCCCAAGGCCAGGCCGTTGATCGCGGCCGCGATCGGCTTGCCCGAGGTTTCCAGCGCACGGAAGGCGCCGTTCAGCTTCCAGCCGGCGTCGAACGCCTTCTGGAGGTCGCCGCCGCCCGACAGCACGCCGCCGGCCATGTCGCCCAGGTCCGCGCCGGCGCAGAAGCCCGAGGCCTTGCCTGAGGTGATGACGGCGCCCTTGATGGCGTCGTCGGTCTTGATGCGTTCGACCAGCTCGGGGATTTCCTTCATCACCAAGGAGGTCAGGGTGTTCATCGAACGGCCCGGAACATCAAAGGTGATCAGGGCGATGCCGTCGGCGTCGACGTCGATCTTGAAGTTTTCCATATCCATTTGCTCCTGGATCAGACGCGTTCGATGACGGTGGCGGTGCCCATGCCGCCGCCGATGCACAGGGTGACCAGGGCGGTCGACTTGTTCGAGCGCTCCAGCTCGTCCAGGGCGATGCCGGTGATCATGGCGCCGGTGGCGCCGAGCGGGTGGCCCATCGAGATACCGCCGCCGTTCACGTTCATCTTGGCGTGGTCGATATTCAGGGCCTGCATGTAGCGCAGCACGACGGCGGCGAAGGCCTCGTTCAGCTCCCACAGGTCGATGTCGTCGGGCGTCATGCCCAGCTTGCCCAGCAGCTTGCGGGTCACATATTCCGGGCCGGTCAGCATGATCGACGGCTCCGAACCGATCGAGGCGCCGCCCAGGATCTTGGCGCGGGGCTTCAGGCCCAGGGCCTGGCCGGCTTCCAGCGAACCGATCAGCACGCCGGCCGAACCATCGACGATGCCGGACGAGTTGCCCGGCGTGTGGACGTGATTGACGCGCTCGACCTCGGGATAGCGCTGATTGATTACGCCGTCGAAGGCCATTTCGCCCATCATGGCGAAGGAGGGGTTCAGGCCGCCGAGCGCCTGCATGTCCGTGTTCGGACGGATCGTCTCGTCATGATCCAGGATGGTCAGGCCCAGCTGGTCCTTGACGCCGATGACCGAGTTCTTGAACCGACCCTCGGCCCAGGCCTTGGCGGCGCGCTTGTGGCTCTCGACCGAATAGGCGTCCACGTCGTCGCGGCTGAAGCCGTATTTGGTGGCGATCATGTCCGCCGACACGCCTTGCGGCACGAAATAGGTCGGGAAGGCCGACGAAGGGTCGGTCGGCCAGGCGCCCATATCCGAACCCATCGGCACGCGGCTCATGACCTCGACGCCGCCGCCGACGGCGAAGTCGGCCTCGCCGGACTTCACCTTGGCCGTCGCCATGTTCACGGCTTCCAGGCCCGAGGCGCAGAAGCGGTTGATCTGGACGCCCGCCGTATATTGAGACCAGCCGGCCGAAAGCACGGCGGTGCGCGCGATGTCGGCGCCGAGTTCGCCCACGGGCGTGACGCAGCCCAGGATGACGTCGTCGACCTTGGAGGTGTCCAGGTCGTTGCGGTCGCGCAGCGCTTCCAGCACCTGGGTCGCCAGGCTGAGGCCGGTGATCTCGTGCAGCGAGCCGTCCTTCTTGCCCTTGCCGCGCGGCGTGCGGACGGCGTCGTAGATATAGGCGTCAGCCATGGAAATGCGTCTCCATCTTTGGGCCCATCCTCAACATGCGGCAGGTCGCGGCACGACGGACAGGGCGGTTCCAAGCGTGGACGCCAAGAACCCTACGTTTACGTCAACGTCAAGTAATAAGCCGCGTGATCGCGGCCGCTTGAGGCGGATGCCTCAGCGGATAGACGCGACAAGAGCGTGGGAAAGACGGTAGAGCGTCCGCTGTCAGCGCGGCGGAATACGGGTCGCGCCGCCGGTGATCTTGCAGGCGTATTCGGTCTGCGGACGCCCGGTCTGAACGCCAGTCGGCGTCAGAATGCCTTGGTCACGCGTGCAGGCGGCCTCCAGAGCGTTCAGTTCCTGCTGATAGCTATTGGTCGCGCCTATCGTGCTGCAGCCCGAAAGCAGCGGCAGGGCAATGGCGGCGGAAAGGATGAGGATACGCATGGTTCGCTGCTCCCTTTGGAGCGTCAACCGCTCCGCATAGCCCCCCGGCCTTCGAAGACTACTGCGTCGCCGACAGCCTGACCAGCTTGCCGTTCTGTTCGTCGGTGATGGCCCAGACCGACCCGTCGCCGCCGACCGCCACGTCGCGGATGCGTTCGCCTAAGTCTGTCAGCAGGCGCTCTTCGCCCACCACCCGGTCATTCTGGATCACCAGACGCGCAATATGTTTTTCCTTCAGGCCCGCGACCAGCAGGTTGCCGTCCCAGCCGGTGAACATGGCACCCTGATAGAAGGTTGCGCCGCCGGGTGCGATCACCGGATCCCAGTAATAGACGGGCTGTTCGGTGCCATCCTTTTGGGTGGCGCCGCTGTTGATCTGACCGCCCGCATATTCGACGCCGTAGGCCGCATCCGGCCAGCCGTAGTTGGCGCCGGCCTTGTCCAGATTGACCTCGTCGCCGCCGCGCGTGCCGTGTTCAATGGTCCAGATCGCGCCCGTTCCCGGCTGAACGGCGACGCCCTGAACGTTGCGGTGTCCCAGGCTCCAGATTTCCGGCAGGGCGCCGGCGCGGCCGACGAAGGGGTTGTCCTGCGGGACTGTGCCGTCGGCGTTGATGCGGATGGTCTTACCCATGTGCGAGCCCAGATCCTGCGCCTGAGGCCGCATCGGCTTGTCCGAGCGTTCGCCCAGTGTGATGAACAGCTTGCCGTCCGGCGCGAAGGCCAGGGACGACCCGAAATGCTTGTCGCCGTCATAGACGGGCAGGGCGCGGAAGATGACCTGGACGTTCTCGACGCGTGATCCGTCGTCCAACAGACGCCCGCGCGCGACCGAGGTGGCGTTGCCGCCCTCGCGCGGTTCGGCATAGCTCCAATAGATCATGCGATCCTGCGCGAAGCTCGGTCCGACGATCACATCCAGCAGGCCGCCTTGACCGCGCGCATCGACAGCTGGCAGGCCCGTGAGCGGTTCGCCGACCTGGCCCTGGGCGGTGATGATGCGCAGACGGCCCGGCTTTTCCGTCACCAGCCAGCGGCCGTCGGGCAGGGCCGCCAGACCCCAGGGGTGGACAAGGTCCGAGGCGACCACCGTATGGGTCATGGCTTGTTCGGTCTTGACGCCCGGCGCGCGGGTCTGGCCGGCGAAGGCCGGTTGTTGATCGGGATTGTTCGCCGAACGGGTTTCCAGCGGGGCCCCAGCCTGAGGCGCAGCAACGGCGCTCTCGCTATTCGCGCCACAGGCGGCGGCGAGAACGAGCAGGGATGTCGAGGCGGCGGCGACGATCAGGCGCATGAAGGACGAGCTCCGGCTGGGCTGTGGGCAGTCGTTACGAAAAGGCGAAGCCAGCGTTACTGTTCCTGCCGCAAGCCGTCTTGCGCTCTATCGCCGCAGGTTCTGGTCCGAGACGACTTGAACCGCGCGCCCGACGGCGATATAGGCACGCCTCTTTCGCGCTGGCCCCGGCCTCGCGCAGGGCCCGGGACTGGGTAGCTCAGATGGTTAGAGCGGTGGATTCATAACCCACAGGTCGGCGGTTCGATCCCGCCTCCAGTCACCACCTCATACCCGCTGCAACCTGCGCCGTTGTGCTGCGTTTTCCGGTCGAGATTTCAACCTTGACCGGAGTTTCGTCGTGACGATCCGAACCAAAGCCCTGATGGCGGCCGTCGCCGCAATGACGCTGGGCGCAGCCGCCTGCACCCAGGCCGAGCAGGAAAAGACCGAGGCGCATGCCGAGGCTGCGGCCGACAAGACGGCCGATGTCGCGTCTCAGGCCGGGGAAGTGATCGAGGGCGGCGCGATGAAGGCGGCGCAGGCGGTCGAGAGCGGCGCCGGCAAGGTCGCCGACAAGCTGGAAACCGAACAGGCCGAAGCGGCGGCCGAGGGCAAGCCCGGCGCGATCAATCCCGCGACCGATCAGCGCGTGCCGGCGAACACAAACTAAAGTCGATCAGGCGGGGGGCGGCGCGCCGCCTTCCGCCAGGATCGCATCGATCAAAGCGCGGGCTTCTTGGCTGGACCAGTCCGCCTCACCCTTCATGACAGCCCGAATGCGGCCCTGACGATCCAAGATAATGGTCTGCGGCATGGCGCCCTTGCCGGGAAACTCGAACGGCAGCTGGAATTTGGCGTCACTGTAAAACGGCAGGGGCGCGTGGTCGGCCAAGAAACGTTTCGCCTCGGCTGCGGCTTCGGGTGTGGCGTCCACGTTGATCGGCAGGACGACCAGATCCTCGTTCGCCTCATAGGCCTTCGCCAGCGCCTGGAGCGTCGGCATCTCCGCCTTGCACGGCGCGCACCACATCGCCCAAAGGTTGACGACCACGACCTTGCCCTGAAAAGCCGAGAAACGGACGGCTGTGCCCGTGCGATCGCGGAACGCGTATTCGGGCGCCGGTTTCGACGCGGCCGGGGTCGACAACGCGGCCAGGGATCCGACCGCGAAGCGCGCCAGGTCGCTTTTTGGCGCCTCGGCGGCGGTTGTGGTCTGTTCGACTTGCGCCTTCTGGCGATGATTGGCGTATAGCGACATCGCCATGCCGCCGGCGCCGGCGATGGTGCTGACGACGACGACCGCGCCGACGACCGCCCAGATCGCCTTTCTTGAGCCGCTCATGACCGAAACACCTTCTTCCGACGCCAATCCATCCGGCGGTTCGACTGCGCCGGTGAAGCCCGCGGGTCAAGACATGTGGGGCGGACGCTTTTCGTCGCGCCCCGCCGAGATCATGCAGGCGATCAACGTCTCCATCGGCGTGGACCAGCGCCTGTGGCGTCAGGATCTGGCCGGATCGCGGGCCCACTGCCGCATGCTGGCCAAGCAGGGCATCATCGCGCAGGCCGATGCGGACGCGATCCTGGGCGGGCTGGAGGTCATCCAGTCCGAGATCGAGGCCGGGACCTTCCCGTTCCGCGAACAGTTCGAGGACATCCACATGAATGTGGAGGCGCGCCTCAATGAATTGATCGGCGAGCCGTCGGGCCGGCTGCACACGGCGCGCAGCCGCAACGATCAGGTCGCGGTCGATTTCCGCCTGTGGGTGCGCGACGCCTGCGATCGCTCAGTCGCGCAGTTGAAGGCGCTGCAGGCCGCGTTGCTGACGCGCGCCGAACAGCATGCCGGCGACCTGATGCCCGGTTTCACCCATTTGCAGACCGCTCAGCCCGTGACCCTGGGTCACCATCTGATGGCCTATGTCGAGATGTTTGGCCGTGATGCCGGACGTTTCGCCGACGCCCGCGCTCGGATGAATGAAAGCCCGCTGGGGGCGGCGGCCCTGGCCGGCTCTCCCTTCCCCATCGATCGTCAGGCGACGGCGGCGGATCTGGGTTTCGATCGACCGATGGCGAACTCGCTGGACGCGGTGTCGGACCGCGACTTCGCATTGGAAAGCCTGGCCGCCGCCTCGATCACGGCCGGGCATCTGTCGCGCTTGGCTGAGGAGATCGTGGTCTGGATGACGCCGATGTTCGGTTTCGCCAGCCTGCCCGACGACCTGACCACCGGCTCGTCGATCATGCCGCAGAAGCGCAATCCGGATGCCGCCGAACTGGTGCGGGCCAAGACCGGGCGGATCATGGGTTCGCTGGTCGCTCTGTCCACGGTGATGAAGGGCCTGCCGCTGGCCTATTCCAAGGATATGCAGGAGGACAAGCCGCCGGTGTTTGAGGCCTTCGACGCCCTGGATCTGGCCTTGGTCGCGATGACGGCGATGGTTTCGGCCCTGCAACCCAACACCCAACGGATGGCCCAGGCGGCGGGCGCGGGCTTTTCGACCGCGACAGACCTAGCCGACTGGCTGGTGCGCGAACTGAACCTGCCGTTCAGAAAGGCGCACCACGTGACCGGCGCGGCGGTCAAACGGGCGGAGGGGTTGGGCGTGGATCTGTCGCAACTGCCGCTGGAAGAAATGCAGAAACTGGAGCCAGGGATCACCGAAGCGGTTTACAAGGTGCTGACCGCCGAGGCTTCGTGCCAAAGCCGCCAAAGCTATGGGGGAACCGCGCCGGAACAGGTCCGTGCGCGCATCGCCGACTGGAGAGCCCGCCTGTGAAAAAATCTCTGATCCTCGCGGGCGCGCTCGCCCTCCTGACCTCCGCCTGCGGCCGGATGGCCGATCTGGAATCGCCGGTGCGCGAGACCGAGCGTGCGCCGCGCAGCAGCCGAGCGCCGGGGCTGCCCGAGCCGGCGACCATGAACCGTCCGTCCAGCAGCGTGCCGATCGACGGCGGCCCGTCCAACCCGATCGGCGCCGGCGCCGCCCAGAACGACCCGCGGTAAGTTGCACCATTTCGACCTGAAGGACGGCGCCCTCCATGCCGAGGGCGTGCCGCTGGAGCTGATTGCGGACGAGGTCGGCACGCCGGCCTATGTCTATTCGACCGCGACCCTGAAGCGGCATTACGGCCTGCTGCGCGCTGCCGCCGATGCGCATCGGGACGCTTTGGGCGAGGCCCTGATCGCCTTTGCGGTCAAGGCCAACTCCAACCTTTCGGTGTTGGCGACCCTAGCGAAACTGGGGTCCGGCGCAGACACCGTCTCCGAGGGCGAAATCCGCCGCGCCTTGGCCGCCGGCGTGCCGTCCGACCGGATCATCTTCTCCGGCGTTGGCAAGACCGATGTGGAAATGGCCTTCGCCATCAGCGTCGGCGTGCGTCAGATTAATGTCGAATCCGGCGCCGAGCTGGATCGGCTGATCGCCGTTGCAGCCATGATGGATGCCTCGCCGGCCATCGCCGTCCGGGTCAATCCGAACGTGGGAGCGGGCGGTCACGCCAAGATCACCACGGGCGGCAAGGGCGACAAGTTCGGCGTGCCGGTCGAGGAGGCGATGGACCTCTATGCCCGCGCCTCGGCCTCGCCCCATGTCACGCCGGTGGGCTTGGCCTGCCATATCGGCAGCCAGATCACTGACCTTAAGCCGCTGGAGGCCGCCTTCGAGGTTTTGGCGGACATGACGCGCAAACTGCGGGCGCAGGGTCATGCCGTGACCCGGCTGGATCTGGGCGGGGGGCTGGGCGTGCCCTATTCCGGCGGGACCGAACCGCCGTCGCCGGCCGAATATGTCGCCATGGCCGCGCGGGTTCTGAACGGGCTGGATGTCGAGGCGGCGTTCGAACCGGGCCGGCTGCTGGCCGCCAACGCCGGCGTGCTGCTCAGCCAGGTGATCCAGGTCAACGAACGCTCGGACGGACGGCGCTTTCTGGTGCTGGACGCGGCGATGAACGACCTGATGCGGCCGGCGCTGTACGACGCCTTCCACGACATCCAGCCGGTCAATCCGCGCGAGGGCGGGGCGACGGCCTATGACGTGGTCGGGCCGGTGTGCGAGACGGGCGACACCTTCGCGCGGGACCGCGCGCTGCCGCCGCTGGAGACCGAGGACCTGATCGTCTTCACCGGCGCAGGGGCTTACGGCGCGGTGATGTCCAGCGAATACAACAGCCGGCCCCTGGTCCCCGAGGTGCTGGTGGATGGCGATCAGTGGGCCGTGATCCGGCCACGCCCGACCTATGAAGAGATGCTGGACCGCGAGCCGTTCGCCGATTGGCTTTGATCACCGATTCTTCTCGACCGTTATAAAGTAACACGCTATAGGGCCGGTCATGTCCCCCGGTCCCGAACAGTCCGTCATGCTTTCCCTGCTGGGCGGCGGCTTCGTTGCGGCCTTTCTGCATGCGGCCCTGCCGACCCACTGGCTGCCGTTCACCCTGGTTGGGCGGGCGCAAGGCTGGCGACCGTCGCGGATCCTGATGGCGGTGACGGCGGCGGGCCTGGCGCATATCGCCACGACGGCGGTGGTCGGTGGTCTGATCGTGGCGGCGGGTCTGGCGCTGGATCAGTGGATCGAGGGCGTGCTGCCTCACCTTGCGGCGGTGCTGCTGTTCCTGTTCGGCGCCTTCTATCTGGCGCGCGCGACCCTGAAGCGCCCGGCCATGGCCGGTGGTCCCGCGGTCGAGACGCCCGAGCCGGCCGTGTCCGACAAGGCCGCCTTCCTGGGTCTGGTCGCCATGATGGCGGTCTCGCCGGGCGAAGTGCTGCTGCCCATCTATCTGTCTTCGGCCTCGGCGGGTCTTGGCGCCCTGGCGCTGTTGACGGTGGTGTTCGCGGCGGGGACGATCGCCGGCATGGCGGTCTTCACGGCCCTGGCCAGCGCCGGCGCCTCGATCCTGCGGCTGGAGCGATGGGCGCGATATGAGGGGGCGGTGCTGGGCGTGGCCCTGATCGCCTTGGGCCTCATGGTCGCCATGCACCAACACTGACGCGATATTACATGATAACATTCAATGCGTTATCATGTATCGGCTTGGCTGTTTCGCCAGAGGGCGTATAGGCGACCCATGAACGCCGCGCACGACCACAGCCCCAGCCACCGGCATGACCACGATTATGCGGATCACGGCCATGGGCATTCTCACAGCCACCACGGACACAGCCACGGTCACGGCGGTCATAGCCACGGCCCGGTGGACACCGGCGACTGGCGCTATGCCGTCGGTCTGGTGGTCAATCTGCTGTTCGTGGCGTGCGAGTTCGGCGCCGGCCTGATCGCGGATTCGACCGCCCTGTTGGCCGACGCCGGGCATAATCTGTCGGACGTGCTGGGTCTGGCCATGGCGGGCGGCGCGGCCTGGCTGGCGCGACGCGGCGCACATGGGGCGGCGGGCGGTCGGCGGACCTATGGTTTCGGCAAGGCGACGGTGCTGGCGGCGCTGGGCAATGCGTTGCTGCTGATCTTCGCCTGCGGGGCCATCGCGTTCGAGGCCGTGCGGCGGTTCAACGAGCCTGCGCCGGTCGGCTCGGGCGTCATCATGGCGGTCGCCGGCATCGGCTTCGTCATCAACCTGGGCACTGCGCTGCTGTTCATGAAGTCGCAGCGCGATCTGAATGCGCGCGGCGCCTATCTGCACATGATGGCCGACGCAGGCGTGTCGCTGGGCGTGGTGCTGGCGGGCGGGCTGATCATGATGACCGGCTGGTCGGTGGTCGACCCGCTGGTCAGCCTGGCGATCGTGGTCGTGATCCTGTGGTCGACCTGGGGCCTGCTGAAGGACTCGGTCCATCTGGCCATGGACGGCGCCCCGACGGGCGTGGACGTGCGGGCTCTGGAGCAGGCGCTGGTCGGCCTGCCGGGCGTGCGAGCCGTGCATGATCTGCACGTCTGGGGACTGTCGACGACCGAGACGGCCCTGACCGCCCACCTGGTCCACGACCGCGCGGACACGGCGGCCCTGATCTGCGAGGCCCAGGCGGTGGCGAAGCGCTACGCCATCGGCCACACGACCTTGCAGCTGGAGACCGAGCCGCTGCCGGATTGCCCGGGCTGCTGAGCCCTCAGGCCTGTTCGAACGTCACCGGCGCGCCCCAGAACTGGGACACCAGTTCCGACTGCGGCCCGGCCTGGCCGGTGGTCAGGAAGTCGCGACGCCCGCTGTCGCCCAGATCGTATTCGGGGTGCGCCTTGAAATAGCGCTCCAGCGCATCCGCCACCGCCGTCGGCTGTTCGATCAGAACGGTGCCGGCCGGCAGGGCTTGGGCGAACAGTTCGGCGACGATCTCATAGTGGGTGCAGCCCAGGATGGCCTTGTCCGGGTGGCGGCCGATGCGGCGACGCAGCGCATCGACGTGGTCGTCGATCACCACCTTCAGCTCTTCCGGCGGCGCGCCCAGCTCGATCAGACCCGCCAGGCCGGGGCAGGGTTCGGAGAAGACGGCGATGTCCTCGCGCCGCTTGTCGATCTCGATCTCATAGACGCGGCTGATAGCCGTGGCGGCGGTGCAAAAGACGCCGGTGATGTCGATGGAGGCGACCTTTTCGCCTTCCTGCGGGCGCTCAGCTTCAAAGCTCCAGGGCTTGCCGGTCGCCGCCTCGATGGTCGGTACGATTATGCCCAGGATGTTGACCGGGTGGCCCAGACGCTCGCGCAGACCCGGCAGCCAGGTCTGTTGCAGGCGGCGAAGCGCAATGGCGCTGGCGGTGTTGCAGGCCAGGACGACGACGGAGGCGCCGGCCTCGAACAGGCGCTCGCAGCCGGTTTTCGTCAGTTCGACGATGTCTTCGCCACCGCGCCCGCCATAGGGGGCGTGGGCCTGATCGGCCAGATAGACGAAGTCCCGCTGGGGGAAGCGTCGGGTCAGTTCGCGATGGACAGTCAGGCCGCCCACGCCGGAGTCGAAAACGCCAATAGCCATGGCCCGGCTTTAGAACAGTGCGACGACGTATCCAACCGGATTGGCGACAAGTTTATCCCCGCGTCAGGTGACGGGCGCGATCCGTGCGCCTAAGTGTATCGCAACCATGATCTTGTTTCGGAGCATTCCATGCATAGACGCCAGCTTCTCATCGCGGGCGGCAGCCTGATGGCCCTGTCGGCCTGCGCCTCAACAGGCGCGACCTCGGGCGGGTCCGCTGCGGCGCCGTCCGCCGCCAGCGTCGCCGAGGAAGCGCGCATCGCCCGCGCCGTCCTGCCCAGCCAGACGCCGAGCGCCGAGCTGCTGCAGGCCTGGACCGGGAAGTATGATGGCGTTCCGCCCTTCGACAAGGTGACGCCGGCCAAGCTGCGCGAAGCCATGCTGGAAGGCATCGAACTGCAGCGCGCCGACATCGCCGCCATCGCCAACAACCCCGAGGCCCCGACGTTCGCCAACACCATGGCGGCGCTGGAGCTGGCCGGCGAGCCGCTGGACCGGGCGTCCAACGTCTATGGCGTAATGACCTCCAACATCGGCGGCGAAGCCTATGACGCGGTCGACACCGAGCTGTCGCCGCTGCTGTCCGCTGCTTCGGACGAGATCACCTTCAACGAGAAGCTGTTCCAGCGGGTCAAGACCGTCGCCGACACCGCGGACGCGGCGGGCCTCAGCGCCCAGCAGAAGCGTCTGGCCGAGCGTCGCCGCGATGCCTTCATCCGTTCGGGCGCCAATCTGGACGCGGCCGGCAAGGCCGAACTGGGCCGGATCAACACCGCCCTGTCCAACGCCTTCACCCGCTTCGGCCAGAAGGTCGTCGCTGATGAGAATTCCTGGACGCTGATCCCCAACGAGGCCGGCGTGCGGGGCCTGCCAGATTCCAACAAGGCCGCCGCCGCCAGCGCGGCGCGCAGCCGCAATCTGCAAGGCTGGGCGATCCTGAACACGCGTTCGGCGGTCGATCCCTTCCTGACCTTCGCCGACGACCGGGCCCTGCGCGAGCAGGTCTGGAAGAAGTTCGTCAATCGCGGCGACAACGGCGACGCCAACGACACCAACGCCACCATCGCCGAGATCGTGAAACTGCGCGACCAACGCGCCAAGCTGCTGGGCTATCGCAACCACGCCGAACTGCGCATGCAGGACACGATGGCCAAGACCCCGGCCAATGCTCAGGCCCTGATGGATCGCGTCTGGGCGCCGGCCAAGGCTCGCGTCGCCGAGGAAGTCGCCGACATGAAGGCGATCGCCGGCTTCGACATCGAGCCGTGGGACTACCTCTACTTCGCCGAGAAGGTGCGTAAGGCCAAGTACGACCTGGATCAGAACCAGCTGAAGCCCTACTTCGAGCTGAACGCGGTCCGCGCCGGCTCCTTCGCCATGGCCGAGCGCCTGTACGGCTTCCAGTTCAAGAAGCTGCCCAAGGGATCGGTGCCGACCTTCGAGCCCGACGTCGAGGCCTATGAGGTCTATGACAAGAGCCGGGACGGCCGCCTGATCGGTCTGTACTACACCGACGATTACGCCCGCCCGGGCAAGCGTTCGGGCGCCTGGATGACCACCTATCGGTCGTTCTCGCAGCTGGACGGCGCCAAGGTCATTCTGGCGTCGAACAACAACAACTTCACCAAGCCGGAGCCGGGCGAGCCCGTTCTGATCTCGCTGGACGACGCCGAGACCCTGTTCCACGAGTTCGGCCACGCCCTGCACTATCTGTCGTCGGTGGTGACCTATCCGTCGTACGGCAACACGCCGCGCGACTTCGTCGAATATCCGTCGCAGGTGCACGAGCACTGGGTGCTGAGCCGCCCGATCTTGGACGGCTATCTGAAGCACTATCAGACGGGCGCGGCCATGCCGGCCGAATTGGTCAACAAGATCGAGGCCGCCGCCACCTTCAACCAGGGCTATGCGACCGTCAGCTATCTGTCCTCGGCCATCGTGGACATGGACCTGCACACCCAGGCCGTACCGCCGACCGATATCGACGCGTTCGAAAAGGCCAGCCTGGCGCGGATCGGCATGCCCAAGGAGATCGTGATGCGGCACCGCCTGCCGCAGTTCAATCACCTGTTCACGTCGGACGCCTATTCGGCGGGCTACTACAGCTATCTGTGGTCCGAGACGATGGACGCCGACACCTGGGCCTATTTCGAAGAGTCGGGCGACGTGTTCAATCCGGACATCGCCGGCCGCTTCAAGTCGATCATGCTGGCCCCCGGCAACACCACCGATCGCGCCGAAGCCTATCGCGCCTTCCGCGGTCGCGACCCGGACGTGGCGGCCCTGCTGAAGGTCCGGGGCTTCCCGGTTTCCTGATCAAGGGTATTCCGTTCTTCGGGACGGATGAGGCCTTGGTGAAAGCCGCCTATCTAGAAGTCGGACGCCGCCGGACGATCTGTCCGGCGGCGTCTTGCGTTTCAAGCGTTGAAGGCGAAGCGCCCGCGCGCATATTCGGCTCGGCGATGGTCGGGCAACAGAGACAACGCTTCCTGCCGGAAACTATTGCGACAGACCGGGCGCTCAATCGATCGGACACTACGGCAAAAGCGATCTGCGGCGCCGTTGACGCGTGCGTCGAATGCAGCCGCTCCATGTCGGGTCGACAGATCGAGATCGCCATAGGGGATGTGGGCTTCGAACTGCGCGGCGTTTGCTGAACCGGCCGAGAGGACCGCGGCGGCCGTGATAGAGACGATTTTGAGCATGATCCTGAGTTCCGTTTTCCAACCCCTTGTTGTCCGGGGTGGCTAACGGTGAAGCTGGATCCGATCGAAACGGCGAAGCTTCTGCGGCCGAATGGCGCCGCTTCAATAATTTGACGTCATGACATTTCGGTCAGGATCGACCCGTCTGCGCATCCGATGCTTCTTCTACTGAGGCTTCTCACGCTCTAAGTCAGGGCAGGCATCTGCTGGAGATTTCATGACCGTCGTCGCCTCCTACGTCTATCGTGACGGCCAGCGCGTGCGAGAGGCGCCGCTGACGCCCGAGGGGTTGGCGCTGGAGCCGGGCGAGTTCGTCTGGGTGGGGATATACGATCCGACGGACGCCGAGATCGATGTCCTGGTGGAACGATTCAAGCTGCATCCGCTGGCGGTCGAGGACGCCCTGGCGGCGCACCAGATGCCCAAGGTCGAGGTCTATGGCCGCGAACTGTTCGTGGTGGCGCGCACGGCGATGAAGATCGATGACCGGCTGGCCTATGGCGAAACGCACGTCTTCGTCGGTGACGACCATGTGGTCAGCATCCGTCACGGCTCGGCCCGCGCCCACAACCATTTGCGCACACAGCTGGAAGCCTCGCCGCTGCAGCTGAAGAAGGGTCCCGACTTCGTCCTGCACGGCATTCTGGATTTCATCGTCGACGCCTATGCCCCCATCGTCGACGATGTCGAGGACAGCGTTCTGGAGATGGAGCAGCGGACGCTGGACGCTTTTCTGTCACGCCTGGAAATCCGCCGGCTGTTCACCCTGCGCCGCGAGTTGCTGAAGTTCCGGCGCATCCTGGGGCCGATGGAGGAGGTGCTGGGACGGCTTCAGTCGCTGGACCTGCCCTGTATCGACCCGGACGTGCGGCCCTATTTCCGCGACGTGGGGGACCATGTGCGGCGGGTGAACAGCCGGCTGGGGGGCTTGAACGACATCCTGTCGTCGGTCTTCGAAGTGGCCAACCTACTGGAGCAGCAGCGTCAGGGCCTGATCACCCGCAAACTCGCCGCTTGGGCCGCCATCCTGGCCGTGCCGACCGCGATCGCCGGCATCTACGGCATGAACTTCGAGCACATGCCCGAGCTGCGCTGGGAATACGGATATTATGCGGTCCTTAGCGTGATCGCGGCTATCTGCGCGGCGCTGTATGTGACGTTCAAGCGGACGAAGTGGCTGTAGTCACCCGCTGTTTCGCAGGCCTGCCGCCACGCCGTTGATGGCCAGAAGGATGCCCTCGCGGACGCGGGGGTCGTCGTCGCCTGCGCGGCGGCGGCGGATCAGTTCGATCTGGACGTGGTTCAGCGGCTCGACATAGGGCATGCGCAGCCGGATCAGCCGGTCCAGCTCAGGCTGACCGCCCAGCAGGGCGTCATGGCCGGTGATGGCCAGGATGGCGTCGTGGGTGCGCTGCCACTCCTCGCGGATTTCACCATAGATGCGCGACGCCAGCGACGCATCGGGGACAAGGGTGGCGTAGCGGCGGGCGATGGTCATGTCGGACTTGGCCATGACCATCTCCATGTTCTGGACCAGCGTCTTGAAGAAGGGCCAGGCCTCGGCCATCGCCTTCAGCTCGTCCATGTCCTTGCCCTGGACCGCCGAGCCGAAGCCGAACCAGCCGGGCAGCATGACCCGGCTTTGCGACCAGCTGAACACCCAGGGAATGGCCCGCAGATCCTCGATCCGCGTCGAGGCGGTGCGCGACGACGGGCGCGAGCCGATCTTCAGATCGGCGATCTCGGCGATGGGGGTGGCGGCGCGGTAGTAGTCGACGAAGCCGTCGGTCTCATAGACCAGCTTGCGATAGGCGGCCATCGAACGCGCCGACAGCTCCGACAGGGTCGCGCCGTGTTCGGCGGTGAAGGCGTGATCCGTGCCCTTGCCCAGCGAGGCCAGCATGGCGCCGCAGGTCAGGGCGTCCAGATTGCGAAGCGCGATTTCCGGCTCGCCGTATTTGTTGGCGATGACCTCGCCCTGCTCGGTGGTGCGGATGCGGCCCTGGACCGTGCCTTCAGGCTGGGCCAGGACGCCGGCGAAGGACGAACCGCCGCCGCGCCCGACCGTGCCGCCGCGCCCATGGAACAGTTGCAGCTTCAGCCCGTGTTTCTGCGTCACCTCGACCAGGGCGCGCGAGGCCTCGTGCAGCTCCCAGCCCGAGGTCAGGTAGGAGCCGTCCTTGTTCGAATCCGAATAGCCGATCATCACCTCCTGCACGCCGCGCGCCTTGGCGACGGCGAGGGCCGACGGCTCCTGCAACAGCCGCTCCAGCGTTGGGCGGGCGGCGCGAAGGTCTTCAATGGTCTCGAACAGGGGCGCGGCCTGGATGGGACAGGCGGCGGGGTCTTCGGGTCGGTAGAGACCGACCTCCCTGAGCAGCAGATAGACTTCCAGCAGGTCGGAAGCCGCGTCAGTCTTGGACACGATATGAGTGCGGATCGCCTGGGGCCCGAAGGCGGCGAGCGCTGTCGCGGCGGCCTGAAGGATGGCGCGTTCCTTCAGCGTTTCCGGCTCATAGTCGGCATAGGGGCTGAACAGCAGGCGCGACGAGGCCAGTTCGGCGGCAAGCACTTTCAGGCGACCTTCCTCGTCCAGCGCCAGATAGTCGGACTGGACGCCCGCGACCTTGAGCAGGTCGGCGACAACACGTTCATGGACGTCGGCGTTCTGGCGCATGTCCAGTGTCGCCATATGGAAGCCAAACACCTCGACCGCCGTGATCAGATCGCTGAGCCGGTCGTCGGCGAAGACGCCACCGTGGTGCGACACCAGGCTGTCGTGAAGCGTCTTCAGATCGGCTTCGAAGGCGTCGGGCCCCGGATAGGGTTCGGCCTTGAC
>NZ_WJWX01000031.1:0-33175 GCF_009661015.1 Brevundimonas sp. SPF441 | reverse complement strand
CCGTCTCATATTCCACGTGCGCGGTGTTGATCGTGATGCCGCGCGCCTTCTCTTCCGGCGCAGCGTCGATGTCGGCGTAGTTCATCGCCTTCGCGCCGCCGGCCTTCGCCAGCGTCATCGTGATCGCAGCCGTCAACGTCGTCTTGCCGTGGTCAACGTGACCAATCGTGCCGATGTTGCAGTGCGGCTTCGTCCGTTCGAACTTTTCCTTGGCCATTTTCTAGCTCCTAAGGTCCCCGAACCGGGGTTCCTGCAGTTTGGGGGTTAAGGACGCCCGGTCCTTACGGTCCGGGCGCATATAGGCGGGCTTTCCGAAAAGGGAAAGCTTAGGCGTACTTCTTGATCACTTCGTCGGCGACGTGTTGCGGCACCGGCTCGTAGTGGTCGTATTGCATGGTGAACTGGGCGCGGCCCTGCGACATGCCGCGCAGCGTGTTCACATAGCCGAACATGTTGGCCAGCGGCACGAAGGCGTTCACGACGGTGGCGTTGCCGCGCATGTCCTGACCCTGGATCATGCCGCGACGGCCGTTCAGGTCCCCGATGACCGAGCCGAGATATTCCTCGGGGGTCACGACTTCCACCGCCATGATCGGCTCGAGCAGCTTGGGCGAACCCTTTTCCTTCAGCTCACGGAAGGCGGCGCGGGCCGCGATTTCGAACGCCAGCACGCTGGAGTCGACGTCGTGGAACTTGCCGTCCGTCAGGGTCGCCTTGAAGTCGATCAGCGGGAAGCCGGCCAGCAGACCGTTGTCCTTGGCCGAGTTCAGGCCCTTTTCGACGCCGGGGATATATTCCTTCGGCACGGCGCCGCCGACGATCGAGTTCTCGAACACGAAGCCCGAGCCCGGCTCGCCGGGTTCGAAGGTGATCATGACGCGGGCGAACTGGCCCGTACCGCCGGTCTGCTTCTTGTGCGTGTAGTCGATGTCGACCTTGCGGCCCAGCGATTCACGATAGGCGACCTGCGGCGCGCCGATGTTGGCCTCGACCTTATAGGTGCGCTTCAGGATGTCGATCTTGATGTCCAGGTGCAGCTCGCCCATGCCCTTCAGGATCGTCTGGCCCGACTCGTGGTCGGTCGAGACGGTGAAGGAAGGATCTTCCGAGGCCAGCTTGGCCAGGGCGACGCCCAGCTTCTCCTGGTCGCCCTTGGTCTTGGGCTCGACCGAGATCTCGATGACCGGCGCCGGGAACTCCATCTTCTCCAGGATGACGGGCGACTTGATCGGGTCGCACAGGGTGTCACCCGTGCGGGTTTCCTTCAGGCCGGCCAGGGCGACGATGTCGCCGGCGTAGGCTTCCTTGACGTCTTCACGGTTGTTGGAGTGCATCTGCAGCATCCGGCCGACGCGCTCTTTCTTGTCGCGGCTGGAGTTCAGCAGCGACTGACCGGTTTCCATCTTGCCCGAGTACAGGCGGCAGAAGGTCAGCGAGCCGACGAAGGGGTCGTCCATGATCTTGAAGGCCAGGACCGACAGGGGCTCTTCGTCCGAAGCCTTCCGCACGACGGGCTCTTCGGTCTTGAAGTCGATGCCCGGCGTCGGCGGGATGTCCAGCGGCGACGGCAGGTAGTCGACGACGGCGTCCAGCAGCGTCTGCACGCCCTTGTTCTTGAAGGCCGAGCCGCACAGGATCGGATAGAAGGCGCCGGTCAGAACGGCCTTACGGATGCACTTCTTGATGGTGGCTTCGTCGGGCTCGTTGCCCTCGAGGTAGGCTTCCATCGCCTCGTCGTCCAGCTCGACGGCGTTGTCGATCAGGTACTGACGCGCAGCGATCGCCTTGTCCATCAGGTCGTCGGGGATCGGCACGTCCTTGTAGGAAGCGCCCAGGCCGTCGTTGTCCCAGACCACGCCGGTCATGCGGACCAGGTCGACCAGACCCGACAGCGAGGACTCAGCGCCGATCGGGAACTGGATCGGCACGGCCTTGGCGCCCAGACGGTCGCGGATTGACTCGACCGAGGCGTCGAAGTCGGCGCCGATCTTGTCCATCTTGTTGACGTAGACGATGCGCGGCACCTTGTACTTGTCGGCCTGGCGCCAGACGGTTTCCGTCTGCGGCTCGACGCCGGCGTTGCCGTCCAGCACGGTCACGGCGCCGTCGAGGACGCGCAGCGAACGTTCGACCTCAATGGTGAAGTCCACGTGGCCGGGGGTGTCGATGATGTTCAGGCGCTTGCCCTGCCAGAAGGCGGTCGTCGCGGCGGACGTGATGGTGATGCCGCGCTCCTGCTCCTGGTCCATCCAGTCCATGGTCGCAGCGCCGTCGTGGACTTCGCCGATCTTGTGGGATTTACCAGTGTAATACAGGATCCGCTCGGTCGTCGTCGTCTTGCCCGCGTCGATGTGGGCCATGATGCCGAAGTTGCGGTAGTCCTCGAGCTTGTGAGTGCGGGCCATGAAAGCGTGCCTTGAAAATTTCAGGACGCTCAGGTGCGCCCTCGGAAGGATGTCGGTGTTCGGATAAGCGAGCGCGGGCGATTTAACTTAAACCGCCCGCGCCGGAAACCCTTAGATAGTCAGCGCAGATGACGCTTTGAAGGCGTTACCAGCGATAGTGGCTGAAGGCGCGGTTGGCTTCGGCCATCTTGTGGGTGTCTTCACGCTTCTTGACCGCGGTGCCGCGGTTGTTCGAGGCGTCCAGCAGCTCGGCGGCCAGCTTCTCGGTCATGGTGTTCTCGCCACGCTTGCGCGCAGCGTTCACCAGCCAGCGGATGGCCAGGGCGCGGCGACGGTCCGGACGGACTTCGACGGGCACCTGATAGGTGGCGCCGCCGACGCGACGCGAGCGCACTTCGACCGACGGGGAGACGTTGTCCAGGGCGGCGTGGAAGGTCGCGACCGGCTCTTGGTCCTTCTTCTTCTCGGCCAGGATGTCGAAGGCGCCGTACACGATGTTTTCGGCGACGGCCTTCTTACCTTCGTACATGACGTAGTTCATGAACTTGGTGACGATCAGGTCCCCGAATTTGGGATCCGGCAGGACTTCACGTTTCTGGGCGCGGTGACGACGCGACATGGGGTATTCCTTGCAGTGCCCGACCAGCGCCGGGAAGATCTCGAAAAGGCCTCCGGGCGCGATGGCCCGGAGAAGAATGGCTTACTTCGGACGCTTGGCGCCGTAGTGCGAACGACGCTGCTTACGGTCCTTGACGCCTTGGGTATCCAGAACGCCGCGCAGGATGTGGTAGCGAACGCCGGGCAAGTCCTTCACGCGGCCGCCGCGGATCAGAACAACCGAGTGTTCTTGCAGGTTATGGCCTTCGCCGGGGATGTAGCACACGGCTTCGTAGCCGTTCTTGGCCAGACGGACCTTAGCGACCTTACGCAGAGCCGAGTTCGGCTTCTTCGGGGTCGTGGTGTAAACGCGGGTGCAGACGCCGCGACGCTGGGGCGAACCCTCCAGAGCCGGCACCTTGTTGCGGGTGGGCTTGGGCTTGCGCGGCTTGCGGATCAGCTGGTTGATCGTAGGCATTCGAAACTCGTCTCGACTTCTGATGGAGGCGTGTGTCTTTCGACCGAAGCGCCTCTCGCCTTCTTGTGAACGGGGGACCATCCCCTCGCCCGGGTGTCATCGAGACTGAGAGCGCGACCACCCAAACAGAAAAACCGGAACGCGCGCTTTGGGCGTTCCGGCGGGCACAGCCCGTCCGTTGGATTGTCACGATCTCAGCGACCAGCGAACCGGCCACGCCTCGAAAGTGGGCGGCTTCTACGCCCGATGGGCGCGAAGGTCAAGGCGGCGCTGATCTTCAAAGCGGAAACCCACGTTGCTTCCCTCGTCGTCGGTCCGCCCTCCGCCCGAAAGCGGCCATGCTTCTAGCACAGCTTGCATCGGATCAAGGGGGACGACGCATTGGCGTTTGCACAGCTGACGCGACCTGACCGGCGCCTCGACTGGCGAAAGGCAGGCTTGGCGACGACGTCGGTGGCGATCAACACCGCGCTGATCGCCTTCCTGTCGTTGACGGCCCTGGGCATAGAGGGCGACGTCGTCGCGCCCGAACAACCGCCGATCTACGTCGATATTACGCCCCGCCCCCTGCTGCCCGACGAGCGGGCTAGAACGCCGGTCCAGGCGCCCACAGTCGACGATATGATGGGGTCAGCGCAGGACGCGCGCCCGACGGTTCAGACGCCCTCCCCGCGCCAGGCAACGCCGCCGGACAGCCCTGCCCCGATCCGTCCCCGCATCGCCGCGCCGGCTCCGCAGGGCGCGCCCGCTCCACAGGACGCCTGGACCGTCAATCCGAACGACCGCGCCGGCACCATGTCCCGTGTCCTGCGTCAGGGCTTGATCGGCTGCACCACGCCGCAGCAGCTCAACGCCGCCGAGCGCGCCCATTGCCGCGAGGATGCCATGCGACGCGGAATGAACGCCGCTCCGATCACCGGCACGGGCAACCCCGAACGTGACGCCGCCTTTGCGCGCGAAGGCGCGCGGCGTCTGGCTGAATGGGAGGCGGGCCGTCGTCCTCTGTCCGGCGGCGTCGGCGTGGTGGGCCCGGCGGACTGCGTCGGCTCGAACTTCGGCACAGGCTGCGCCGGCGCGCAGTTGAATCCCTCGCTGGCGCCCGACTCGACCCGCAACGTCCAGACCCGACGCGACGGCCACCGGGCCGGCGGCGCACCGATCACGCCAGGTGCTTCAGCCCCGATAGAGCGGTGGAAAGATTGAGGTCAGTGATCCTGGCAATAGGCGTCATGCATGGCCGCGCCGAGATTGAGCATCATCGTCTTGGCTTCAACGACGACGAAGAGCGACAAAATCACGGCCGTTAGGCCCCACAGCACCTTGTCGGCTTTCGTCATGGCGGCCCTCTACACAACCCTGGCTCAGTTCACCGCAATCCGAGCACGCGTCAAGTCATAGAAAAAGGGCGACGCCGTCGCCGGCGCCGCCCTCTTCGTATCTTCGCTCGAGAAGCGTGAGATCAGCTCTCGCTGCTCTCCAGCTCCAGTTGCAGATCGGCCGGCAGCGGCTCGATCGCCTCTTCCAGAGCCGAGGTCAGTTCTGCATCCCGCTCGTTGGCGATCTTCTGCAGGCTGCGCAGGTAGGCGCCAGTGCCGGCCGGGATCAGGCGGCCGACGATGACGTTTTCCTTCAGGCCTTCCAGCATGTCCTTCTTGCCGTGGACCGAGGCGTCGGTGAGGACGCGAGTGGTCTCCTGGAAGGACGCCGCCGAGATGAAGCTGCGGGTTTGCAGCGACGCCTTGGTGATGCCCAGCAGGACGGGCTGGGTGGTGGCCAGACGGCCGCCACGCTTCTCGACCTTGGCGTTTTCCAGAACGGCTTCGGCGACTTCGACGGTGTCGCCGCGAATCAAGGTGGTTTCACCCGAATCCAGCACTTCCACCTTCTGCAGCATCTGACGCACGATGACTTCGATGTGCTTGTCGTTGATCGGCACGCCCTGCAGTCGATAGACCTCCTGCACTTCGTTCACCAGATACTCGGCCAGCGCTTCGACGCCCTGAATGCGCAGCAGATCGTGCGGATCCGGGTTGCCGTCGATGATGTAGTCGCCCTTCTGGATCAGATCGCCGTCGTGGACGGAGATGTGCTTGCCCTTCGGGATCAGGAACTCGACCGGTTCGCCCTGCACGCCGTCGGCGTTGGGCTCGGGCGTGATCTTGATGCGACGCTTGTTCTTGTAGTCGCGGCCGAATTCGACGCGACCATCCATCTCGGCGATGACCGCGCAGTCCTTCGGACGGCGAGCTTCGAACAGTTCGGCGACGCGCGGCAGACCGCCGGTGATGTCGCGGGTCTTGGCGCCTTCGGTCGGAACGCGAGCGATGATCTCGCCCGGCTTGACCTCGTCGCCGTTCGACACGGACAGAACCGCGCCCACGGGCAGCAGATAGCGGGCGTCCGAACCGGACGACAGCTTGGCGTAGACGTCCCCCAGAGTGACGCCCATGGCCGGACGCAGGTCCGAGCCGCGCGGGCTGGCGCGCCAGTCGCTGACGACGCGCTGGGCGATGCCCGTCGCTTCGTCGGTTTCTTCCTTGACCGACAGGCCTTCGACCAAGTCCTCGAAGCGCACGACGCCGCCGACTTCCGTCAGGATCGGGGTGGTGTAGGGGTCCCACTCCGCCAGGCGCTGGTTCTTCTTGACCTCGTCGCCGTCCTTGACGCGGATGCGGGCGCCGTAAGGAGCCTTGTGCGTCTCGCGGTCCTTGCCGTCGACGACCACGGTCACGATGACGTTGCGGCTCATGGCCACCAGATCGCCGTGGGCCGCGACGACGGTCGGGCCGGTGACCTTGGCCGTACCGGCGTTGGTCGCCTCCATGAAGGAGGTTTCCGCCACCTGGGCCGTGCCGCCGATGTGGAAGGTCCGCATCGTCAGCTGGGTGCCCGGCTCGCCGATCGACTGGGCGGCGATGACGCCGACCGCTTCGCCGATGTTGACGTTGGTGCCGCGCGCCAGGTCACGGCCGTAGCAGTGGGCGCAGATGCCGGCTTCGGCCTCGCAGGTCAGGGCCGAACGGACCTTGACCGACTGGACGCCAGCGGCCTCGACGGCCTCGGCGACTTCTTCCACCAGATAGGTGTCGGCGGGGAACAGGACGGTATCCGTGCCCGGCTCCTTGATGTCCTCGGCCGCATAGCGACCCAGGATGCGCTGACCCAGCGAGACCAGCACGTCGCCGCCTTCCATCACCGCACGCAGGGTGATGCCGCGCGTCGAGCCGCAATCCTGCTCGGTGACGATGGAGTCCTGCGCCACGTCCACCAGACGACGGGTCAGGTAACCCGAGTTGGCGGTCTTCAGCGCGGTGTCGGCCAGACCCTTACGGGCGCCGTGGGTGGAGTTGAAGTATTCAAGGACGGTCAGGCCTTCCTTGAAGTTCGAGGTGATCGGCGTCTCGATGATCTCGCCGGACGGCTTGGCCATCAGGCCGCGCATGCCGCCCAGTTGCTTCATCTGGGCCTGCGAACCACGGGCGCCGGAGTTGGCCATCATGAAGACCGAGTTGATGTCGGGGTTTTCACCCTCGATCAGCACCCGCGGTTGCGCGATCTCGCCCATCATGGCGTCGGCGATCCGGTCCGTGGCCTTGGACCAGGCGTCGACCACCTTGTTGTACTTCTCGCCGCGCGTGATCAGGCCGTCGGCGTACTGTTGCTCGTACTCCTCGACCTGGGTGCGGGTCTCGGCGACCAGCTCGACCTTCTTGGCCGGGATCACGATGTCGTCCTTGCCGAACGAAATGCCGGCCTTGGCGGCTTCGCGGAAGCCCAGGCCCATCATCTGGTCGGCGAAGATGACCGTCGCCTTCTGACCGCAGTGGCGATAGACCACGTCGATCAGATTGCCGATTTCCTTCTTGGTCAGGTTCTTCTCGAGCAGGCGGTAGCCGACGTTCGGATTACGCGGCAGTAGAGCCGCCAGCTTCATCCGGCCCGGCGTAGTGTCGATGACCTTGGTCACCTCATTGCCTTCGGCGTCCTGTTCCGTCCAGCGCGCCTTGATGCGCGTGTGCAGGGTGACGACCTTGGCGTCCAGCGCCGCATCGATCTCGCCGATGTTGGCGAACAGCTTGCCTTCGCCCGGCTCGCCGTCCTTGACCAGCGACAGATAGTACAGACCCAGGACGATGTCCTGCGACGGCACGATGATCGGCTTGCCGTTGGCGGGCGACAGGATGTTGTTGGTCGACATCATCAGGACGCGCGCTTCCAGCTGGGCCTCGAGGCTCAGCGGGACGTGAACGGCCATCTGGTCGCCGTCGAAGTCGGCGTTGAAGGCGGTGCAGACCAGCGGGTGCAGGCGGATGGCCTTGCCCTCGATCAGCTTGGGCTCGAACGCCTGAATGCCCAGACGGTGAAGCGTCGGCGCGCGGTTCAGCAGAACCGGGTGCTCGCGGATGACCTCGTCCAGGATGTCCCAGACGGCAGGCTGCTCGCGCTCGACCATGCGCTTGGATTGCTTGACGGTGCCCGACAGGCCCTTGGCGTCCAGGCGCGCATAGATGAACGGCTTGAACAGCTCCAGCGCCATCTTCTTGGGCAGGCCGCACTCGTGCAGCTTCAGTTCCGGGCCCACGGTGATGACCGAACGACCCGAATAGTCGACGCGCTTGCCCAGCAGGTTCTGACGGAAGCGACCCTGCTTGCCCTTCAGCATGTCGGCCAGCGACTTCAGCGGACGCTTGTTGGCGCCCGTGATCACGCGACCGCGACGGCCGTTGTCGAACAGGGCGTCGACGGACTCCTGCAGCATCCGCTTTTCGTTACGGATGATGATGTCCGGCGCGCGCAGCTCCATCAGGCGCTTCAGGCGGTTGTTGCGGTTGATGACGCGGCGATACAGGTCGTTCAGGTCGGAGGTCGCGAAACGACCGCCGTCCAGCGGCACCAGCGGACGCAGTTCCGGCGGGATGACCGGCACGATCGTCAGGATCATCCACTCGGGCTTGTTGCCCGATTCCAGGAAGGCCTCGATCAGCTTCAGGCGCTTGGACGCCTTCTTGGCCTTCATTTCCGAGGGATTGTCGGCCAGCTCGGCGCGGTGCTTTTCAGCTTCCGCGTTCAGGTCGATGCCCATCAGCAGGTTGCGGACGGCCTCGGCGCCGATCTCGGCGGTGAAGCCGTCATCGCCGAACTCTTCCTGGTAGCGATAGAACTCGTCTTCCGTCAGCAGTTGGTTCTGCTTCAGCGGGGTCAGGCCCGGCTCGGTGACGATGTAGTTCTCGAAGTACAGGACGCGCTCGACGTCCTTCAGCGCCATGTCCAGCATCAGCGAGATGCGGCTGGGCAGCGACTTCAGGAACCAGATATGGGCGACCGGCGCAGCCAGGTCGATGTGACCCATGCGCTCGCGGCGAACGCGGGCCAGGGTGACTTCGACGCCGCACTTCTCGCAGATGATGCCCTTGTACTTCATGCGCTTGTACTTGCCGCACAGGCATTCGTAGTCCTTGGTCGGGCCAAAGATACGCGCGCAGAACAGGCCGTCACGTTCGGGCTTGAACGTGCGGTAGTTGATGGTTTCCGGCTTCTTGATCTCGCCGAACGACCACGAACGGATCTTCTCGGGCGAGGCCAGGGCGATCTTGATCTGGTCGAAGGTCGGGGTGACCGGGACCGGGTTGAAGATGTTCAGGACTTCCTGGTTCATCTTGATTCCTTCTGCGGGGCTGACCCGCGAAAATTATTCAGAACGGAGAAAAGCGGAGGGATCGCCCTCCCCCGCCGTGGCGAGAGAGGGCTCGTGATCCGGATCAGCTGTTCCCCAGCTCCACGTTCAGACCCAGCGAACGCATTTCCTTGATGAGCACGTTGAAGCTCTCGGGAATGCCGGCCTCGAAGCTGTCGTCGCCACGGACGATGGCCTCGTAGACCTTGGTCCGGCCGGCCACGTCGTCGGACTTGACCGTCAGCATCTCCTGCAGGGTGTAGGCGGCGCCGTAAGCTTCCAGAGCCCAGACCTCCATTTCCCCGAAGCGCTGACCGCCGAACTGCGCCTTGCCGCCCAGCGGCTGCTGGGTGACCAGCGAGTACGGGCCGATGGAGCGGGCGTGGATCTTGTCGTCGACCAGGTGGTGCAGCTTCAGCATGTAGATGTAGCCGACCGTGACCGGACGCTTGAACTGCTCGCCGGTCTGACCGTCGTACAGGATCGACTGGGCCGACTTGTTCAGCCCCGCCTCTTCCAGCAGACGCTCGATGTCGCCGATATGCGCGCCGTCGAAGACCGGGGTCGCGAAGGGCACGCCCTTGGACAGGTTCTTCGCCAGTTCGATCAGTTCTTCCTCATCCTGCGGCAGAGGGGTCTCTTCGCCGTAGATATGCGTCAGACGATCGATCAGCGCCTGCTTCTGACCACCCGCTTGCCAGGCTTCCAGCAGACCGGAGATCTGCTTGCCCAGACCGGCGGCGGCCCAACCCAGGTGGGTTTCGAAGATCTGGCCGATGTTCATGCGCGAAGGCACGCCCAGCGGGTTCAGAACGACATCGACGTGCGTGCCGTCTTCCAGGTGCGGCATGTCCTCGATCGGCAGGATCTTGGAGATGACGCCCTTGTTGCCGTGACGGCCGGCCATCTTGTCGCCGGGCTGAAGCTTGCGCTTCACGGCCACGAAGACCTTGACCATCTTCATCACGCCGGGGGGCAGTTCGTCGCCGCGCTGCAGCTTCTCGACCTTGTCTTCGAAACGACGGTCCAGTTGCTTGCGAGCGTCCTCGAACTGGCGCTTCATCGCTTCCAGCTCGCCCATGGCCTTTTCGTCGTCCAGGGCGATCTGCCACCACAGACCACGGCTGACCTCGGCCAGCTTCTCTTCGGTCAGTTCGCCACGGCCGATGCCCTTGGGCCCCGACACGGCGTTCTTGCCCACGATCAGCGGCTTCAGGCGGCCATAGACGTTGCGCTCCAGGATCTTGAGCTCGTCGTCGCGGTCCTTGCCCAGACGTTCGATCTCGGCGCGTTCGATCGCCATGGCGCGCTCGTCCTTGTCGACGCCGTGACGGTTGAAGACGCGAACGTCGACGATCGTGCCGGCGACGCCGGGCGGCAGGCGCAGGGAGGTGTCGCGCACATCCGAAGCCTTCTCGCCGAAGATGGCGCGCAGCAGCTTCTCTTCCGGCGTCATCGGGCTTTCGCCCTTCGGCGTGACCTTGCCGACCAGGATGTCGCCCGGCTGAACCTCGGCGCCGATGGCCACGATGCCCGCTTCGTCGAGGTTGCGCAGGGCTTCCTCGCCGACGTTGGGGATGTCGCGCGTGATTTCCTCAGGGCCAAGCTTCGTATCGCGGGCGGCGACTTCGAACTCTTCCAGGTGGATCGAGGTGAAGACGTCGTCGCGCACGATGCGCTCGGAGATCAGGATGGAGTCTTCGAAGTTGTAGCCGTTCCAGGGCATGAAGGCGACGAGGGCGTTGCGGCCCAGGGCCAGTTCGCCCAGGTCGGTCGACGGACCGTCGGCGATCACGTCGCCGCCCTTCACCTGATCGCCCACGCGCACGATCGGGCGCTGGTTGATGCAGGTCGACTGGTTCGAACGCTGGAACTTCGACAGGCGGTAGATGTCGACGCCCGAGCGGGCGGCGTCCACGTCGCCGGTGGCGCGCACGACGATCCGGGTGCCGTCGATCTGTTCGACGACGCCGTCACGACGGGCGACCACGACGGCGCCGGAGTCCACGGCTACGACCGCTTCCATGCCCGTGCCGACCAGCGGCGCGTCCGACTGCACCAGAGGCACGGCCTGACGTTGCATGTTAGCGCCCATCAGCGCGCGGTTGGCGTCATCGTTTTCCAGGAACGGGATCAGGGCGGCGGCGACCGAAACGACCTGTTTCGGCGACACGTCCATCATGTCCACGGCGTCCTTGTTCAGGAGCTGGGATTCACCGTTGATCCGGCCGGGGACCAGGTCCTCGACGATCTGACCGTTCTTCAGTTCGATGTTGGCCTGAGCGATCGTGTACTTCGACTCTTCCATGGCCGAGATGTAGACCACCTCGCCCTGGGCCTGGCCGTCCTTCACGCGACGGTACGGGCTCTCGATGAAGCCGTACTTGTTGACGCGCGCGTGGGTGGCCAGCGAGTTGATCAGGCCGATGTTCGGGCCTTCCGGCGTTTCGATCGGGCAGATGCGGCCGTAGTGGGTCGGGTGCACGTCGCGGACTTCAAAGCCCGCGCGCTCACGCGTCAGACCGCCCGGGCCAAGCGCCGACAGACGACGCTTGTGCGTGATTTCCGACAGCGGGTTCGTCTGGTCCATAAACTGCGACAGCTGCGACGAACCGAAGAACTCGCGAACCGCGGCGGCGGCCGGTTTGGCGTTGATCAGGTCGTGCGGCATGACCGTGTCGATGTCGACCGAGGACATGCGCTCCTTGATGGCGCGCTCCATGCGCAGCAGACCGACGCGGTACTGGTTTTCCAGCAGCTCGCCGACCGAACGGACCCGGCGGTTGCCCAGGTTGTCGATGTCGTCGATCTCGCCGCGGCCGTCCTTCAGGCCGACTAGGATCTGCAGCACCTTCAGCACGTCTTCCTTGCGCAGGACGCGGATCTCGTCGGAGACCTCAGGGCTTTCCAGACGCATGTTCATCTTGACCCGGCCGACAGCCGACAGGTCGTAGCGTTCGCTGTCGAAGAACAGCGAGTTAAACATGGCCTCGGCGGCTTCCGGGGTGGGCGGCTCGCCCGGACGCATCACGCGATAGACGTCGAACAGGGCGTCCTCGCGGTTGTCGTTCTTGTCCACGCGCAGGGTGTTGCGCATGTAGGCGCCGACCGTAACGTGGTCGATGTCCAGCACCTCGATGGTGGTGAAGCCGTTTTGCTCCAGCACTTCGATGGTCGGGGCGTCCAGTTCGTCGCCGGCCTCGGCGAAGATTTCGCCGGTCTCGAAGTTGACGGCGTCATTGGCCAGATACTTGGTGACCAGGGCGTCGGCGGCCAGCGACAGCGAGGTCGTCGTCTCGCCCAGCTTCTTGGCGGCGCGGGCGCTGATCTTCTGACCGGCCTGGGCGACCACTTCGCCGGTGTCGGCGTCGATCAGGTCGAACTCCGGCTTAACCCCGCGCCAGCGCTCGGCCTTGTAGGGCGTGACCCAGCCTTCGCCGCGCTTCTCGTAAGGCACGGTCTCGTAGAAGGTCTTCAGGATTTCTTCGCCGTCCATGCCCAGACCCATCAGGAAGGTCGTGGCGGGCAGCTTGCGGCGGCGGTCGATGCGGACATAGACCACGTCCTTGGCGTCGAACTCGAAGTCGAGCCACGAGCCGCGGTACGGGATCACGCGGGCGGCGAACAGCAGCTTGCCCGACGAGTGCGTCTTGCCCTTGTCGTGGTCGAAGAAGACGCCCGGCGAACGGTGCATCTGCGAGACGATCACGCGCTCGGTGCCGTTGACGATGAAGGTACCCTTGTCCGTCATGAGCGGGATGTCGCCCATGTAGACGTCCTGCTCCTTGATGTCCTTGACCGAACGGGCTCCCGTTTCCTCGTCGGTTTCGAACACGATCAGGCGCAGCTTGACCTTCAGCGGCGCCGCATAGGTCATGTCGCGCTGAATGCACTCCTCGACGTCGTACTTCGGCTCTTCGAACTCGTACGAGACGTATTCCAGGATGGCGCGCTCGTTGAAGTCCTTGATCGGGAACACCGACTTGAAGACCGCCTCGATGCCCTGCTCCTTGCGGACGCCCGGACGGACCTCGCGCTGCAGGAACTGTTCGTAGGAAGCGCGCTGAACCTCGATCAGGTTCGGCATCGCGATCGCTTCGGGGATACGCCCGAAGGATTTGCGGATGCGCTTCTTGCCGGTGAACGAGGTGGCGGAAGCGATCTGACCGTTGATGGCGAGATCGTGGGCGACGTCAGTCATTCAGTGTTTCCCATGGCGCACGCCCCGGGGAAGGCGTGCGTGAAATGCAGCAGCCACGGCGCGCGTCTCCGCGTCCGCAGCCAGGGTTTCGGCATCCACCCTCGGCCCGCTGCCGGGCCAGGACGCCTGAAATGTACCGGCTCCCTGGGAAGGAGCCGCGCCTTCGCTCGGTCGGAGGGCGACGGACCGGGCCTCGGCGCTTGCGCGCAGACTCATATGGAGTGTTGCGGAGCGCGCACATATACGCGCATTCGCGACGAAATAAAGGCCCCAAGGAACCTTTTCGACAGAGCCAACCAATCTCGTTGCGAGCGACGACGGCCTGATCTAGCGTCGCCTTATGACACGGATCGCCCTGCCCCTGCTTGCCGCTCTGGCCCTTTCCGCCTGCGCCACCCATCGCGAGCCGGTGACCTATGCCGAGACGGCTTCGGCCGCCGCGCGCGCCGCCGATCAGGTCAATGGCCAGGGGGCCATGACGCCGCAGCAGGCCTGGGACGCCGGCAATACCGCCTACCTCGCCTGGAACGGCGCCCGGCGCGGCTGGACCACCACCGAAAGCGGCTTGCAATATCGCCGCGTCGGCAAGGCCCACCCCGAGGGCGCTCAGCCCAAGGCGACCGACACGGTCAAGGTCCACTATCGCGGCACCTTCATCGACGGGCGCGAGTTCGACAGCTCCTACGCCCGCAACGAACCGGCCGAGTTCCCGCTGAACCGCGTCATCAAGGGCTGGACCGAGGGCGTGGCCCTGATGCGCGTCGGGGAAATCTACGAATTCGTTATCCCCGCCTCGCTGGGCTACGGCTCGCGCTGGGTCGGCGGCGACGAACTGCCCCCCAACTCCACCCTGCGCTTCTCGGTCGAACTGCTGGACGTCAAGCCGGGCTGACGATCAGCGGCGCCCGGCTTTTCCCAGCAGCCGATCGCGCGCGGCGTTGACGCGCGTCGCCAGCCCCTCCGTTCCGCCCTTGTCGGGGTGGGCGCGGGCCATGGCGCGTTTCCAGGCCGCGCGGATTTCAGCCTCGGTCGCGGCTGGCCCGACGCCCAGCACGGCGCGGGCGTCAGCCTCGGTGATGGGTTCGGATCGGATGACCGGCCGCATGCGGGAGGACCAGGCCAGATAGAGTCCTGCCCCGGCCAGCGCCGCCGCCGTCAGCCACGATCCACGAAACGCCGCCAGCGCGCCGCCCGCCAGCAGCACCGCGCCCAGCAGGGTCGCCGTCACGCGCCAGTGAGCGCGTCCGCGTCGCTCGGTCTGCCGGCCCATCCGCACCAGCGCCCAGACGGCGATCGCCGCCAGGGCCAGCCAGATCAACCCCATCAGGCGATCAGGCCGCCACGTCCAAAGGGCTGAGAACCTGCTCCAGGCCCATCGCCATCATCAGATTGCGCATCTCCTGGCGCGCAGCGACATGGGCCAGGGACACCGCGACCGGCCGGATGTCGTTCGACAGGTCCGCCACCGTCAGGCCGAACGGGAACAGTTCGCGATAGATGACCCGGTCACGCAGGCCGGGACCGACGCGGAAGCCGACGCGCTTGGCCAGCTTGGTCATCCGTTCTTCCAGACGTTTGCGGTTGCGCGCCTCCGCGACGGCGAGGCGATTGGTGACCACCAACCAGTCGATCGTGGCGTGACGGCCCTGGGCGATGGCGCGCTGCTTGCGCGCTTCCCAGACGCTCTCGGAATAGATGGAGGGCTTCAGCAGCTCCAGGGTGACAGGATCAACGTCGCCCAACAGGTCGAAATCGACGAAGCTGTCGTTCATCGGCGTCACGATCTGATCGGCGCGGGCGTGGGCGGCGTTCGAAACGGCCGTGTCGCCGCCGGGCGTGTCGATCAGGATGCAATCGACGCCCCGCGCCGCCGCTTCGTCGAAGGCGCGCTCGAAGGTGGCGATCTGGTCGGCGACGTCCGCCTTGGCCAGGGCCTTGCCGTCGCCCATGTCGGGAATGAACGGCTGGGGCAGATCGTGCCCGTTCGCGGCCAGCCAGGCCAGACGGTTGTGGAAGAAGCGCTGCATGGAGCGCTGGCGCAGGTCCAGATCGATGATCGCCACCGAGCGTCCGGCGTGCAGCAGGCCGGTGACGATGTGGATGGCCAGGGTGGACTTGCCCGCCCCGCCCTTTTCGTTGCCGAGGACGATCACATGCGGCTGCGTCATTCGAGGGAATCCTCTGTGCCGACCGCGCGACTCAGACTGCGCGGTCCTAGGTCCATCGAGACTCGGCCTCAACGGGCCAAACGTCAACGGAACCTTAACGCAGACCTGTGGACGGCGAACCGGAGTCGGTCAGCTGTTGCGTGCGCACCAGGCGTCGGCGAGAGCGGCGGAACGGCATACCGCAGCGGCGGTTTCGGTCGAGACCGGCCCGACCTTCAGCCGCGTCAGGCGACGGCCGTTGACCTCGACCTCCTGATAGATCGGCGACAATCCCGACAGGTCTGAGGTAGCCTTCATCCGATCCCAGGCCTGACGCGCGCCGGCCGCACTGGAATAGGCGCCCAGTTGGATTGTTCGCCCGGTTTCCCGCGTCGCCGGAAGGCTGGCGGGACGCAGCACCGGCGCCTGAACCCGCGAGATCGCCTCATCCGCAACGGCTTTCACGACCGCCGGCGAGGCAGCCCGTACAACCGCGTCGCGCAGCCCGGTATCCTCACCGACGGGGCGCAGACCCGCCTGAACGTCACGAGCGTCCCACATGGCGTGAGGATCCATGACCGCCACCTTGACCGGCGTGAAGCGCACAGGCCGCAGTCCAGCCTCTTCAGCCACGGCATGCCGGGTGTCGCGATCGCGGGCCGATAGCGGAATGTCGATCGACGCGACGTTGTCGGCCATCGCGCTGAACCGATGGGGATCGCTGTCCACCGCGCCACAACCGGCGACGGCTAGGCTGCTGGCGAAAGCCAGGGCGATCAGAACTGGACGGGTCGCTTCTGCGGGCGTCATAAGCACGACCATAGAGCCCAGACTTTGCGGTCTGGTGCATCAACAGGCTTAAGCGGAAAGGTTAATCGCTTCATCATGATAGACGCCGCCCCCCTCCCCGTCGTCCGCACCGTCGCCGACCTGCGGGCGATCGTCCGGGACTGGAAACGTCAAGGCCTGAGCGTCGGCATGGTTCCGACCATGGGCGCCCTGCATGAAGGCCACCTGACCCTGGTGCGCGAGGCCGCACGCCGCGCCGACCGCGTCGTCGCCTCCAACTTCGTCAATCCGACCCAGTTCGCGGCGCATGAGGATCTGGGCAAATATCCCCGCCAACAGGAGGAGGACGCCCGTTTGTTGGCCGGCGCCGGCTGCCATCTGATGTTCGCGCCCTCAGCCGACGAGATGTATCCGGAAGGCTTTGCGACAACCGTCGCCGTCGCCGGCCCGGCGCTGGGTCTGGAAGGCGACTTCCGACCTCAGATGTTCGGTGGGGTCGCCGTGGTCGTCACCAAGCTGTTCAACCAGGTCCAGCCCGATGTCGCGATCTTCGGCGAGAAGGACTACCAACAGCTGATGGTCGTTCGCCGGTTCGTGCGCGACCTGGACCTGCCGGTCGAGATCGTCGGCGCGCCTACGGAGCGGGATGGCTGGGGCCTGGCCCTGTCGTCACGCAACGCCTACCTGTCCGAAACCGAGCTTGAGACCGCGCGCCGGCTGAACGGCATTCTGGCGGAGGCGGGCATCCACGCGTTGAGCGGCCGCCCCCTGCCCGGCGTTGAGCGTGAAGCCTATGCCGCCCTTCTAAAAGCCGGGTTTGAGCGGGTCGATTACGTCGCCATCCGCCACGCCGCGGACCTGACGCCCTTCCGCAACGACATCGTCGACGCCCCCGCCCGCATCCTGGCCGCCGCCTGGCTGGGCAAGACGCGCCTGATCGACAATATGGCGGTCTGAAACGATCAGGGCCGCATCCGTTCGCCGGATGCGGCCGTGTCAGATCAACCGATTGCGCCGACGCAACCCTCGGCGTCGCCCGGCGCCAGATCGGCGTCGGTCAAGGCGATGGTCCAGCCGTGATGCGTGTTCAGGCCCCAGCGCCGCGCGCCGCCGCCGTCGCCGGCGTCCCCACCCGCCGTGACCACCACGCGTCGGCCCTTGGGCAGAGCCGGCGGATCGATCTTGCCCACCGCCAGAGACGTCGGCGTCTCACCACCGTATCCGTCGAAGACGCTCAGCATCGACCACTCGCGCCGCAGACCCATCCACCAGGCATCCTCGGTATTGATCGCCAGCACGGCGATCCCGTGGCCCTCGGCGGCGAAGGCCAGGGCCTTCTGCGGATCGCGCACCATCTTGATGTCGGCGGCGGCGCCGAAACGCAGGCGCGCGCCGTCATAGGCGCGGGTCGGTTCGATCGGGGCCCAGACCTGGACCTGAAGCCGGCCTTGGCGCGCCAGGCCCCATCCGACGATCTCGCGCCACAGATGTTCGACCGCCTCGGCGTTCTCGGGCTTGGCCTGCTTCAGCATGCGCGAGAGGACGGTCTGCTCGCGATCGGGACGCAGCTTGGTGTGCGGTCCGGTTGGGGCGTCCTTGGCGCGGCCGACGGTGGCGGCGATGGCGAGACGTTGCTCGAACAGCGCCAGGATCTGGTCGTCGATGCCGTCGATCTCGGCGCGCAGGGCGGCCAGAGCCTGTTGTTCGGGGGTCAGGTCGGCCATGTCAGGCCAGACTTGCTGAAGGTTGGAATGGGGCATGGGAAAGGGCTTTCGGCATTCTGAGATTCGATATGTGCAGGGGCGAGCAGCCGCTCTGGTCCAGAGCGGTCGCCGGTGAGACGGTCAGGGACGGAGGGCGCCCGACGCCTCAGCCGGCGTATCGAAAGCCGTAAAAGCCGTAGCCGAAATAGAGGCCGGAAACCGCGCGCGAACGGTCGAAAGAAACAGAAAGAGCGCGCAGGCGGGACATGGTCCGGTTCCGGTTTATGCGGATCGTGTTGCGACCCGTGTGTGTCTTAAGGACGCAAAGACCGTGCGCCGTCAACCCTCAGGGAAGCTCAGCAGGACAAAACGCGTCTGATTATCGCCGGAATCCTGCAAGTCGTTGCGCAGGATCGACAGGCCGTACACCTCGGCAGCGCCCACCGGGGCGATGGCCGCCCGTGTCGGATCGCCCGCTTCGGCGACGTCGCGCGCCGCGCCTGCGGTATCGAAATGCTCGATAACCTCGACATTCAAGCCGGCCAGCGTGTCCTTGCACTGGGCTAGGGCGATAGGGTGGCTCTCGACCGTGCGGATGTCGGACAGACGCGCGCCGTCGATCGCCATCAGCGCATGACGGATCGGCCGCCAGACCTGAGCGACCGGCTCCACGCCAATCGCACCGACCAGCGTCGCCGCCGGCTCGACCACGCCGATGGTCGAGTTCTCGACAGGGATCAGGGCGCAACCACAGTCGCCGGCGCGCAGCGCATCCAGGGCTTGGGCGAAGGTTTCGAACGCCACCGCCTCGTCCCACGGACGCAGGGCCAGACAGGCCTCATGGCTGAACGATCCGGGCGCGCCCTGATAGGCGACCCGGCCGGGCTTTTCCTCAGTTGGAGCCGCTACTTGCATCGATCACTCCCTCGGTCTCGGATCGATCTGGCGCTGCCTCGGTGGCGTCACCATGACCGGATCGGCCCGCATTTGGGGCGCTGACGACGGCTAGGCCGCCGCCGACTGCGCCACCCGCCCGGCCTTCAGCCGCTCCGCGACCAGGAAGGCCAGCTCCAGCGCCTGGTCCGCGTTCAGGCGCGGATCGCAGTGGGTGTGGTAGCGATTGGACAGATCGTCCTCTGTAACCGCCTGGGCGCCGCCGATGCATTCGGTGACGTTCTGACCGGTCATTTCCAAGTGAACGCCGCCGGGGTGGACGCCTTCGGCCTCAGCCACATCGATGAAGGTCCGGACTTCGCCCAAAATTCGATCGAACGGTCGGGTCTTGTAGCCGTTGCCGGCCTTCAGCGTGTTGCCGTGCATCGGGTCGATGGACCAGATCACCTTGCGGCCCGAGGCCTTCACTTCGCGCATCAGCTTGGGCAGACGCTCGCCGACCTTGTCGTGACCGAAGCGTCCGATCAGCGTCAGACGACCGGAAACATTGTCCGGGTTCAGGGCGTCGATCAGCGGCAGCAGGTCGTCGGCGGTCATCGTCGGCCCGCACTTCACGCCGATCGGGTTCTTGATCCCCTTCATGAACTCGACGTGGGCGCCGTCCAGCTGACGCGTGCGCTCGCCGATCCATAGCATATGGGCCGAGGTGTCGAACCATTCGCCCGAACCGCCGTCCAGACGCGTCAGGGCGCTCTCGACGTTTAGCAGCAGGGCTTCGTGACTGGTGAAGACCTCGACCCGGCTGAGGTCCGGATGGGTCTCGGGCGTAACGCCGACCGCCTCCATGAAGGCCAGGGCCTCGGTGATCTTGTCGGCCAGCTCGCGGTACTGGGCGCCGGCGGCGTTGTCTCCGGCGAAGCCCAGGGTCCAGCGATGGATGTTGTACAGGTCGGCATAGCCGCCGCCGGCGAAGGCGCGCAGCAGGTTCAGCGTCGAGGCCGACTGGTTATAGGCGCGGATCAGGCGCTGCGGATCGGGCGCGCGCTCCTCTGGCGTGAAGCCCATGCCGTTGATGATGTCGCCGCGATAGCTGGGCAGTTCGACGCCGTCGATCTCTTCCAATGGCGACGAACGCGGCTTGGCGAACTGGCCCGCGATCCGCCCCACCTTCACCACCGGCTTGCGTCCGGCGAAGGTCAGGACGACCGCCATCTGAAGGATCAGGCGGAAGGTGTCGCGGATATTGTCGGTCGAGAACTCCTTGAAGCTCTCGGCGCAGTCGCCGCCCTGCAACAGGAAGGCGTCGCCCCGCTCGACCTGGGCCAGCTTCGACGTCAGGCGCCGCGCTTCGCCGGCGAAGACCAGCGGCGGCAAGGCGCGCAGCTCGTCTTCCACCCGCGCGAGGGCGGCAGGATCCGGATAGTCCGCCGGCATGTGCAGGGCGGTCTTGGTTCTCCAGCTTTCGGGGGTCCAGCGTGTCATCGCGCAAGAATAGGACTTCACGCCTATTCAAACAACGAAAGCCAGGAGGATTTTGCCGCGAAATGTCAGTCTTCCGAAGAAGGCGACTTTTCCGCCGCAGCTTCAGCCTTGCGTTCGGCCTTCGCCGCCGCCTTCTCGGCCGCCTTCAGCGCTGCGGCGCGCTCGCGTTCCTGACGCTCAAAGCTGTAGTTGGGTTTGCGAGCCATCGGCGTCCTCGTCTCATATCTTGATCTTGCGGTGAAGGTGGCGATGCATTGGGCCGGACGCAATCGCCAAATCCCGCACCCTGCAAAAGCGGCTCACAGCAGTCTCTCCTTGCGCGTCAAAATCTTGGCGGCGGCGTCGAAGGCGATGAACAGGCGGGCTAGAAGGGTCATGGGGTCTGAACGCTTGGCCCTATTCGATGTTCAGTTCCGCGAACCTTCGTCGCACCCGAGAGGCAGGCGCCCATGTCGACCCAATCCTTCCTCCTCGGCGGTGTCGAAGCCGGCGGCACCAAGTTCATCTGCGGCGTCGCCGCCGCCGACGGCGTGATCATCGACCAGATCCGTATCCCAACGACCTCGCCCGACGAGACGCTGGATGCGGTCGCGGCCTTCTTCGTCGACGCTCAGTCGAGGCACGGCCGGCTTTCTGCGCTGGCGATCGTCAGCTTCGGCCCTTTGTCCCTGAAATCCGACGCGCCGGACTTCGGCGCCATCACCAGCACGCCGAAGCCCGGGTGGAGCGGCGTCAACCTGTTGGCCCGTCTGGGCCGTTTCCTCGATGTTCTAATGACGCTGGACACCGATGTGAACGGCGCGGCCGTGGGCGAACGCCTGTTCGGCAGCGGGCAAGGACTGGAGAGCTTCTGCTACGTCACGGTCGGCACGGGCGTGGGGGTCGGGGTGATGATCGGAGGCGCGCCGCATGGCGGGGCGAACCATCCCGAAGCCGGCCATATCCGCCTGCCCCGCGCCAAGGGCGACGAGACGTTCTCGGGCGTCTGTCCCTTCCACGGCGACTGCCTGGAAGGCTTGGTGAGCGGGCCGGCGCTGCAAGCGCGCTGTGGCGCGGCGGCCGAGACGTTTTCTCACGACCATCCGGCCTGGCCGATGGCGGCGGAGTATATCGCCGGTCTGTGCACCAACCTGACCTACACGCTGCGGCCGGAGCGAATCATCATCGGCGGCGGCGTGATGCAGCCGCACATGTACGATCTGGTCAGACAGGCTCTGGTGAGACAGCTTGGCGGCTATGACGCGAGCCTGCGGGGTCTGGATATGAAGACCTATATCGCGGCGCCGACCGCGGGCGTGTCCGCCGGACTGATCGGCGCATTGGCACTCGCATACCGGTCTGTCACGGGCGAGTGGCCCAAGAACTGGGCGACGCAAGGCCAGGATCAAATTGGATTGGAGATGGTGGACGCGACAGGGATTGAACCTGTGACCCCCTCGGTGTGAACGAGGTGCTCTCCCGCTGAGCTACGCGTCCTTGCCTTGCGGAGGCGGCGACATAGCCCGGTCGCCGGCCCCGCGCAAGCGCCTGTTTCAGATTCCGGCGGCGCGAACGCCTTCGGGCGTATCGGCTTCCGGGTCGCCCGGCAGCCAGGCGACGTGACCGTTGTAGATGTCCTGGTTCAGGATGCCCTCTTCCTTAGCGACCAGCACCGGCACCAGCATTTGGCCGGTCACATTGGTCGCGGTGCGCATCATGTCGATGATGCGATCGATGGCGACGATATAGCCAATCCCTTCCAGCGGCAGGCCGGCGGTCGACAGGGTCAGGGTCAACATGACGATGCTGGTCCCCGGCACGCCGGCCGTCCCCAGCGACCCGAGCACCGCCGTCAGGCCGATCAGGACGTACTGGGTCAGCGTCAGATCAATCTTGAAATACTGGGCGATGAAGATCGAGGCGATGGCCGGATAGATGGCCCCGCACCCGTCCATCTTCACATTGGCCCCCAGGGGCACGGCGAAGGCGGCATAGGCCTGGGGCACCCCCAGACGCTCCACCGTCTGGCGAAGGGTGATCGGCAACGTCCCCAGCGAGGATGAGGTCGCAAATGCGGTCTGCTGGGCCGCGAAGGCGCCGCGGAAAAAGCTGGTCACCTTCAGCCCGTGAACCTTCAGCAGGCCCGAATAGACGATCAGGATGTGGAACAGGCAGGCGGCATAGATGGCCAGGATGAACTTCACCAGGGGCAGCAGCGCCTCCCAGCCGTAGCCGCCGACGACCGATCCGATCAGGCCGAACACGCCGATGGGCGTCAGCTGGATCACCCAGCGGGTGATGCGGAAGATGATGGCCGCGCCCTCATCCACCAGACGCCGAACGCCCTGCGCCCGGTCGCCCAGCGCCACCAGGGCCATGCCGACCAGGGCCGAAAAGAAGATGATCTGCAGCACCTTGCCTTCGGCCAGGGCCGCGAACGGATTGGTCGGCACGACGCCGATCAGGACTTCCAGCGGCGTCGGGATCACCCGGTCCTTGACCTCGCCCAGCGGCAGGTTGGACAGGCCGACGCCCGGATTGATGATGTGGCCGAAGGCGAACCCGACCAACACCGCCAGCAGGGAGGTGATGGCGAACCAGACGATGGTCCGCACCCCCAGCCGCACGGCCCCCGCCCCTTCCCCCAGCTTGGCGATGGAACTGGCGATGGTGAACAGCACCAGCGGCGCCACCACCATGCGGATCAGGTTCAGATAGACGTCGCCGATCGGCTGAAGCCAGGTCTCGGCCCGCTCGCGCAGGATCAGCCCGGCGATGATGCCGAGGATGAAGCCGGCGGCGGTCCGCTGCCACAGCGGGATCTTGAAAAAGCGAGCGAGCATGACGGCACTTTCAACAGGGGTGCGCCAATCTGTCCATCGCCATGACGATCCGCAACCGCAGCAGCGATCATTCAGCCGACAGATTTCCTGTCGGCTGACTTCAGAATTTCAGCGCCCGCCGCACGTAGAAGTCGGAGAGGATGCCGTCGATCGCCTCTTCGACGTCTTCGAAAGCGTCGATCAGCACGTCCCCGCCCAGGTCTTCGACGGGCGTCGGCGTAAAGCCGAAGGTCGTCAGAATGCAGGGCATGCCGGCGTCTTTGGCGGCGTCCGCGTCCGGCGCGGCGTCTCCCACCATGATGGCCCGTTCGGGATCACCGCCCGCGATGGCGACGGCCTCCTTCAGATGGGCGCCTGAGGGCTTGCGCGCGCTGACCCGATCCGGGCCGACGATCGCGGCGAAATGTCGGGTCAGGTCCAGCTTGCCCAACAACAGCTCCGAAAGGTCCGAACGCTTGTTGGTGGCCACGACCAGGATTGCGCCCCGCTCGCTGAGCCGCTTCAGCGTCTCGACCACGCCCTCGAAAGGCTGCGAGCCGTCGGCGATGTGGGCAGCGTAATCGACCAGGAACCGCTCAAACAGTTCGTCGGACTTGGCCCGCTCGACCGGCGCGCCGGCGGCTTCGAAGCCGTGCACCAGTAGCGCCCGCGCGCCCGATCCGATCAGCGTCGAGGCGGACTCCATCGGCACGGGCGGCAGCCCCTCCTCGACCAACATCCGGTTCAGCGTGCCGATCAGGTCCGGGGCGGAATCGACCAGCGTCCCATCCAGGTCAAAGGCGATGGTCCAGCCTTCCAGGTCGCGATCGCTCATCCACATCTCCCGCTGGCCCGCATGATGGGCTAGATCGCAGGACGACTAGACTGCGAGACGATTCATGACCAGCCAGACGCGCGCCCGCGCCGCCATCATTCTCTCCGCCGGCCAGGGCACGCGGATGAAGTCGCCGCTGCCCAAGGTGCTGCACCCCGTCGCCCACCGCGCCATGCTGGACCACGCCATCGATGCGGCGGAAGGCCTGGGGTGCGAACGCATCGTCGTCGTGGTCGGCAATCACTCGCCGGAGGTCCGGGCCCATGTAGTCAAACGGCTGGGCGAGGCCGCCATTGCGGTCCAGGACCCGCCGCTCGGCACCGGCCACGCCGTGCGCGCCGCCGAACAGGCCCTTGCCGGCTTCGACGGCGAGGTGGTCGTCACCTATGGCGACGTGCCGTTGCTAAAGGCCGCCGACATCGAGCCCGTCTTCAATGCCGACGGCGTCACCGTCATCGGGTTCGAGGCTCGCGATCCGGGCGACTATGGCCGTCTGATCGTCGACGGCGACACCCTGACCGCCATCACGGAGGCCAAGGAAGCGTCGGCCGAGGTTCTCGCCATCACGGCCTGCAACTCGGGCGTCATGGCCGCGCCAGCGGCCCTGCTCTTTTCGCTGCTGGCCGAGGTGAAGAACGAAAACGCCAAGGGCGAATACTATCTGACGGATGTCGTCGCTCTGGCGCGACAGGGCGGCCACCCAACCCGCGCCGTCTTCGCCGCAGAGGACGCGGTGATGGGCGTCAACTCCCAGGCCGAACTGGCTCAGGCCGAGGCCCTGTTCCAGACCGTGCAACGCGACACCTTCCTGGCGTCCGGCGTGACCATGGCGGCGCCGGACACTGTTCATTTCGCGTGGGACACCCAGATCGGCGGCGGGGCCGTCGTCGAACCCTTCGTGGTCTTCGGCCCTGGTGCGGTGATCGATGCCGGCGCGCGCATTCGCAGCTTCAGCCATATCGAGGGCGCGCGGGTCGCGGCCGGGGCCGAAGTCGGTCCTTACGCGCGCCTGCGTCCCGGCGCGGACCTGGCGACGGGGGTCAAGGTCGGCAATTTCGTCGAGGTCAAGAACGTGAAGATGGCGGAAGGCGCTAAGGCCAATCACCTGGCCTATCTGGGCGACGGGTCGGTTGGCGCGGGCGCCAACGTCGGCGCAGGGACGATCTTCTGCAACTACGACGGCTTCAACAAAGCCCAGACCCAGGTCGGCGCCGGCGCCTTCATCGGATCGAACTCCAGCCTGGTGGCCCCGGTGGTGATCGGCGACGGCGCCCTGATCGCCTCCGGCTCCGTCATCACCGAGGACGTGCCCGCCGACGCCATGGCCTTCGGCCGCGCCCGCCAGACCGTCAAACCTGAAGCGGCCGCGGCCTTCCGTGTCGAAGCCAAGGCCAAGAAGGCTGCGAAATCCAAATGAGCGACCTCCAGAAGAAGAACGCCGGCGAGGCCGCCGCCGCCCATGTCGAGGCCGGCATGATCGTCGGCCTGGGCACTGGCTCGACGGCCGCCTGGTTCGTCAAGGCGCTGGCGGCGCGGAACCTGTCGGGTCTGCGTTGCGTCCCGACATCAGAGAAGACTGCAGATCTCGCGCGCGAACTTGGGCTGACGTTATCGACGCTGGAGGACACGCCGCGCATCGACCTGACCGTGGACGGCGCCGACGAGATCGGGCCTGGCCTGGCGCTGATCAAGGGCGGCGGCGCGGCTCTGCTGCGCGAGAAGCTGGTGTGGGAGGCCTCGGCTCGCTGCATCGTCATCGCCGACGCGGCCAAGGTGGTGCCGGTTCTGGGGACCTTCCCCCTGCCGATCGAGGTCGTCGCCTTCGGTCACAAGACGACGGCCAACCGGATCGCCGATGTCCTGATCGATCACGACATCAACCAGCCGGCGCGCGTGCGGCAGGCGGATCGCGGCCTGGTCCGCACCGACGGCGGCAATCTGATCTATGACGCGGGCTGCAAGGCGATCCACGATCCGGTCCGTCTGGCCGACGATCTGAAGCTGATTACCGGCGTGGTGGAGCACGGGCTGTTTCTGGATCTCGCCGACCTGGCCATCATCGGCACGGACGAGGGCGTTGAGGAGCGCCTTCCCTAGGACACGCCCCGGCGGCTCAGCACCGCCGGAACCGTGCGCGCCAGTATCGCGAGATAAACCCCGATGCTCCGGTTTCTGACCAACCAGACATCCATCGCAACCCGGCGTGGATAGGGCACGGCGTTGCGCCCCGAGACCTGCCACAGCCCCGTCAGGCCTGGGCGAACCGCGCAGTAGTCGGCCAGTCGCCGTCCGTATCGCGCCGCCTCGTCGATCACGATCGGTCGGGAACCGACCAGCGACATCTCGCCTCTCAACACATTGATCAACTGCGGCAGTTCATCCAGGCTGGACCGTCGCAACAGGCGGCCCAGCGACGTGACGCGCGGATCGTGCGTCAGCTTTCGCATCGCCTGCCATTCCGGATCAGAGGCTGACGGCAAGGCTTGCTCCGCGCCCACCGTCATCGAACGGAATTTGAGGCAGTCGAACATTCGGCCGTCGCGGCCGATGCGCTGCTGGCGAAAGATCGCGGCCCCTCCGTCCTGCGTACTGACGCCCAGAGCAATGAAAAGGAAGAGCGGCCAGGTCAAAAGCAGGCCTATCAGGGCGAATGCGATATCCATGGCGCGGGTCGGGTCGTGACGAACACGGCGCCGAGACGCACCGACGCCGCATGTCGACGTCACATCGCACCCGGCCAATTCCGTTATAGACATTCAGGCCCCCCAAGCGTCACCATGACTTGGGATTGCATGGGTGGCAATCCTGGCGCGTCGTCAGCACAGATTGCTCAGATCAGTCGCCGCCCCACCAACTCAGCGTGAATGGCGTGCGACGGCCGCTCACCGAAATCGTCCCAGTAACGACAGGCGTCTGATCGCCGAGATTGCGCCGCGCCGTCGCCAAAGCGCCCTGGTCAATCCGGGCCGACAACTCGACCAGGCCCATGCCAGGCGCAGACCCGCTCATTTGGATCCGATCGTCGGTGACGACATAGGCGTCCGGCAGAACCCTGACCTCGCCCTGCGGCCCGGCCAGAGACAGCATCAGCGGCGGCGAAGCGCGGGAGCCGCCTTCCCAGGCGGCGAAGGCCTCATCCTGACCGACAAACAGGGAAGCCACGAGCGGCATCTCCCCCTCACCTGTCGGGCGATAGTCGCCCGAGATATCGCCGCTCAGACGATGCTGGAACGTCGCTTCCGGCGTCGACGTCGGCGTCGCGGCGTCGCGCCGCTCGCATGCCGCCAGGCTCAGCACGGCCACGACCGCAACGACCGCAACGACCACCCATGAGGACCTCATCGATCAAGCGCCCGGTCCAAAGCCCGGAACCCGGCGATGGCGATCTCGGTCGCGCTGGCAAAGACCGATGGCGTGATCTTGTCGAAGGTGTCGCTCGGTCGATGATAGTCGGGGTGATAATCGACGCCCATGTACAGGAAGGGCACGCCCGCCTCATGGAAGGCGCCATGATCGGAGGCGTCGACCCAGTTGTTCTCGCCCGTATCCTGCGGGGTGTCCTTGCCAAAGGCGAAGGACACGGCCCCGTTCGGCGCCACGGCCTCCAGCACGGGGCGCAGATTGGGGTGCTGATAGGTCCCGGTGACCCACAGATGGCCATCCGTTTCCGCCCGCGCCGTCATGTCGAAGTTCAGGTTCAGGCTCAGTGACGACAGGGGCACCGGGGGCGCCTTGACGAACTCGCGAGCGCCCAGCAGCCCCCGCTCCTCGCCGTCCAGCGCAACGATCAGCACGCTGTGTTCCGGCGGCTGGGCCTTGAGCCGCGCCGCCAGCTCCAGCATCGTCGCCACGCCCGAGGCATTGTCGTCGGCCCCGTGGAAGATCTGGCCGTCATTGACGCCGACATGGTCATAATGGGCCGTCACGACGATATAGCGGTCGGCGACGCGGGTACCGGGGATCAGGCCGACGATGTTGACGCCGCTGAAGGTCTTCACGCCCTCGCGCGTGCGGCCCGGTGTCTCGAACCGCTGCAAACGCCCGAACGGCGGCGGCTGAACGCCCATGGCCTCCAATCGCGAGACGATGTAGGCGCGCGCCCGCTCGCCGCCTTCTGAGCCCGTGTCGCGGCCCTGCATGTCGTCGGCCGACAGGATGCGAACGTCCTCCAGCAGTTGGCTGGAAACCGGCGCGACGGCGCTCGGCGCAATCGGCGCCGTCCCGGGAACGGCGGCGCAACCGCTGACGATCAGAGCGGCGCCGGCGACGAAAAGGCAGAGGGTCGAACGAGTCATACAGGCTCCGATAATGACGCGCGAACCTAGCGAAGCGCGGACGGCGCGTCAGCCTACGGTTCTGTCATCATCGGCTTTGCGCGATGCACGGGCGGCGCGTCAGATGATATGACGGCGGCCATGGCCAATGCGATTCCTCTTGAAGTCCCCGTCGAAGACCTCACCGCCGAGACGGCCGCCGAGGCCCTGGCCTGGCTGGCCGCCGAAATGGCCCGCCACGACGCGCTCTACAACGAGGCGACGCCCGAGATTTCCGACGCGGAATACGACGCCCTGCGTGCGCGCAACCTGGCGATCGAAACCGCCTTCCCCGATTTGGTCCGCCCTGACTCTCCGTCGAACAAGGTCGGCGCCGCCGCCTCAACCCAGTTCGCCGAGGTGCGCCACGGCGTCCCCATGCTGTCGCTGGACAACGCCTTCGACGAGGGCGAGGTGCGAGATTTCGTCGCCCGGATCACACGCTTCCTCAAACTGCCCGCCGACGAACCGATCGCCTTTGTCGCCGAGCCCAAGATCGACGGCCTCTCCGCCAATCTTCTCTATGTCGACGGCAAGCTGACGATCGGCGCCACGCGCGGCGATGGACGCGCGGGCGAGGACGTCACCGCCAATCTGAACACCATCGCGGATGTACAGCAGACTCTGGCCGGCGACGGCTGGCCCGACCGGATCGAGATCCGGGGCGAGGTCTATGCCCCTAATGACGCCTTCGCCGCCTTCAACGCCGCCGCCGAGGCCGAGGGCCGCCGCACCTACGCCAACCCCCGCAATTTCGCCGCCGGCTCCCTGCGCCAGAAGGATGCCCGGATCACCGCCAAACGCCCGCTGAACTTCTTCGCCTACGCCTGGGGCGAACATTCCAGCGACTTCGCCGAGACCCAGTGGGAAGCCCTGCAAAAGCTCAAAGCCTGGGGATTCCGCGTCAACGCCCGCTCGCGCCGTGTCGAGGGCGCCGAGGGCCTGATCGCCATCTATCGCGAACTGGAACGCGACCGCGCGACCCTAGGCTATGACATCGACGGCGTGGTCTACAAGGTGGATCGCATCGACTGGCAACGCCGCTTGGGCTTCGTCGCGCGCAGCCCCCGCTGGGCCATCGCCCACAAATTCCCGGCGCAGCAGGCGACCACGGTGCTGGAAGGCATCGACATCCAGGTCGGCCGCACCGGCTCCCTGACCCCCGTCGCCCGGCTCCACCCCGTCACCGTCGGCGGCGTCGTGGTCCGCAACGCCACCCTGCACAATGAAGACGAGATCGAACGTCTGGATGTCCGCATCGGCGACACGGTCCGCCTGCAGCGCGCCGGCGACGTCATCCCGCAGATCCTGGGCGTGGTCCCGGAGTTACGTCCGGCCGACGCCGTCCCCTATGTCTTCCCGGAACACTGCCCCGTCTGCGGCTCGGAAGCCGTGCGCGAGGGCGACGAGGTCAAGCGCCGCTGCACCGGCGGCCTGATCTGCGACGCCCAGATCGTCGAACGGCTGAAGCATTTCGTCGGTCGCCGCGCCTTCGACATCGAGGGGCTGGGCGAAAAGCAGCTGGTCGCCTTCCATGCGCGGGGCTGGATCAAGGAGCCGGCCGACATCTTCCGACTGGCGCGCGACGAGGCGCGGCTGAAGGCGCTGGAACGCGACGACGGTTATGGCCAGATCAGCATCCGCAACCTGGTCGCTGGCATCGACGCCCGCCGCGTCATCTCGCTGGACAGGTTCTTGTTCGGTTTGGGAATCCGCGACATCGGCGAACAGACCTCCATCGTGCTCGCCCGCGCCTTCGAGAGCTGGCCTGCGCTGAAGGCCGCCTGCCTCCAGGCCGCTTCGGGTGTGCCGTCCGAAGCCTGGACCGACCTGGCGGCCGCCCACGCCATATCGCCCCGCGTCCTGACCCTGATGGCAGAGGTCACGCCCCCCGCTGCCGATCCCTGGCCCGAGGCCACGATGGACATGAAGATCAGCCAGGCCTTTCCCGGAATGGCCGCCCCGGCCCGCCGGTCATTGGCGACTCTCGCGGACGACTGGTCCGGGCTGGTCGAACTGGCCCGGGTCGCGCGCGAGGACCGCCCGTCCGAAATCCTGAACCAGATCGCCGGTGTCACCGGCGTCGGTCCCGTCGCTGCCGAGGCCTTGGCCCACTTCTTCCACGAGCCGCATAATCTGCAGGTCGTAGAGGCTTTGGAAGCCGAACTGACCGAAATCCTCAATGCCGAACGCCCCAAGTCCGACACGGCGGTCGCCGGCAAGACCGTCGTCTTCACCGGCGCCCTGGAGCGCTTCACCCGCGACGAGGCCAAGGCCCGCGCCGAAAGCCTGGGCGCCAAGGTCTCGGGTTCAGTGTCGAAAAAGACCGACTACCTCGTCGCAGGCCCCGGAGCCGGCTCCAAGCTCAAAGACGCCGAAAAGCATGGCGTCCAGGTGCTGACCGAGGACGAATGGCTGGCCCTGATCGGCGGTTGAAGTTGACCTAACGGTCGGTTTTCGTTGGTGATCGCTGGAGTTTTGGCCTTGTTTTCAACCGAAACCGCGATCAACGTCCGCTTTAACGGGCGGTGCGAGCGACCCGACGAAAGGGAACGACTATGAAGATCAAGATCATGCTGGCCGCAGCGAGCCTGGCGGGTGCCCTGGCCTCTCCGGCCTTGGCGGGCGACCCGACGGGCCTATGGCAGACGCCGACCAATGGCGGTCAGGTGCGGATCGCGCGTTGCGGCCAGGCGCTGTGCGGCACGCTGGTGACGTCGGACCACATTCGCGCCGACGCCAATGCGCGCGACGCCAACAATCGCAACGCCGACCAGCGGAACCGCACCCTGCGCAATCTGCCCATGCTGACCGGCTTCACCGGCGGTCCGACGGAATGGCGCAACGGCTCGGTCTACAACCCGGCCGACGGCGGCACCTATCGCGGCACCATCACCATGACAAACGACAACAGCCTGCGTCTGCGCGGTTGCATCGTGGCTCCGCTGTGCAAGACCCAGACCTGGACCCGCATCCAGTAGGATCAGGACGCCCCACATACGAAAGGCCCGGTCGGAGCGATCCGACCGGGCCTTTTTCATTTGGCTTGTAGCTCAGCGATTCAGCGCCGCCCGCGCCGCCTCGGCGTAGCGATGCCCCGTTGCCGCGCCCTTGGGGAAGACGGCCTCAATCCGGGCGAGATCCTCAGGCGTCAGAACGATGTCCACGGCCGCCGCATTCTGCTCCAGGGTCGCGATACGACGTGTGCCGGGGATCGGGATCAGATCCTCGCCCTGCGCCAGCACCCAGGCCAGCGCCAGTTGAGCGGCGGTTATGCCCTTGTCCGACGCAATGGCCTTCACGGCCTCAACCAGATCCAGGTTCTTCTGGAAGTTCTCGCCCATGAAGCGCGGATTGGTGCGGCGGAAGTCGTCCGCTTCCAGGTCATCGATCGAGGTGATTTCGCCCGACAGGAAGCCGCGGCCCAGCGGGCTGTAGGGCACGAAGTCGATGCCCAGTTCGCGCACGACTGCGAACAGTTCGTCCTCCGGCTCGCGGCTCCACAGCGAGTATTCCGTCTGCAGCGCCGTGATCGGATGGGTCGCATGCGCCTTGCGCAGGGTGTCGGGCGCGGCCTCGGACAGCCCCAGGAAGCGGACCTTGCCCTCCTTGACCAGTTCCGCCATCGCCCCGACCGTGTCCTCGATCGGCGTGTCCGGATCAACGCGGTGCAGATAGTAAAGATCGACGTGATCGACGCCCAGGCGTTGCAGGCTGCCCTCGATGGCGCGACGCACATTGGCCGGGCTGCCGTCGGTCATTAGCTTGGTGCGGTCGGCATTGTAGTTGATGCCGAATTTGGTGGCGATGAAGGCCTGGTCGCGCCGGTCCTTCAGCGCCTTGCCGACCAGCACCTCGTTCGTATGAGGGCCGTACATTTCGGCGGTGTCGAACAGGGTGATTCCCAGATCGAGCGCGCGATGGATGACGGAGGTGGACTGAGCTTCGTCAGAGCCGCCGTAAAAGGCGCTCATGCCCATGCAGCCCAGGCCAATGGCCGAAACCTCGGGACCGTTCGCACCCAACTTGCGCGTCTTCATGGGGCCTTCTCCTGTCGATGTGGGGGATCGACCACACGGCCGATTATCAGGAGATGGTCGCGGCGACGGCGGGCTGCAAGCCCGGCCGCGCTTTGCAATGGTACCGCCTCTCAGGCTTGAACTGAGGACCTCCGGTTCCACAAACCGGCGCTCTAACCAACTGAGCTAAGGCGGCCCGCACATCGCGAGGCGCGTTCTCTACCGAGGCCTCACCAACCAATCAAGCATAGAGTGCGACCCACACAAACAAAAACGCCCCGGCGGATGCCGGGGCGTTCTGTCGATATAGACTATGAGGCCTACTGAAGGCGGAAGCGAACCGTAAAGCGCGCTTGTCCGCCTTGAGCAACCCCGTCCACCGTGCCAGGCGCAAAGCGCGCAGACCGCATGGAGGCAACCGCTTCGCGACCGAATCCAGCACCCGAAGGCGTCTCAGAAACGATGCTGCAGTTTGTGGCCGAACCATTGGCCTGAACCGAGCAAAGCAGAACAACCGTGCCTTCCTCAATGCCACGCTCTTGAGCGCGGGCCGGGAATTCGGGACGCGGCTGGCGCGACCACGACACGTTCGTGATGGTCGCTGGGCGAGCCGGAGCCGGCGGCGCGGGCGGAGGCGGCGGTCCAGGAATATTGACGGGCGGACCCGTGTATTCAACCCGATCTTCCTTCTTCGTCGGCGTGATGTTGACCGGCGGAGGGGGGACGATGTTCGGGACCGGAGCCGGCACACGCACCTGAAGTTTCGGCGGCGGAGGCGTGTCCGTCGGCGGAGGCGGCGGACACGCCTCCGCCGCCGAAACTTCAGGTGCGTGTGCC
>NZ_WJWX01000030.1:0-35846 GCF_009661015.1 Brevundimonas sp. SPF441 | reverse complement strand
AGCCCCTGCCGCCCAAGGTCCCCACGCCCGAGGACTATGAGGCCCAGGAGCCCGGTCGCGGCCGCATGGCCAAACGGCCCGAGCACATTCCGCACAGGGGCTGGTCCGACATCGTGTGGCGCACCGGCGGGTCCTATTTCGGCGACCGGGTCGGCTTCGTCGCCGGCGGCGTGACCTTCTTCACCCTGCTGTCGCTGTTCCCGCTCCTCGGGACGTTCGTGACCCTCTACGGCCTGTTCGCCGATCCGGCCGACGCCTGGGGCCGGCTGCAGTTCCTCTACGCCTTGCTGCCCGACAGCATCGCCGAGTTCCTGGGCGGGGAGATGCAGCGGCTGGCCGAGAACTCCAACAGTCAGCTGACCTTCACCCTGGCCTGGACCCTGGCCCTGTCGCTGTGGACCGCCAACGGGGCGGTCAAGGTGCTGTTCTACGGCCTGAACGTCGCCTACCACGAGGTCGAACGCCGCAACATCGTGCGCTACAACCTGATCTGCATGGCCTTCACCGTCGGGGCGATCATCGCCGTGCTGCTGACCTCGGTCCTGGTCGTCGGCGTGCCGGTGGTCGTGCGGCTGTTCGGGCTGGAGGAGGAGTGGGGCCTGATCGCGCCGCTGCGCTGGCCGCTGCTGCTGGCGGGCTATATCGCGGCTCTGACCGTCATCTACCGCTATGGTCCCTGCCGCCAGCGCGCGCGCTGGCGCTGGGTCACGCCGGGCGCGATCTTCGCGGCGGTGCTCAGCCTGACGGTGTCCTTCCTGTTCAGCTGGTATCTATCCAACTTCGTGCGGACCGACAGCTACGGGCCTCTGGCGGCCATGATGGGTTTCCTGCTGTGGACCTGGCTGTCGGTGCAGGTGATCCTGATGGGCGCCGAGCTGAACGCCGAGATCGAGCACCAGACCGCCGTGGACACCACGACCGGCAAGCCCCTGCCGATCGGCGAGCGCGGCGCCAAGGTCGCCGACAGCATCGGCGCCCGGCGCGGCAATCCCGCGGCTCTCGCCTTCACCCAGCGCCAGGCCGAGCGGGTGGCGGATCGCCTGCGCGGCCGCCAGAACCGCAAGGCCGCCGAGCGCGTCGCTACAGAATGAAGCGGCTCAGATCGACGTCCTTGGTCAGGGCGTCCATCTTCTCGCGCACCGCATCGCCGTCGAAGGTCACGGTCTGACCCGACAGGTCCGAAGCCTTGAAGCTGGTTTCCTCCAGCACCCGCTCCATCACGGTCTGAAGCCGGCGCGCGCCGATGTTCTCGACCGCGCTGTTGGCCGCCACCGCCGCATCGGCCATCGCCTCCACCGCATCATCGGTGAAGGTCAGGGTCACGTCCTCGGTCGCCAGCAGGGCCTGGTTCTGACGGATCAGATTGGCTTCCGGCTCGGTCAGGATGCGCTTGAAGTCGTCGCGCGTCAGGGCCTTCAGTTCGACCCGGATCGGCAGGCGTCCCTGAAGCTCGGGCAGCAGGTCCGAGGGCTTCGCGACGTGGAAGGCGCCTGAGGCGATGAACAGCACATGGTCGGTCTTCACCGGCCCGTATTTCGTCGAGACCGTGGTGCCCTCGATCAGGGGCAGCAAGTCGCGCTGCACCCCCTCACGCGACACGTCGGAGCCGGATGCGCCTTGCCGGGCCGCCACCTTGTCGATCTCGTCCAGGAAGACGATGCCCTCGTTCTCGGCCAGTTTCAGCGCCTCCTGCGTCAGGCTGTCCTGATCCAGCAGCTTGTCGCCCTCTTCCGCGATCAGGGGCGTCGTCGCATCGCGCACCGTCAGCTTGACGGTCTTGGTGCGCCCGCCGCCCATCTTGCCCAGCATTTCGGACAGGTTCAGCAGGCCGACGTTGCCGCCGCCCGGAATGTCCAGGCCCTGGATCGGCGAGGCGGTGTCCGCCAGCGAGATCTCGATCTCCTTGTCGTCCAGCTCTCCGGCGCGCAGCTTCTTTCGAAAACTGTCGCGCGTCGCGGGCCCCGCGCCCGGTCCGACCAGGGCGTCCAGGATCCGGTCCTCGGCGGCGGCCTCCGCCTTGGCCCGCACGTCGCCGCGCCGGCGCTCGCGCACCATGATCAGCGCGCTTTCGACCAGGTCGCGCACGATCTGATCCACGTCGCGACCGACATAGCCGACCTCGGTGAACTTGGTCGCCTCGACCTTCAGGAAGGGCGAGCCGGCCAGCCGCGCCAGCCGACGCGCGATCTCTGTCTTGCCGACGCCGGTCGGGCCGATCATCAGGATGTTCTTGGGCGTCACCTCGTCTCGCAGGTCGGCCGGCACGCGCTTCCTGCGCCAGCGGTTCCTCAGGGCGACGGCGACGGCGCGCTTGGCGTCGTTCTGGCCGACGATATAGCGATCCAGTTCGGAGACGATCTCGCGGGGGGTCAGTTCGGTCATGCGACGCAGATAGGAGAGGCCGAACCGTTGCGGGAGAGGGGCGGGGCGTCGCAGCGCGCACAAAATCCTATCGTCATCGGCGAAAGGGCGTCATGCCGATCGTCAGGACCGCGTTAGCTGCACCAGAGCCCCTTGATGACACCCTTGCAAACGGATCGTCTGACCCTTCGATCCTTTCAGGCCGGCGACGCCGCAGACCTGCTCGCCTATCTTCATCATCCGCGCGCCGCCTGTTTCGCCGCGATGGCGCTTCAGGACATGGCGGCGGCCGAGGCGGAAGTCCTCAAGCGCGCAGCCGAGGACGAACATATCGCCGTCCAGTCCAAGGCCGACGGCCATGTCATCGGTGATGTCTTCGCAATGTTCGAGGCGCCGGACACCTGGTCCATCGGCTGGAACTTCAACAGCGCCTATGGGGGCGCCGGCTATGCGTCCGAAGCGGCTCGCGCCCTGGTCGACCATCTGTTCAAGGACAAGGCGGCCCGTCGCCTGTACGCCTATGTCGAGGACGACAATCTGGCGTCACAGAGGCTTTGCGAACGGCTGGGCATGCGGCGAGAAGGGCTGTTCCGCGAGTTCATCTCGTTCGCGAACGACGCCGCAGGCCAGCCGATCTACGTCAACACGTGTCAGTACGCCCTTCTGCGACACGAATGGCGAGACTGACGGTTCAGCAAAAAGGCGTCCCCTGATCGGAGGACGCCTTAAGGCTTCACGCGCTTGTCGCCCGGATCAGGCGGCGTTAGCGGCCTTGTTCTTGGCCAGCTTGTCCTGGTGGGCCTGCATGCCCTTGGCGATCAGGTCGGCGGCCTCGCCGGCGTCGCCCCAGCCCTCGACCTTGACCGACTTGCCCTTCTCCAGATCCTTGTAGCGGGTGAAGAAGTGCTCGATCTGCTCGATCAGGATGGCCGGCAGCTGACGATAGCTGGCGATCTCGGTGTAGTAGGGGTTCAGCTTATCGACCGGCACGGCCAGGATCTTTTCGTCGCCGCCGGCCTCGTCCGTCATCTTCAGCACGCCGATGGGGCGCGAGCGGATGACGCAGCCCGGAACGACCGGCGTCGGGTTCAGCACGATCACGTCGCAGGGGTCGCCGTCGTCCGACAGGGTGTGCGGCACGAAGCCGTAGTTGCCCGGATAGTACATGGCGGTGTGCAGGAAGCGGTCGACGAACAGCGCGCCCGAGGCCTTGTCCATCTCGTATTTCACCGGCAGGCCGCCCTGCGGAATTTCGATGATGACGTTGATGTCCCAGGGAGCGTTCGGACCGACGGGAATGGCGTCGAGGTTCATGGCGGGTCTTTGCTGCGACTGCGAAACTTTGAAAGGCGAAGGGTGATAGGCTCCCCGGCCCGTCACGGCAAGGGCGACATGTGGCGAACACGGGCCCGGCGGACTTGCGTCTCGGCGCATCATCGCGGACATCTGGATCATGACCTGGACCGATTGGGCGGCGCTGGCCCTCTTCTTCATCTGCTGGCTGGGATACAGCCCCATCCTGGCGTTCATCAGCCGACGGGGCGGCTCGCTGAACCAGGACATGGAGCATGTCCGCGCGGCCTGGATGCAATCCATGACCCATCGCGAGATGAAGCTGATCGACAGCCAGCTGATGGGTCATTCGATCAACTCCGCCTCCTTCTTCGCCTCCACCAACCTGCTGCTGATCGCGGCGGTCGCAGGCATCCTGTTCGGCGGCGAGAGCGCGCTTCAGGGGTTCGCCGCCGTCGGCGCCGAAAACGTGCCGATGAAGATTCTGGAGGCCAAGCTGGCGCTGGTGCTGATCTGCCTGGCGCGCGGCTTTCTGGATTTCATCTGGGCGCTGCGTCAGATGAACTACGCCCTGGCGCTGATCGGCGCGGCGCCGGAGATCCACACCAAGACCGACCGCAAGGCTTTCAGCGAGGCGGCGGGCCAGCTTCTGAACCCGGCGCTCAGTTCCTTCAGTCAGGGTGTGCGCGGCTATTACTTCGCCCTGGCGGCGGCGGCCTGGCTGTTCGGACCACTATGGCTGGCCTTGGGCGTCGCCTCTTCGTTCAGTCTGTTGATCTATCGCCAGGAGGCGTCGCCCGCCGCCCGCGCCATTCGCAACGCACGGCGGCTGCTGGACAACTGAACCAATCCTTTCGCAGTTGCGAGATCGAGCGCCTTCCGACTTTCTTCGAAAGAGCTCCGTCTTGTCAGGCGACCCGCCATATTTGCGTAACAAGGCGTGACCATGCGGGCGCGCATGGGTCTTGACCCATTGTGCATCGCAACCTAAGTTGACCTCTGACGCCTCCGGGCGTCTTGCCCTTCCTGGGCGTTTCCTCCCTATAGACTTTTAATGCCGCACCCTCGGGTGCGGCTTTTTTTTTTGATCTGATCAGCGATCAGTCAGGCCGACCACGCGTCTGAGCACAGGGTGGCGATCACACGGGACAGGGCCTTGTGCGTGTTGGCGTAGGTCGCGTTGGGGGCCAGCGTCGTCTCGTCCAGGTAGAGTTTGCGGCTCAGCTCGATCTGGATGGCCTCATAGCCTTCGTCCGGCCGCCCCCAGCGCTGGGTGGACCAACCGCCGGCGTAGGGATGGTTCTGCGCCACGCGCCAGCCCAAGCCCTCGAACAACTCGCGCAGCCGTCGGCTGAGCCGCGCACTGCAGGCCGAGCCGTAACGATCGCCCAGCACGACCTCGGCCCCGACGGCGCGCGCCGGCATCGAATGCCAGTCGATCAGCACGGCTCGTCCGTGCGTCGCGCGCGTCGCCTGCATCTGTTCGTCCAGCGCCTGGTGATAGGGCGCGTGGACCCTGGCGATGCGGTGTCTGGCCTCCGCCAGCGTCAGCCGGCGCGTGTAAAGCGGCGTTCCGTCGCCGGCCAATCGGGGAATCACGCCATAACCGGCGGCCGTCTTGGCCCCCACCGGCCCCTCCAGATCCTCGATCAAGGCCGGGTCAAGCTCAGAGGGATCACGGTTCAGATCAATATAGGCCCGGCCGATCCGCCCTTCGATCAGCGCGGCTCCTCTGGGCGGTCCCTCTGCGATCAAGCGCCCGACCAAGGCGTCCTCGGCGCTTTTCAGGCTGGCCCGCGACAGGCCCGGCGCGGCGCCCATGTCGTCGGGATAGAGGTCGCCGGAGTGGGGCGAGGCGAAGACCAGCGCCGTCGCGGGCGCATCCGCCGCCGGCGCGGTGATCGAAAAGCTGTCGCCGCCGTCGGTCATGCCCCCGCATAGCGGGTTTCGCTGTGGAAGGAAGTCGGCTGATCGGTGAATTTCATCGGCGGTTTACCGTTCGGGCTCTAGGTTTGCGGTCTGTTTCAAGGGTGTTTCTCGAATGGCGCGTATCCTCCTGGCCGAAGACGACGGTTCGCTGCGCGGATTTCTGACGCGCGCGCTGGAGCGGGCGGGCCATCAGGTCATCGACTGCGAGAACGGCGACGACGCCATCGACGCCTTGGAGCATGGCCCCTACGACCTGTTGCTGACCGACATCGTCATGCCGGGCGCCGACGGGATCGAGGTCGCCCGCGTCGCCGCCGCCCGCCAACCGGGGCTGCGCATCATGTTCATCACCGGCTTCGCCGCCGTGGCCCTGACCGCCGCCCAGGCCACGCCGGACGCGAAGGTGTTGTCCAAGCCCGTCCACCTGCGCGATCTGGTCAATGAGGTCGAGCGGATGGTCGCGGCCTGAACCTTCGCTGCGTGGGTCGAGCGGCGTTTGGCGAGAAATCGCATTCTTGCCGTTAAATCGGCTTGATGCCGACCGGCCTCGCCGCTATACGACCGCTCTTCCCGCTCCGAAGACGTTTTTCGGAGCCCTACGGCGGATGCGTAGCTCAGCGGGAGAGCACCTCGTTGACATCGAGGGGGTCACAGGTTCAATCCCTGTCGCGTCCACCATTTCCTTTTCTTTTCAGATCAGTCGCCATCAGCCCTGGCTGGCGTTTGCGCGCTAGAGCAGCCGTCCCTGATCCGATGTCCGGACGGCCGTGTTCGTCATCAGGCCGCGGCGGCGAAGCTCGGTCGCGGCGGTGAAGGCGATGTCGATGTCGCGTCCCGACGCCAGGATATGAAGCTGGTCGGCATCCACCGCGCTCCACGCCTTGCCGCGTTCAGGGCCGGCGGGCACGCGGGGCAACAGTCCCGGTTCGCGGCTCCAGGCCAGGAGCTGATCGACGCTCGTTTGGTTCAGCATGTCGCGCAGATGGTGGGCGGTGACATAGGCGTCGGGCAGGGCGCGATGCGCCGGCAGGCCCAGCTCATGCACCAAGCCCTCGGGCCGGCGCAGATAGCGCAGCATCTGGTTGGAGAAGCGCGGCAGGTCGGGCCACAGCCGCAAGGCGCATTTCCACGTGCAGATCCACTTTGCGCCGCCTGACAGGGCAGGGGTGCAATACCGCTGCTCGAAGCTGGCGCGGTGAGCCGCCAGGGCGATCACGCCCGCCTCGGGACGAAGGATGAGCGGGGCGACGGCCCTCCAATAGCCGGCGTCTTGAACCCACTCGTCCAGAATGTGATGGATCGCCATGGTGTCGGGCGAAATCGGCCGACCGGGATTTACGAAACGGGCGCCGCGCGTCGCATCCAGACGCCATGGGCCGACCCCGTCACGCACCACGTCCTGCCACCCGATCTCGCAGACGTCCTGAGGGCCGGATCCGGCCGTCTCCAAGTCGATGACGCGGATGCGTTGGGGTGATGGCGTGAAGTCGGTCAGGGCGTCCTCGGCGTGGCTTTCACACCTGACAACGCCTGGGACGCCAGATTCGGTCCGGTGCCTGGAAAGACCGCCGACGGCGCGTCGTCAGTTCGGCAAGTGTACCGACCCGTGCGGCATGACGGTCATCACGGCCCACAGACCGACCAGCACCACGGGCGAGGCGATCAGCGCCCGCCGACAGCGATGCGCCAGATAAAGAGCCTCACCGATCACGATCGACACCAGCATTCGCGTTTCCCCCGAAACGATAAGCGACACTTCTATGACGTCGCCGACAGACGTGTCCCTCAATGAGACGAAATCCATTTTGTCGTAGCCGCTCCGCAGGCCGCGCGGTCGCTGGACGTGCGGCCAGGAATGCGCAATCTCGCGGCATGGGATCTGTCGCGCGCCTGTTCCGTCTGCATTTGTCGCTATGGCTCGGGCTGCTGGTCTTGGCGGCCGTCGCGGCGCTGGCGCCGGCCAGCGTCGGCTGGCCGATGCGATTGGCGGCTGGCTGGGACGCGGGCGTGGCGACCTTTCTCGTCGCGACCTTTGCGCGGATCTTTCGCGCCCGTTCGCAGGAGGCGATGCGACGCCGCGCGGCGGAGCTGGATCAGGCGGGCGTTCTGGTCCTGCCGCTCAGCATGGCGGCGGCCGTGGCCAGCGTCGTGGTCCTGGCCCTCGCCATGGTGGCCAGCGACGGCAAGCCGACCGTCGGGCAGGCGGTCTTTTCAGTGTGCACCGTCGGCCTGTCGTGGCTGTACGTGCACATCATCTTCGCCCTGCACTACGCCCACGGCTTCTACGCCCCGCGTGACGACGGCAAGGGCGATCAGGGCGGACTGATCTTTCCGGGTGAGGAGGACGCGGACTACTGGGATTTTCTACACTTCGCCCTGATCATCGGCGCGGCGAACCAGACGGCCGATGTGCAGATTTCCAGCCGCAAGCTGCGCGGCTTGGCCACGTTTCACAGCCTGATCGCCTGGTTCTTCAACGCCGTTATCCTGGCGCTGACGGTCAATCTGGCCGCCACGCTGCTTTAGGCACGCGGAGCCGTTCGGTCAGAGATCGACCGGGCGACCGGATTCCTCTTCTTCAAGCGTGACGGCGACATCGGCGTTGGCCGACAGGCGCACCTTGTCGCCCTCGACGCCGGCGACGAAACCGTTCTCGATATAGTGGTGGTGATCGGCGTGGGCGCCGGTGTTCTCGCGGCGCGTCAGCTTGATCCGGTCGCTCTCCACCCGGTCCACGACGCCGACGTGCACGCCGTCGGCTCCGATGACTTCCATGCCTTCCTTGAACTCGCTCATCGCTGTTTTTCCTCGCTGAACATCGTCTCGATAGCGGAGCGCCGCCGACCGACATTTCGTTCCCGAGGCGCTGGGACGGCAAGCATGCTTGTTCGCGGCCGCGCCGACTGGCAAGGCTTTGGGACAGTGTTCAGCACAAGCCGGCTGAGGAGCGCGAGCGACAGGGATGCCGTTGACTTGATCGAACAGTATGGATGGTCCGAGGTCTGGGCGACGGCGTTTGCGCCGCATGCCCATGCCGGTCACACGCCGGGCCGCGTCATCCTCCAGCATCGCAACGGCTATCTGGTCGTCACGGATGCGGGCGAGCTTCAGGCCAAGGCGTCCGGCCGACTGCGGCACGAAGCCCAGGAGACTGGGCCCCCGGCAGTGGGCGACTGGGTGGCGCTGTCGCCGAACCCTCAGGACGGCGCCGCCACCATCCACGCCGTCCTGCCTCGCCGCACGGCCTTCGTGAGACGGGCGGCCGACAGCGTGCGTCGAACCCAGATCCTGGCGGCCAATATCGACGTGGCCTTCGTCGTCACCTCGATGAATGCGGATCTGAATCCGCGCCGGATACAGCGTTTCCTGGCTGCGGCGATGGACAGCGGAGCGCGGCCTGTTCTTGTTCTGACGAAGTCGGATCTCAGCGCCGACCCCCAGGCCGAGGCCGCTCAGGTGGCGGCGCTGGAGACGCAGACCCTGGTCCTGACCGTCTCGGTGCGCGAAGGCGTCGGCCTTGAGGCGCTGCGTCTTCAGGTGAAGCCGGGCGAGACCTGTGTCCTGATCGGCTCGTCGGGTGTCGGCAAGTCCACCCTGGTCAACGCCTTCCTGAACGAGGATCGGATGGCGACCCAGGCGATCCGCGCATCCGACGACCAGGGACGGCATACAACCAGCCATCGCCAGCTGATCCCGCTACCCGGCGGCGGTCTCATCATCGACACGCCCGGCATCCGCGAAGTGGGCCTGATCGACGCCGAAGAGGGTGTGGAAGCGGTCTTCGACGATATCGAACACCTGATGCAGGAGTGCCGCTTCACCAACTGCGGCCATGTGAGCGAGCCGGGATGCGCTGTCCAGGCGGCCCTGGCGGACGGCACGCTGGAGGGACCGCGCTGGGCGCATTTCCAGAAGCTGAAGTCGGAACTGGCGGCCGCAGGGGACAAGGCGGAACGGATCGCCAAGGCTGCGGAACGCCGGCGGCTGGGCGGCTTGCAGAAGGTCTATCGCGCGACGAAGCGCAACGATCGCGGCGGGGCCGATCGATAGCGTCGATGGCGCAACCGAATTTCGACGTGTTGCGGGGCCAAACGGGCTAGGTGAAGTCCTTAGACTTAAGAAAGATCACCATGTCCGCATTCACCATCGTCACCACCAGCGCCGTTCAGGGCAGCGAGGCCGCAGAGGTCAACACGTTGACGGACGACTTTTCCGACGCCAGCGAGGCGGTGGGCTATGCACGCCGCATGGCCGACGAGATGATCGACATGGCCGATCAGCTGCTGCTGGATTTCGATTACAGCAATGTCGGCGTTTATGAGGGCGACCTGCTGGACGAAGACGTCACCCCGGATCACCCCGCGCTGATCGGCGTCTGGGTGTTGGATGAAGAAGGCTCGGCCTTCGTGCCGGCCGAAGAGTTCCGGCAAGGGTCGACCGAAGTCGAGAACTGACCGGCGGCTATCGCGGCGGGAGGTTCGGATCGAGCCGCCTGCCGCATTCGTCATCGGACGATAGGCGAGCGCCTAGTCGCGCGCCCAGTGGCGACTTCTGCGGATCGAAAATGTGGGTGAGGATGGCCGTCCCTCCGAACACCTTGCGGTGCTCGGAGGTGACGATGGTGGAGCTTAGCGGAGTCGAACCGCTGACCTCTTGCATGCCATGCAAGCGCTCTACCAACTGAGCTAAAGCCCCGGACCTGTCGGTCTGGATCGCCCGGTTCATCTTGCGATGGCCCCCGGCGAGGCGGCGGAAACTAGGTCAGGCTTTTTCTGCGATCAAGCCCGTTTCGAGATTTATTTTCACCGCGTTCCTAAAGGTGAAAATACGCAGATTTTTCAAACCGAAAGGTGTGAAAGGCCTGCTGTCCCGCCGCGTCTCCCTAACGGGAAATGCGGCGGGTGCAACAAGAATCTGAGCCTATCCACAAGCCCCGAAGAAGACGGGCCTCATGTAGCGCGAAGCGCGATAGGCCCGAAAATCAGTCGTCGTCGCGCGACGGCTTGGCGATCTCGTCGTCGATCGAGTCGTCGTCTTCGTCTTCGATGAACGGCACGGAGTCGTCATCGTCGTCGGCCAGCAGATCGTCGTCGCCGTCGGTCGAGCCCATGCCGGCTTCTTCCGAGGCGTCAGCCGGGGAGTCCTCGTCCTCGTCGTCCGGCGTCAGGATCGGCTCGTGGCCTTCCTCGTCGATTTCCGGCGTCTTGACGTCGTCTTCCTCGTCCTCGTCGCCGTCGACCTTCTTGTCCTTGACCTGATCTTCCGTGTCCTCATCGTCGGACGGATAGCCGGGACGGGCGCGGCGGCTGCGCAGCTTCATCGCCTCTTCGGGATCGAAGTCGGTTCCGCATTTGGGGCAGTGTGCAGGGCGACGGTTCAGGTCGTAAAACTTCGCCTGGCAGTTTGGGCAGACCTGTTTGGCGCCCAGTTCGGGATTGGCCACGTTTGGATGCTTTCAACGGGTTGAATTCGGGGCGGTCCCTTGCCACCCCTTTGACCCGCTGTCAAAAGCTGTCTTTCGCGCCGCCCGCGCGGCCCTTCGCACAATACAGCCTGAAGCGGGTGATCATGCCGTCCCAACTGACTTCGCGCCGCGCCTCCGCCCTGACCGGAACGGTCCGCGCGCCGGGCGACAAGTCGATGTCGCACCGGTCGATGATCCTGGGCGGAATGGCGTCGGGCGTGACCGAGGTCGAGGGCCTTCTGGAAGGCGACGACGTCCTGGCCACCGCCCGTGCGGTCGAAGCCTTCGGCGCCAAGGTCGAGCGGACCGGCGACGGCAGATGGCGGATCGAGGGGGCGGGGGGCTTTAAGACGCCGGCTTCGGTGATCGACTGCGGCAACGCCGGAACCGGGGTGCGCCTGCTGATGGGCGCGGCGGCCGGCTATCCGCTGACGGCGACCTTCGATGGCGACGGCTCGCTGAGAAAGCGGCCGATGAAGCGGGTCACGGGACCCCTGGCGGACATGGGTGCGGCGTTCGACTGGCAGGCGGCCGAGGATCGGCTTCCTGTGGCCGTGACCGGCGGCGCGCTGAAGGCCATCGACTATGTGCAGGCGGTGGCTTCGGCCCAGGTGAAGTCGGCCATCCTACTGGCGGGGCTGAACGCCGAGGGCGTCACATCGGTGGTCGAGCCCGAAAAGAGCCGGGATCACACCGAGCGGATGCTGCGGGCCTTCGGCGCCGAGGTGGGCGTCGAGGAGCGGGGCGAGGGCTGGAAGGTGACGCTGAAGGGCGGGCAGGCCCTGACCGGGACCTCCGTCGCCGTGCCGGGCGATCCGTCTTCGGCGGCGTTTCCCCTGGCGGCGGGTCTGATCGTTCCGGGGTCCGAGGTCACGGTCGAGGGCGTGATGCTGAACCCGCTTCGCACCGGCCTGTTCGACACCTGGATCGAGATGGGCGCCGACCTGACCATCACCAACCGGCGTGAGGCCGGGGGCGAAGAGGTCGGCGACATCACCGCCCGTCACTCGTACCTGAAGGGCGTGGTCGTGCCCGAGGATCGCGCCGCCTCGATGATCGACGAATATCCGATCCTTGCGGCGACGGCGGCCTTTGCGGACGGCGTCACCGTCATGCGCGGCGTGGGTGAAATGCGGGTCAAGGAAAGCGACAGGATTTCGCTGATGGTCGAGGGGCTGCGCGCCTGCGGCATTCAGGTCGAGGAGGAGCCGGAGGGCTTCATCGTCACCGGCGCCGGCCAGGGCGGGTCGGTGCGTGGCGGCGGCCTGGTCCACACCGCCCACGACCACCGCATCGCCATGAGCCATCTGGTCTTGGGCCTGGCCGCCGAACAGCCGGTCTCGGTCGACGAGCCTGGGATGATCGCCACCAGCTTCCCCGGCTTCGTCGAGATGATGAACGGGCTGGGCGGGCGGATCGCGTGAAGCCCGCGCGCGACGTCCTCGGTCGGGGCATCGCGGTCCTCGGTCTTCTGACCTGTCTGGGCGGAGCCGGCTGGACGGCCTGGATCGTCTGGCAAGGTGTGACGACAGGCCGGGTCTCGGGCAAGCATGGCGCCGTGCATCTCAGGGCCGAGGGCGACGCCTTCTTCTATTCGACCGTTGCGCTGAGCGGCGTCGCCTGTCTGCTGTGGCTGGGTCTGGCGGCCTTCGCGGTCGTGGTTCTGGCGCGTTGGAAGGCATGGTCGTGAACCGGCCGGGGCCGTCGGGCTGGATCAAGCCGATCCTGACGCTGGCGATCGCGATCCTGATCGGCTGGTTCTGCGTGATCGGAGCCCGTGAAATCGTCCAAAGCCTGGATGCCGGGGTGCTGAACAACCGAAAGGGGCCGGACGTTCTGTTGTCGGAGCGCCCCGTGCTGTTTTGGAGCGTCCTCGGCTTCTATGTGGCGTCGGTTGCGGCAGGGGCGGGCCTGGCGGTCCTGCTGGCCAGCCTTGCAATTCGTGATTTGGTCGGACGCCAGGACTGAGGGCTTCGGCTGGATTGGTCGGGCGATCCTCGCTATCAGGTTCGGCCTCCCGTGCGTTTGGGATCGAGATTGAAATGCGCCACGCGCTGCGGAGACCTGCTTGACCCTGATCATCGCCGTCGACGGACCGGCCGCCTCTGGCAAGGGGACCATCGCCGCGCGCCTGGCCCAGACCTATGGTCTGCCGCATCTGGATACGGGGCTGCTGTACCGGGCCGTGGGCGCAAAGGTGCTGGCGGACGGCGGATCGTTGGATGACGAGGCCGCGGCGACGCAGGCGGCGCGGGGCCTCGACGCGGCGGGCCTGTCGGACGATCCGCGCCTGACGACAGGTGAGGCGGGCGAGGCCGCCAGCCGTGTCGCCAGCTTCGCCGGCGTGCGGGCGGCTCTGCTGGAACTACAGCAGGCCTTCGCGGCCCAGGCGGGCGGCGCGGTTCTCGACGGACGCGACATCGGCACGGTGATTGCGCCGAACGCTCAGGCCAAACTGTTCGTCACCGCGACGCCCGAGGTGCGGGCCACGCGCCGCTGGAAGCAGCTGAGCGCGCGCGGATCGGACATCGCCTTTGACGCCATGCTGGCCGACATCCAGCGCCGCGACGAGCGCGACGCCGGGCGCGGAGCGGCCCCGATGGTTCAGGCCGATGACGCGGTCTTGCTGGATACGACCGATCTGGGTATAGAGGCCGCCTTCGATGCGGCCCGCCGTATCGTCGAGGCGGCGCGCGCGAAACACGGTCTCTGACCTGCCCTCGCAAATCCAACGCTCCCACCCTCGGCCTCCGCGGGCGTTTTGATCGTTCTGAACGGCCTCGCATCCCGACGACCTGATTCCATCTTTTCCCATCGCCCCGCGCGCCGCCTTTCGCTGCGTCAGGGGTCCACCTCGCGCGGGATCGTCCTTCGGTCACGCGCCACAGCCCCACTGGAAACACCAGAGCTTCATGTCTGATACTCTCAACCCCACGCGCGACGACTTCTCGGCGCTGCTCGACGAACAACTGTCGGGTCGCGACTTCGGCGAAGGCCAGGTCGTGCACGGCCGCGTCGTCGGCATCGAAAAAGACATCGTCATCATCGACGTTGGTCTGAAGACCGAAGGCCGCATCGCCATGCGCGAATTCGGCCAAGGCGACGACGGCGCCCTGCCCAAGGTCGGCGACAACGTCGAGGTTTACCTGGAGCGCGTCGAGAACGCCCTGGGCGAAGCCGTCATCAGCCGCGACAAGGCCCGTCGCGAAGAAGCCTGGACCCGTCTGGAAGTCGTGTTCGCCGAAGGCCAGCCGGTCAACGGCGCCATCGTCGGTCGCGTCAAGGGCGGCTTCACCGTCGACCTGGGCGGCGCCTCGGCCTTCCTGCCCGGTTCGCAAGTCGACATCCGTCCGGTCCGCGACGTCGGCCCGCTGATGGGCAAGGAACAGCCCTTCGCCATCCTGAAGATGGACCGTCCGCGCGGCAACATCGTCGTGTCGCGTCGCGCCATCCTGGAAGAAGCCCGCGCCGAACAGCGCACGGAACTGGTCGGTCAGCTGGCCGAGGGTGAAGTCCGCGAAGGCGTCGTCAAGAACATCACCGACTACGGCGCGTTCGTTGACCTGGGCGGCATCGACGGCCTGCTCCACGTCACCGACATGTCGTGGAAGCGCGTTTCGCACCCGAGCCAGGTTCTGGCCGTCGGCGACACCGTCAAGGTCCAGATCGTCAAGATCAACCCGGACACCCAGCGTATCTCGCTGGGCATGAAGCAACTGCAGTCGGACCCCTGGGACGGCGTGGAAGCCAAGTATCCGGTCGGCGCAAAGTACACGGGCCGCATCACCAACATCACCGACTACGGCGCCTTCGTGGAGCTGGAAGCCGGTGTCGAGGGCCTGGTGCACGTCTCGGAAATGTCCTGGACCAAGAAGAACGTCCACCCCGGCAAGATCGTCTCGACCTCGCAGGAAGTCGACGTCGTGGTTCTGGATGTCGACGCCTCCAAGCGCCGCATCTCGCTGGGCCTGAAGCAGGCTCAGGACAATCCGTGGGACGCCTTCGTCGCCAACAACCCGATCGGTTCGACCGTCGAGGGCGAAGTCAAGAACGCCACCGAGTTCGGCCTGTTCATCGGCCTGGACAACGACATCGACGGCATGGTGCACCTGTCCGACCTCGACTGGTCAGTGTCGGGTGAAGAGGCCATCCAGCGCTACCGCAAGGGCGAGATGGTCAAGGCTAAGGTCTTGGACGTCGACGTCGAGAAGGAACGCGTCTCGCTGGGTATCAAGCAGCTGGGCGGCGATCCGATCGGCGAGGGCGACACCTATCGCCGCGGCCAGCAGATCACCGTCACCGTGACGGCGATCGAGTCGGGCGGCATCGAGGTCAAGTTCGGTGAAGACGACGCGCCGGTCACGGCCTTCGTTCGCAAGTCGGACCTGTCGCGCGACCGCAACGAGCAACGTCCGGAACGCTTCGCCGTCGGCGACCGCGTCGACGCCATGATCACCGCCGTGGACAAGGCCTCGCGCCGCGTCTCCGTGTCGATCAAGGCGCTGGAAATGAAGGACGAGCAGGAAGCCATCGAACAGTTCGGATCGTCCGATTCAGGCGCTTCGCTGGGCGACATCCTGGGCGCCGCGCTGAAGAACGCAGGCACCAAGGACTAAGGCTCAAGCCGAGGGGCGCACCGCGTCCTTCGGTCGCCTTGCTCAATCCGCAGAGCGCCGCGCGCTCCGCGATAGCGACAAAGAATGAGGGCGGCGGGAGCAATCCCGTCGCCCTTTTCTCTGTCTGGCACACCCCTGTGTCCACTTCCGGACATTTTTCTTGCGAATGGCGCGCATCATTGTCGGATAAGGGCTTTTTACAGAGCCTGTCGAAGGTTAGGGTGTGGGCTCTGGATCGACGGCGGGCGAAACAGCCCGTCATTCCGAGCTCGCGGGGGCGCAGATGATCAAGTCCGAACTGATCGAGAAGCTTGCAGCCGAAAACACCCACCTGACCCACGCCGAGGTCGAGCGGCTGGTCAATGTGATCCTCAACACCATGACCTCGGCCCTGTCCGAAGGCGGCCGGGTCGAGTTGCGCGGTTTCGGCGCCCTGTCGGTGCGGTCGCGCCCCGCGCGTGCGGGTCGCAATCCGCGTACTGGCGAAACCGTCGAGGTGCCTGCCAAGGCCGTCCCCTTCTTCAAGAGCGGCAAGGAGCTGCGCGAGCGGCTGAACGCCTCGGGCGACGCCTGATCTAACTTTCTTAAGGAAATCTCATGAGCCTGCTGTCGGAGTTTCGCGAGTTCGCGGTCAAGGGCAATGTCGTGGACCTGGCGGTCGGCGTGATCATCGGTGCCGCCTTCAACGGCATCGTCAAAAGCCTGGTCGATCAGGTCGTGATGCCGCCCATCGGCCTGATCACCGGCGGCATCGATTTCTCGGAATTGGAATGGGTGCTGAGGGCTGAGAACCCGGCGACCGAGGCCGTCGAGAAGGTGGCGATCCAATACGGCGCCTTCCTGAACACCGTGATCCAGTTTCTGATCGTCGCCTGGGTCGTCTTCCTCGTGGTCAAGGGCATCAACGCCCTGCGTCGTCAGGAAGCCGCCAAGCCCGATCCGGCGCCGGCCGCGCCGACGGCGACCGAAGCCCTGCTGGCAGAGATCCGCGACGAGCTGAAGGCCCGCCCTAACGCCTGATCAGGCCTTGGACACGCGCCCGCCCAAGGTCGGGCGCGTGATTGCGGCGTCAGCCAAGGGTTTGGGCATCGGCGGCGTGCGCGAACAGATGCCGTAGTCGCCGTCGAAAGGGGTCGGCGCCCAGGCGGCCGCCAGCGCGGGGTCGTCGATGATGGCGTGACAATGTCCCCAGCCGCCTTCGCGCCGCGCCGTCTTCGCCAGATCGCCCAACTGCGCCAGCAAGCGCGGCGTCACCATCTGCAGCCGCACCTTGGCGGCGCCCAGCGCGCGGGCGTTGTCGATCAGCGCCTGCGTCAGAAGCGGGATCGCATCGGGCGCCGTTTCCAGCGCAATCAGGTCGAGGATGTCCAGAGAGGGCGGCTCGATCAGGCTGGTCTTGGTCATCTGCGCCATCGCCATCCCGACGATACGGCTATCCCTGACGCAGGCCAGCATGACCGGCGGCAGGCTCAGGTCGGGGTCCGCCAACCGCCAGCGCAGGATTTCCGGACTGCGATCCGCCAGCAGACGCTCTTCTTGCGACAGCCGACGCCAGAAGTCCGCATAGGGTGAGGCGTCCGACAAATCGCGCAGCACTGTCACCCCAGCCGGCAGCACCAGCGGCGTCTGGCGAAACACGCGCCCGTTCATCAGCCGCTCGCCCAGACGCGCGGCGGTTTCGGCGGAGGTGCGGCCCAGCAACAGGCGCAGACCCCGACCCTGAGCGCAGGCCAGACGGTCGGCGATCCACGACAGCTTCAGTCCATGACTTTCGGCCGGCCAGGGCTTCATGTCGAACAGGCCGTACAGCGGCGCCGAGCGGGCATTGGCGTTGAAGGTGTAGCGGGCGAACAGGCCTCGCTGTTTCAGAAAGGTGCGGATCAGCGGCCGGCTGGCGCCCTTCTGGCTGGGCGGCACGATGATCGAAAAGCCGGTGGCGCCGAAGTGGTCCTGGGCGCCCTGGCGAAACCGTTGGATGAAGTTGCCCAGCATGGCGACGGCGTCGTCGTCCTCGTCGGCCACGACCCATCCGGCGGGCGCGCCCAGCGCCAACCGCGCCGGATTGGCCTCGAGCCAGCGCCATCCGGCCGGCGACCGCTCGGGCCAGCCGACCTGACGATGCAGCCGGTTCAGCGCCGCATGGTCTGGAGCGTCGATCGGTCTGACAGACATCTGGCGCGCCTTCCCATTATGAAACCGCGAGCGTTTCTGACAACCGACCTAGCAGGATGTGCGCCATCGGGCGTCACCCAGGGTTGTTTTTCGCTTTCCTCGCGCGTCGCTCGGGCGCCCCGCGACAGCCTTAACACTTGTTCGGATTCGCCCGCTGTGCTGGGTATGCGCCTTTCGCGCGCCCGATAAGCGGCGCGGCAGTTGGGAGTGAGCCGTTGAGGACGGATTTGGGGAAGGCGCGACTTACACGACGCGTGAAGACGATTAGGGGGACTCGCGCATGAACATCGTCGTCGCCCTTGGACTGATCATCACCTTCGCCACGGGCGTGCCGGTGCTGATGCAGATCCTCAAAAACCACCCGCGCGGACTGATCATCCTGTTCTTCGCAGAGATGTGGGAGCGTTTCTCCTACTACGGCATGCGCGGCATCCTGATCTTCTTCCTGACGCAACATTTCCTGTTCGACGACGCCATGGCGGGGTCGACCTACGGCTCCTACACCTCGCTGGTCTATCTGCTGCCCCTGCTGGGCGGCATCATGGCCGACCGCTTCATCGGCACGCGCAAGGCCGTCGCCTTCGGCGCCCTGCTCCTGGTCGCCGGTCACGGCATGATGGCTTTCGAGGGCCGTCCCGCGACCGAAACCCTGACCTACGCCGGTCAGACCTATCAGATCGACGCCGAAGGCCGCGGCGCGGCGCGTGAAGTGTCGATCGTCGTCAACGGCCAGAAATACGCCTTTGAGGCGGCCGAGAACGGCCTGGCGATCGAGAACCTGCCCGCCGCCTCGCCGCTGCCGGCCGTGCTGCCGACCGGCGAATACAAGATCGACGCGACCCGCGACATGGCGGGCGTGAACGTCTTCTATCTGGCGGTGTCCTTCATCATCATGGGCGTCGGCTTCCTGAAGCCCAACATCTCGACCATCGTCGGACAGCTCTATCCGCAAGGTGACCCGCGGCGGGATTCCGGCTTCACCCTCTACTACTACGGCATCAACCTCGGCGCCTTCTGGGCGGCGGTGCTGTGCGGCCTTTTGGGTCAGACCGTCGGCTGGTGGGCAGGCTTTGGCCTGGCCGGCGTCGGCATGGCGCTGGGCTGGGTGGTCTTCGTGCTGGGCAAACCCCTGCTGCAAGGCAAGGGCGAGCCTCCGGCCGAAGCCAATCTGAGCAAGCCCATGCTGGGTCCGATCAACCGCGAATGGTCGATCTATCTGCTCAGCATCCTGGGCGTCGGCGTCGTCTGGTTCATGGTCCAGCGCAACGCCCTGGTGGGGTGGGTTCTGGGCGCCGCCACCGTCGCGTCGCTGCTGTTCATCCTCTACGTCATCGTCAAGGTTTGCGAGAACAAGGCGCAGCGTGAGCGAATGATGCTGGCCCTGGTGCTGATCTTCGGGTCGGTCGTCTTCTTCACCCTGTTCGAACAGGCCGGCACCTCTCTGAACCTGTTCGCCGACCGTAACGTCGATCTCAGCATCACCCCGCAGGCGTTCCAGCTTCTGGGCGTCACCGTCGGCACCCCGGCCCAGATCGCCGCCGCTGGTCTCAGCACGTCGGGTCCCTGGATCGACGCCACCATCACGGCGGCCCAGACCCAGTCGTTCAATGCGGGCTTCATCCTGATCTTCGCACCGATCATGGCCGCGCTCTGGTCCTTCCTGGGCAAGCGCAACCTGGACCCCAACCCCACGCTGAAGTTCGGCCTCGGCCTTCTCCAGGTCGGACTGGGCTTCATGATCGTGGTGTGGGGCGCCGGCATGGCCAACTCGGCCTTCCAGATGCCGCTGCTCCTGCTGGGTCTGCTCTATCTCTTCCACACGACCGGCGAGCTGTTCCTGTCGCCAGTGGGCCTGTCGGAAATCACCAAACTGTCCGTCGCCAAGGTGGTCAGCTTCATGATGGCCGTCTGGTTCCTGGCCAGCTCCATCGCCCAATATGTCGGCGGCTGGATCGCCGGCCTGGCGGGTACGGAGACGGTGGGCGGCCAGGTGCTGAACCCGAGCCTTGCGCTGCAGACCTCGCTTGAAGTGTTCAAGCTGCTGGGCCTGTGGGGCATGGGCATCGGCGTTGCCTTCATCGTCATCAGCCACTTCATCAAGGGCTGGTCGCATGGCGCCAATGACGGGGACAACCATCCCGGCCCGGCGCTGAACGACCGCGGTCAGGAAGATGGCAACGTCGCCCGTCCTGCGGCCTCGACGCCCAGCCACTGATCGGCGCCTGATCAAGGAAAAGCCCCGGCGGAGCGATCCGCCGGGGCTTTTTGCTGCGTGAAGCGCGCCTCAGAAGGTCTTGCGGACCCGCAGGGAGACGAAGGTGCGCGGGTCGATCGAGCGCTCCTCGACGAAGGCGACCGTGCGCGGATTGCGCGTGGCGTAGACCGTGCGCTGCTGGGTGAAGTCGTCCCACAGGTTCAGCTGGGCGCGCAGCGACAGGGTCGGGCTGGGCTTGTATTCGACGAAGGCCTCCAGATAGTCCGCGCCGCGCCAGGCGAAGGTCTGGTCCGGATCGTAGGTCGCTTGGCCCAGACGCGGCAGCCAGTTGATCCCCCACTGGGTCTTCCAAGAGGTGATGTCCTGCTGGAAGCCGACATTGGCCTGGCTGGGACGCACGCCCGAGATGCGGCGGTCCTCGCCCGTGGTCGGGTCGGTGACGCTGGTCTTGTTCCAATCGTTCCTAAAGGTGAACCGGGCGCCCGAAATCCCGACCTTGTCCAGCGGCACCACGACATTCAGCGACAGCTGATCCAGCGTTCCGTCGCCGATGTTGCCGGTCGCCGACAGGCCACCGGGCAGGGGCAGGCGGTCAATCACGTCGATGATGCGGTCGTGGCGATAGCCGATCGAGACCACGCCCTCGCCCCAGAAGCGGCGCTCATAGGACAGCTCGGAAATCCAGCGCTGTTCCGGCTCCAGATCGACGTTGCCGCCGAACACCGTGCCGTCGCTCAGCTCAGCCGAGGCGGCGAAGTCGCCAAAGTCCAACTGACCCAGTTCGCGCTCGAAGCGGAAACGCAGCTGGTTGTCGGCCATCGGCGTCCAGGTCGCCAGCAGCCGCGGCTTGGCGAAGAAGAAGCTCTTTTCCTGATCCGCATCGCCCGATTGGCTGATGGTGGAGGCCTCGAGGCGCACGCCGCCCTCCAGCGTCAGCTTCGGATTGATCCGCCAGGTCGCCTTGCTGAAGGCCTCGCCGCGCGTCTCCTCGACCTTGACCGAGGCGCTGGGTAGGGGCACGCCGACGCCGCCGATGGTGAAGGCCTGGTTCACGTCCAGCATATTGTAGGCGATCTCGGCGCCGGCCTCGATTGTCAGGGCGGGCGAGCGTTCGTGACGCACCAGGGCGCGCAGGATGGATTCCGACGAGTCGCCGTTGGATTTGAACTGCTGCTCTGGCGCCGCCGTCCCGTTCAGGGTCTCATTGCTGCCCGAGACGCTGTCAAAGCTGGAGAACTCGTGGATCAGACGAGTCTCTAGTGTCCAGCGCGGGTTCAGGGTGCGGGTCCAGGTCAGGCCCAACTCACCGGAATCGCCGTCTTCGGCGTAGTCGCTGCGGCGCAAGGAGGTTGGCGACGAAAGCTCGGTCCAGTTCTGATAGTCGTTCAGACCATAGCGGGCGGTGCCTTCCAGCTTTCCGCCGAACAACGGGCCGGTGTAGTTGCCGCGAATACCTTGGCCGCCGCCCCAGCCGTCGTTCTCGTACCGCTCGTCGCGGATGACATCGCCAGCGGCGTTGCGACGGACCGAACGGCCGACGCCGTTGGAATCGCTGGATCCCATGCCGTCCGACAGGGTCACGCCCCAGCTGCGGTCGCCCTTGTTCTGCGTGAACTGATAGGAGCCGCCATAGATGTCATGGCCGCCTTCGAACAGCATGGCGTTCCAGGTCAGGATCGACTGGCGGCTGTCGGTCGTCTTCAGGATGACGTTCACGACGACGGAATAGCCCTGCATGTCGATGCCCGGCGCACCGCCCCGGATCAGTTCGATGCGCTCGACCTGATTGGCCAGGGTCCGGCCCAGGACGTTCGAACCCGAATCGTTCTTTGAGGCGGGGCGGTTGTTGTTGATCAGCACATTGCCGACCGCCCCTTCAAAGCCACGCGCGCCCGATCCGTTGTCGATGGAGAAGCCGGGGACGCGGTTGACCATGTCGAGCGCCGTATTCGGGCGCTGGGCGGCGAAGAAGTCCGGCGTGAAGACCAGTACGCCGCGCTGGCTGGCGTCGGCCAGGGGCGCCTGGTTGGTCGGGCCGGTCGGCACCGGGGCCTCGGCGACTTGTGGCCGATCTGTGGTGGAAGCGTCGCCGGCGAATGCGGCGCCGGCGGTGAAAAGCAGGGCGGTGCTGGCCAGCAGCAGGGTCTTTGTCATTGGTCTTCCCCTCGGGTGTTGGCGAGAGGTGTGCCGATCCGCCGCGTTCATCTCCAGTTACAAGGCCGCAAGGTGGATTAAATCGACGACATCATTACAGCGATTTCATTACACCAGCGACAGTAATGAAGTTTACAGCAATGTAATGATCAGACGCTCATCTTCTTTATTGCTTTTACTTGCCGCGACGGCGCTGACGACCGCGCCTGCCGTCGCGCAGGATGCGCAATCGGACGCCGTCGAGGATATCGTCGTCACCGCCCGCCGGATCGAGGGGCCGATGTGGGAGGTGCGGCGCGGCGACAGCGTCCTGATCCTGGTCGGATCGATCGACGGTTTGCCCAGAAAGATGGAGTGGCGCACCGACGCTCTCATCTCGGCGGTTGATCGTGCGGACCGCGTTCTGTTTCCGGTCGAGGGGCGGGCGTCGCTGGCCGATGTGGGCCGGCTGATCTGGCGATTTCGGACGCTGACCCGTTTGCCGAACGGGCGCACCAGCGCCGATTATCTGTCTCCGGACCTTGAGGCCCGGGTCGAAAGCCTGACAGGCGAAGGCCCGACCCGCGACAGCATGCTGATCCTGTCGGGCGATCTGATGGAACTGGGCGGTTACAGCAGTGGAGGGCGTCCGGTGTCCGGCCTGGTCCGTCAGGCGACGCGCGCCAATCGCACACCCGCTGAACCCGTCGGAATCTTCAGGGGTGACGAGCTGATCGAAAAGGTTCTGACGACGCCGCCGGAACGCTACCTCGACTGCATCGACGCTGCGGCGACGGCGGCGGAGGCTGGGGTCGAGGCGGGCGCGCAACGTGCGGAGAACTGGCGTCTGCGCCGGATCCCGGCCGTGTTGGACTCGCCCTTGGAAAAGGCGGCGACGGCCTGTTCCTACTGGTCGGTGATGGCTCAGGCGGACGATCTGCGTCGCATATGGAATACGGCGGTGGACAAGGCGCTGGCCGAAGCCGGAGTCACCTTCGCCATTGCGCCTTTGCGGCTGTTGGCCGAGCCGAACGGCGTACTGGATCGGCTGGAGGCGGAGGGGCTGGAACCGATCGGTCCCGAATGGCGCCCCTCCGCCCCCGCTCAATCGGCGCGCTAGAGCCTACTTGCGTTCCGGAACGGCGTCGCGGGCGGCTTCGCCGATGTTGTCGGCGGCGTTGCCGACGCTCTCGGCCGCGCCGGCGATGGCGTTGTCCTTGACCGCGTCGCTGCGGTTCATGTTCATCAGGAAGTAACCGATCACCAGCACGGCCAGCAGGCCGACGATCAGGGCGACGATGGCGCCCATGCCGCTGCCGCGACGCTCGACGACGGTGGTGGGCGCCGCGCTGGTCTCAGTGATGCGTTCAACCCGGCCATCGGGATGTTGGACTTCGCGTTCGGTAGGCATGGTGTTTCCTCTCCAGTGTGGCGGGGAAACACGCTTCGTGACGATACGGTTCCGCTCGCTCAGACGGCGGTGCCGCCGACCGTCAGGCCGCCGATCTTGAGGCTGGGCTGACCGATGCCGACGGGCACGCCTTGTCCGGCCTTGCCGCAGACGCCGACGCCCGGATCGAAGGCGAAGTCGTCGCCGACCATCTGAATCTTGGTCAGGGCGGTGGCCCCGTCGCCGATCAGGGTCGCGCCGCGGACGGGTGCGGTGATCACCCCGTCCTCGATCAGATAGGCCTCATTGCACTGGAACACGAACTTGCCGTTGGTGATGTCCACCTGGCCGCCTGAGAAGTTGGCGGCGTAGAGGCCGCGCTTCGTATTGGCGATCATGTCGGCCTTGGAGTCCCGGCCAGCCTCCATGAAGGTGTTGGTCATGCGCGGCATGGGCATATGGGCGAAGGACTGGCGCCGGCCGTTGCCGGTTGCGGCGACACCCAGCTGACGCGCCGACAGCCGGTCATGCATCAGCCCGACCATGATTCCGTCCTCGATCAGCACGGTGCGCGAGGTGGGCGTGCCCTCGTCATCGACCGACAGCGATCCACGCCGTCCGGCGATTGAGCCATCGTCCACCACGGTGACGCCGGGGGCGGCGACGCGCTGGCCCATCATGCCGTTGAAGACCGACGACCCCTTACGGTGGAAGTCGCCCTCGAAGCCGTGGCCGATGGCCTCGTGCAGCAGTACGCCGGGCCAGCCGGCGCCCAGGACCACGTCCATCTCGCCCGCCGGACAGTCGACGGCGTCCAGATTGACCAGGGCCTGACGCAGGGCCTCGTCCACCTGGGCCTGCCAGCGTTCGGGCGCGACCCAGGCCTCGAATCCGGCCCGGCCGCCGGCGCCGGACGAGGCGCTCTCGCGCTTGCCGTTCTGTTCGACGGTGACGGAGACGTTCAGCCGGACGAGGGGGCGAACATCGCGCACCGCCCGTTCGTCGGCGCGCAGGATTTCGATGGCGCGGCGTTCGCCGATCAGCGAGGCGGACACCTGAACCACGCGCGGATCGCGGGCGCGCGCCCAAGCGTCGATCTCGGCCAGCAAGGCGATCTTGTCGGAGAAGGCGGGCGAGGCGAGGGGATCGACCTCGCCATACAGTTTCTGATTGGTGGCGCGGGGCCCTTCGGCGACCCGGGCCTCATGCCCCTGTTTGGCCAGGGCCGCGCTGTCGGCGGCGCGACGCAGTGCGGCGGCCGAGATCTCGTTGGCGTGGGCGTAGCCGGCGGTCTCGCCTGCTACGACCCGCAGGCCGAAGCCCTCGGTCGCGTCATAGGCGGCGGACTTCAGCCGACCGTCGTCGAAGACCAGGCTCTCGCTCTCGGACCGCTCCAGGAACAGTTCGCCGTCGTCGGCGCCGGCCAGGGCCGTTTTCAGGATCGACAGGGCTTCATCAGTATCGACGCCGGCGGCGTCGAGGATGGGCGGCGGGGAGGCGTGAACGGTCATGGCCTGTAGGTAGGGGCTGAAGGGCGTTTCGTCACCTGCCCCGGCGCGCGAAACCGCCGATCAGTCCAGCGGCTGGGGCCGCGTCACCACCGGACCGTCGGGATCGCTGCTCGACGGACGTGCAGCGGTCGGGGCGGGAGTCGGGGCCGTCGGCACGATCACCAGCGGCTCGGTCGTGACGGTCGGAGCCGGCGTGGACGGCGCCGGGGTGGCCGTCGTCGGCGCACGCGTCGTCGGTTGCGTCGTTGCGGCCGACGCCTGGGGCTGGGTCTGCGTGCGGGGCGCGGCCGTCGTCGCGCGCGGCGTTGTCGTTGCCGGCGCGGAAGCCGTCGTGGCGGGCGGTGCCGGTGTGGTCGTCGCGGCAGGCTGTTGCTGTTCGGTCGCGACGACAGGGGCGGCGTCGGCAGGAATCGTATCGGCCGGCGGGGCGGTCAGAGGCGCATCGGCGACGACGGCGGGCGTGGACGTCGCCGGGGTCGAGGCGGGACGCATCGCGAACCACAGGCCGCCTCCGGCGACCAGAAGGGCGACGACCCCGACTCCGACATAGAGCGGCAGGCGCGAGGTCTTGGCGGGCGCACGGGCGAAGCTGGGCGTGATCGGCGCAGCCGCAGGCGAAACAGCGGGTCTGGCCGCGACCGCTGGGGCGGCGACAGGTTCGGCCGCGACCGGCTTCGGCGCAGGGGCGGGCGTCGTCTTGGGCGCCGGCAGGGGCCGCACGGTGAGATCGGGTTGAGCGTCCGGCGCCGGCTGCGGCCTGGGCTGCGGCGGCGTTGGAGTCTGGGGTTGAGGCTGGGCCTGGGCCGGGCGCGCCGTCGGGATCAGCGAACCGCCCAGGATGCTTGCCCCCTGCGGACGAGGCGCGGGACGCGGCGCGGGATTGGCGGGCGTCGTCTGACCCTTGGCCGGCGCGACGCCGGAGGCCAGGCTCTGGGTGTGGATCGAGGCCTGCTGCTGTTGCGGCGTGGGCTTGCGCGGCGGCGGATTGGGAATGCGGTCCAGCGGATTGGGCGCGACCGGCACCGGTCCGACGTGGAAGGTCGTCGCGGGCATACGCCCCCAGGTCACCGGCTTGCGGGCGAAGGGCTGGGGCGGGGTCTTCTGGTCGTCGGACATGGTCTTCTCAATCGCTGGCGATCTGGCCCGTTTCGTGACGGATCAGTTCTTGAGCCGGTAGCCGGTCTTGAACATCCACATGACAATGCCCAGGCAGACGGCGAAGAAGGCCAGGGTGGCGGCGACGCTGACGCCGATGGCCACATCGCCCTGACCATAGAAGGCCCAGCGGAAGCCCGAGATCAGATAGACCACAGGGTTGAACAGCGTCACCGCGCGCCAGCCGTCAGGCAGCATGTCGATGGAATAGAAGGCGCCGCCCAGGAAGGTCAGGGGCGTCACGACCAGCATCGGGATCATCTGAAGCTGCTCGAACCCATTGGCCCAGACCCCGATAATGAAGCCGAACAGGCTGAAGGTCACCGAAATCAGGATCAAGAAGGCCATCATCCAGACCGGATGCAGGATCTGCAGCGGCACGAAGAAGGCCGCCGTCGCCAGAATGATCAGCCCCAGCACCGCCGACTTGGTCGCCGCCGCGCCGACATAGGCCAGCACGATCTCCAGCGACGACACCGGCGCCGACAGGATTTCGTAGATCGTCCCCGTGAACTTGGGGAAATAGATGCCGAACGAGGCGTTGAAGATCGACTGTGTGAACAGGCTGAGCATGATCAGCCCCGGCACGATGAAGGCGCCGTAGGGCACGCCGTCCACTTGCTGCATCCGGCTGCCGATCGCGCCGCCGAAGACCACGAAATACAGGGCCGTGGTGATCACCGGGGTGACCACGCTCTGCCACAGGGTGCGCAGCGCCCGCGCCATCTCGAAACGATAGATGGCCCAGACGCCGTATCCGTTGAAGGTCATGCCGCGGCTCCGTTCTGGTGGACCAGGCTGACGAAGATGTCTTCCAGCGAGCTCTGGCGGGTGTTCAAGTCCTTGAAGCCGATGTTCAGCGCCTCAAGCCGGCGGATCAGCGACGGCACGCCCGTGTCGTCAGCGTTGGCGTCGAAACTGTATTCCAGCTCGCCGCCTTCGTTCTTCAGCGTCAGGTCCCAGTCGGACAGTTCGGCGGGCAGGGCGGCCAGCGGCTCGATCAGGTTCAGCGTCAGGGTCTTCTTGCCCAGCTTCTTCATCAGGGCCGACTTCTCCTCGACCAGGATCAGCTCGCCCTTCAGGATCACGCCCACCCGGTCGGCCATCTCTTCGGCCTCTTCGATGTAGTGGGTGGTCAGGATGATGGTCACGCCGCGCTCGCGCAGCTTTCTGACCATGGCCCACATGTCGCGGCGCAGCTCGACATCGACCCCGGCGGTCGGCTCGTCCAGGAACAGAATGTCCGGCTCGTGGCTCAGGGCCTTGGCGATCATCACCCGCCGCTTCATCCCGCCCGACAGGGTCATGATCTTGGCGTCGCGCTTGTCCCAAAGCGACAGGTCCTTCAGCACGCCTTCAATGAAGGCGGGGTTCGGCGCCTTGCCGAACAGGCCCCGGCTGAAGGTGACGGTGGCCAGCACGGTCTCGAAGGCGTCGGTGGTCAGCTCCTGCGGCACCAGACCGATCTTGGTGCGGGCGGCGCGGAAATCGGACTGGATGTCATGGCCGTCGGCGACCACGGTCCCGGTCGTGGGCGTGACGATGCCGCAGACGATGGAGATCAGCGTGGTCTTGCCCGCGCCGTTCGGTCCCAGCAGGGCGAAAATCTCGCCCTTGTCGATCGTCAGGTCGATGCGCTTCAGCGCCTGATGCCCCGACTTGTAGGTCTTGGTCAGGCCGTCGATCTCGATTACGGGCATGGGCTTTCCTTTCCGGCGCGCGCGGCGGCGCGGGCCGGGTGTGGCGGCAATATGGCGTGCCTGACGCCTGACTCAAGTGGCGGCGCCGTCTCAATAGACGCCAAGTCGTTGTTAACCCGATTGTCGCACGGTGCCAGCCTGAGTTGAGTTTTGGCAGGAGCTTTCGTGCCGTCCCTGTCCGCCGCCCACCACGCCGCTCTGACAGCGATCGTCGAGGCCTGTCCCGACGCATCGCTGGGGATGCTGGGCGCAGCCGTGGCGGCGCTGAAGGGCGACAAGGCGGCCGAACTGGCGAACATCGTCGCCGCAGAGGCGCGCGATCGCGCCCGTCGCGGCACGGCCTTCGCCCCCCTGCTGCCGCTATTTCAGCCGCGCGCCGACGGCGTGCCGGCCCTGGTCTTTCCGCCTCGGGTCCTGAAACGGGTCTGGCGCGAGGCGGTGCAAGGCGAGGAGGATTTCCTCCCGCTGCTGGACGGCGCCGTGGCCGTGGACGGCGAATGGACCCTGGCCGCCGATCGGCTGTGCGCCAAGGCGGCCGCCGTGCTGCGCGACCGGCCGCGCGACGTCTGGCCGGAGTTTCAGCGCCCCGCCGACGACCAGCCCCCATCCACCCCGGTCGAACTGGCCGGCTGTTTCGACCTGACGCCTCTGGCCCGCAGCGCCTTGCCGCGCCTGCCCGTCTGGCTGGAACGCCCCGACGACAACCAACTGGCGGGGCTCAGGCTGCTGATCCAGGACTGTCTGGCGATGTCGCCGGACGGCGGGCGGCGCATGATCGACATCCTGTTCGCCCATGTGGCGGACGCCGAGCGGATGCTGCGGGTCGTGACGCGGACCAGCCGCCTCGCAGACCGCGAAATCACCCTCAGCCACTCCGAGATGGGCGTCTTCGTCGAGCGGCTGCTGACCTCCGTCCAGGCGCGGGTGCAGAAGATCGCCGGCGTGGTCCGTTCGTCGCTGGGCGAGACGGCGATGCTGGGCGTGGTGGACGACGTCAACTGGTGCGCCGGCGTGCTGGCCGAGATGGACCTCAGCCTGCAGGTGCGGCCCGATTCCAGCTGGGGCAAGGCGGCGCGGATGGCGCGGGTCCAGGTGTCCGGCCAGCTTTCCGGCCTGATGAAGTCCGCCTCCAGCGCCGTCCACGCCGCCCTGCCGATGAAGCGTCAGGTCATCACCGGACGCATGACGCGGATGTCGCCGTGGCTGGAGGCGCCGGCCGAGGGCGAACCGATCGAGGCTGCGGCGGCCTTGCTGGCGGCGGTGGCGGCCCTGCGCGGCGCGGCCGTCACCTTCGGCTGCGAAGCCGATCGCTCGGGACTGAAGGCCGACCTGACCGAGTACCTCTCCACCTGGTCCGACGAGGCGCTGAACAGTCTGTCGGACGGCGAGGCCGAAAATCCGGACCACGTGCTGCGTCTGATCGGGGTCGCGGCGCGGTTCCTGACCGTGATCGAGGCGCTGGAGGCGGCGCGCGCGGTCAGGCGACGCGCAGCCTCAGCGGAAATGGCGCGGCTGGGCTGAAACGACGCCTCGCCGGACGTTCGCGGATGGGTTAGACGGCGAAGATGATCGTGTTCTGGATAATGACGGGACTGGCGGCGGCCCTGGCCGCCCTGCTGGTGCTGACCGGCGCACGGCGCGGCGCCGATCCGGCGGGAGGGGCCGAAACCCAGGCCGGCTCGCGCGAGATCGAGGAACTGGATCGGTTGAAGGCGCGCGGCCTGCTGGACGAGGCGGCCTATGCGGGTGCGCGCGCCGAGGCGGGGCGGCGGCTTCTGGCCGTTTCGGCGACCACGACCCCAGTGGCCGGCGTCAGCGATCGGTTCTGGGTGCTGGGCGGGATCGGCGTGACGGTCGCGGGCGCGCTGGGCCTCTATGTCTTCACCGGCTCGCCCGGCCTGCCGGATCAGGCCTATGAGCGGCGTGTCGACGATTGGGCCGCCAATCTGGATCGGCTGGAGCCAGCGCAACTGGCGGCAGTGACCGCGCGGGTCGTTCAGGAACGGCCCAAGGATCGGCAGGCGCTGGCCATGCTGGGCGCGGCCCGGTTCGCCGCCGGCGATCCGCTGGGCGCCGCCTCCGCCTTTCGCCGTCTGATCGCCCTGGACCCCCGTGACGCCCAGGCCTGGGCGCGACTGGGCGAAAGCCTGGTCGTCGCCAACGACAACCAGATCGGCGGCGACGCCGAGGCCGCCTTCCGCGAGGCCATGAAACTCGACCCTGATCAGCTCGGCGCGCGCTTCTTCCTGGGGGAAGCGGCGTTGCGGCGCGGTGACGCCGCCGAGGCCCGCACCCTGTGGACGCCCCTGATCGCCGCGCTCGACCCGGCCGATCCGCGCCGTCTGGATCTGGAACGCCGACTGCCGAAGGGCGGCGCGCAATGACGCGTTGGTCCTGCGCGACGACGGCGGTATATGCCGCCGGTCCGTCCTTGGAATCCGGAATGTCCGTCGCATGAGCTGGCTGCCCAAATCGCCGAAGGCGCGTCGCCGCCTGTGGGTCGTCGCCGCCGTGGCGCCGATCCTAGCGCTGGCGGTCGGCCTGTCGCTGTGGGCGATGCAGGACAGCGTGACCTTCTTCTATTCGCCGTCCGAGGCCACCGCCGACAAGGCGCCGGAGGGCCGCAACATCCGCCTGGGCGGTCTGGTCGAGGCCGGCAGCGTGCAAAAGTCTGGCGACGGCGTGGTCGCCTTCGTCGTCACCGACAACGCCGCCACGACCCGCGTCGTCTATCACGGCGACCTGCCCGACCTGTTCCGCGAAGGGCAGGGGATCGTGGCGCAAGGGGCCTTCAGCGCCGATCGCACCTTCCACGCCAGTCAGGTCCTGGCCAAGCACGACGAGAACTATATGCCGCGCGAGGTCGCCGACCGTCTGAAGGAAAAAGGCGAGTGGCGGCCGGACGGCTCCGAAACGCGCTCAAGCAGGCCGCAGGCCGATAGCGCGCCGACCCGCTTATGATCGCCGAGCTTGGGGCCTTCGCCCTGGCGCTGGCGCTGGCGCTGTCGATCCTGCAAACCGGGCTTTCGGCGGCCGGACGCGCGCGGCGCAGCCCGGTCCTGGCCGGGGCCGCCCAGAGCGCGGCTTTGGCGGCGGCGGCGGCGGTCGCGCTCAGTTTCGCAGCCCTGATCTACGCCTTCGTCGTGTCGGACTTTTCGGTCTCCAACGTTGCGGCCAACAGCCACACCGACAAGCCGATGCTCTACAAGGTCGCCGGCGCCTGGGGCAGCCACGAGGGGTCGCTTCTGTTGTGGTGTCTGGTGCTGACCGTCTTCGGCGGGGCGCTGGCGCGGGCGCGCGGCCTGCCGTTCGGGCTGAAGGCCTCGGCCGTGGCGGTGCAGGGCGCGCTGGGCTCGCTGTTCCTGGCCTTCGCCGTCTTCACCTCCAGCCCCTTCACTCGTCTGGACCCCGCGCCGTTCCAGGGCGCATCGCTGAACCCGCTGTTGCAGGACCCGGCGTTGGCCGTGCATCCGCCGTTGCTCTACGCCGGCTATGTCGGGTTTTCGGTCTGCTTCTCTCTGGCGGTCGCGGCCCTGATCGAGGGACGGGCGCAGACCGCCTTCTGGCCCGCCTGGGGGCGCTGGGTCCGACCCTGGGCGCTGGCCAGCTGGGCCTTCCTGACCGTCGGCATCACCCTGGGCTCCTTCTGGGCCTATTATGAGCTGGGCTGGGGCGGTTGGTGGTTCTGGGACCCGGTCGAGAACGCCTCCTTCATGCCTTGGCTTGCGGGCGCGGCCCTGTTGCACAGCGCGGTCGTGACCGAGCGGCGCGGCGCGCTGTCCGGCTGGACCGTGTTTCTGGCCCTGCTGGCCTTCACCTTCTCCATGCTGGGCGCCTTTTTGGTGCGGTCGGGCGTGCTGACATCCGTCCACGCCTTCGCGGTCGATCCCCAGCGCGGGCTGATGTTGCTGGCCATTCTCGGCGTCACGGCCGGCGCCGCCTTCGCCCTGTTCGCCTGGCGCGCGCCGCAGCTGAAGGGCGGGGGACTGTTCGCGCCGGTCAGCCGCGAGGGGGCGCTGGTGCTGAACAATCTGTTCCTGACGGCGGCGGCCGCGACCGTATTGCTGGGCACCCTCTATCCGCTGATTTTGGAAGCGGCGTCCGGCGCGACCATCTCGGTCGGCCCGCCCTATTTCGCCGCCACCTTTACCCCGCTGATGATGGTCGCCTTCCTGATCCTGCCGGCCGGCCCGCTGCTGGCCTGGAAGCGGGGCGACCTGCCCGGCGCGATGCAGCGTCTGGCGGTCGCGGGGGGTCTGGCGATCGTCGGCGCGCTTGCGGCCTACGCCCTATGGGAGCCGAAGAAGGCCTTCGCCGCCGCCGGCATCGGCCTGGGCGCCTGGCTGATCCTGGGATCGCTGTCCGAGGTCGCGGAGCGCACGCGCCTGTTCCGCGCCTCGATGGCCGAGACGCTGCGCCGACTGAAAGGGCTGCCGCTGGGCGCCTGGGGCATGACCCTGGCGCATCTGGGTCTGGGCGTCTTCATCCTTGGGGCGGTGGTCGAGACGGGCTTCAAGGCCGAGGCCGCCCGCGCCGTCTCGTTGGGCCAGAGCGTGTCCGCCGGACCCTGGACCGTCACCCTGGACGACGTGCGCGTCGTCGAGGGACCGAACTATCTGGCCGAGCAGGGCCGACTGACCGTGCGCGCCACGAACGATCAGGGCCGCGCCAGCACCGTGACGGCCGAGCGCCGCTTCTTTCCCGCCGGCGGTCAGACCACCACCGAAGTCGGCCTGGATTTCCGGGGCCTGGACGACGTCTATGTCGTGATCGGCGAACGGGCGGGCAGTCCCGAACAGCCGGCCTGGGTCGTGCGTCTGTACTGGAACCCCTGGGCGCGACTGATCTTCCTGGGGCCGATGATCATGGCGCTGGGCGGGGTGCTGTCGCTGCTGGATCGTCGTCTCAGGCTCGGGATCGGCGCGCGCCGGCGCAAGACCCCATGAAGCGCTTGCTAGTCCTGATGGCCGCGCCGCTCGTGGCGCTGATGCTGACGGCGGCAGAGCCGCCCGCCACACCCGACCGCCCCTTGCCCGATGCGACCCAGGAGGCCCGGGCCCAGGCCCTGTTCAAGGACGTGCGCTGCGTCGTCTGCCAGCACGAGGCCATCGCCGACAGCCCGGCGGGCGTCGCCGGCGACATGCGCCGCCTGATCCGCGAGGAGATCGCGGCCGGCGCGTCGGATCAGGCCGTGCGCGACGATCTGGTGCGGCGCTTCGGCGACTATGTGCTGTTCACCCCGCCGGTTCGGGCGGGGACCTGGCTGCTGTGGTTCGGCCCGTTCGCCCTGTTGCTGCTGGCCGCCGCCGTTCTGGCCCTGCGCGCACGCCGTCGTCCGGTTGAGGCCGTCCCCCTGACGCCCGAAGAAGAACGCCGACTGGACGAAGTTCTACGAAATGAGAAGCTTCGCCGCGATCCTGACGCAACCTCGCCTCACGACGGGCGCTAGTCGAGATCAACGATCGGCGGTCGGGATTGGCGCAAAGCCGGTTCGGCCTATATCAATCGCGAAACCGGCGCCCGTCTGGCGCTGGACAAGAGGATCGCAAGGACCACGATGCTGAAGCGCAAGGAGTTCATTCTCGGGGCCGCGGCCGGCCTGACCCTGGCGGCGGCGGCGACCGCCGGCGGCGTCATCAACTGGCCCGGCGCGCACGCGGAACCGCAGGCGGTGAACCGGATCACCCCAGTCCCGGCAAACGGCGACGCCTTCACGCCTCCGCCGGGCGCGCCGAGCAGCTTCGCGACCATCTTCGACCAGGTCTCGCCCGCCGTCGTTCAGATCGACGTAACGGTCAAGGTGGACCAGCCCCAGGGCGGCGCCTTCCAGATCCCCGGCCTGCCGTTCCAGTTCGTCCCGCCGCAAGGCCGTGGCGGTCAGGGCAATGACGAGCCGCAGACGACCCAGGGTGCCGGTTCGGGCTTCTTCATCTCGCAGGACGGCTTCATCGTCACCAACAACCACGTCGTCGCCGACGCGACCGAAATCAAGGTCAAGATGTCGGACGGCCGCGAACTGCCCGCCCGCCTGATCGGCCGCGATCCCGGCACCGACCTGGCGGTGATCAAGGTCGAGGGCAACGACTTCAAATACGTCAGCTTCGAAGAGACGGCCGAGCCGCGCGTGGGCGACTGGGTCATCGCCATCGGCAATCCTTTCGGCCTGGGCGGCACCGCCACGGCGGGCATCGTCTCGGCCAAGGCCCGCGACATCGATCCGTCGGGCTACAACGACTACATCCAGATCGACGCCGCCATCAACCGGGGCAACTCGGGCGGCCCCACCTTCGACATCCACGGCCGCGTCATCGGCGTGAACTCGGCCATCTATTCGCCCACGGGCGGCTCGGTCGGCATCGGCTTCGCCATTCCGGCGGACACCGCCAAGACGATCACCGAACGCCTGATGCGCGGTCAGTCGATCGAGCGCGGCTATGTGGGCCTGGGTCTTCGCACCCTCAGCCCCGACGGTTGGGAAGCCTTGGGCCAGCCCAAGGATTTCAAGGGCGCTCTGATCGAAAGCGTGACCGAGGACGGTCCCGCCTCGCGCGCCGGCGTCCAGGTCGGAGACCTTCTGGTCGGCGTGAACGGCCAGGCGGTGGCGAACAGCCAGGAAGCCACCCGTCGGGTCGGCGCGGCCAAGCCGGGTGACACCATTCGCCTGGAAGTGATCCGTGACGGTCGTCGCCAGACCTTGAACGTGCGCTCAGGCACCCGTCCTTCGGAAGAGGAACTCGCCGCGTCAGAAGAGGGCGGAGGCGCCAATCCGGGGCAGAGCCAGCCTGGACAGGGCGACACGATCGAAGGGCTCGCCGTCACCGCGATCACGCCGGCCGCGCGTTCGCGCTTCAGCCTGCCGGCCAGCGTCAACGGCGTCGTGATCACCAATGTCGAACAAGGTTCGGCTGCGGCGCGCCTCGGCTTCCAGCCGGGCTTCGTCATCACCCGCGCCAATGATCGCAACATCACGTCCGCCGCCGATCTGCGCGCGGCTGTGGCGGCGGCCAAACAGGCGGGTCGACCCAGCATCCTGCTGTTCGTGCGCACGCCGCAGGGCACCAGCCCGGTGCCGTTGAAGTTCGCCACGGGCGAATGATCGGCTTTCTGACCAAGCCTTAACTCGTCAATCGCCGCCGATGCGCTACCATCGGCGGCGATTTTGATTCCGGGAGGGGTTTCGATGCGGATTCTGGTGGTCGAGGATGACGCCGAGGCGGCGACCGCCATGGTGCGGGGCCTGTCCGAAGCCGGACATGAGGTCACCCACGCCGTGGACGGCGCCTTCGGCCTGCTGGAATCGCAAAAAGGCGGCTACGACGTCTATGTGGTGGACCGGATGATGCCGCGTCTGGACGGCGTCGGCATGGTCGAGACGGTGCGCAAGGGCGGCGATCAGACCCCGGTCCTGTTCCTTTCGGCCCTGGGCGAGGTCGAGGATCGGGTCACGGGGCTGAAGGCCGGTGCCGATGACTATCTTGTCAAGCCCTACGCCTTCGCCGAACTGATCGCGCGGGTCGAGGCCCTGGCGCGCCGTCGTGAGACCGGCGGGGTGCAGACCGTGCTCAAGGTCGGCGACCTGGAAATGAACCTGATCGGCCGCACCGTGCATCGCGGAACGACCGAGATCGATCTTCAGCCGCGCGAGTTCCAACTGCTCGAGTTCCTGATGCGCCACGCCGGCCAGTCGGTGACGCGCACCATGCTGCTGGAAAAGGTCTGGGAATACCATTTCGACCCCCAGACCAACGTCATCGACGTCCACATCAGCCGCCTGCGCTCCAAGATCGACAAGGGCTTCGACCGCGCCATGCTGCAGACCGTGCGCGGGGCGGGGTATCGGTTGGAGGCGTGACTTGAGATCCTCCCCCGCAATGCGGGGGAGGGGGACCGCCGGCACGGCGGTGGAG
>NZ_WJWX01000002.1:0-230503 GCF_009661015.1 Brevundimonas sp. SPF441 | reverse complement strand
CGCCCGCCCTGCGGCAGCACCCCCGCCACCGCACCCGTCACATGCCCCAGCAAGGCGCGCTTGGAGCCGATATATTTGATCATGACGCGGCCCGACTCATCGCGGCAGCATAGCGGGTTGCAGCGAAGCGCGAGAGGGGCCGCGTCGACAGCCCCCGCAGCCTCAGAACTTGCGGCTGACGCCCAGAGACACGACCCACGGATCGAGGTTCACGCTGGACTTCAGGGCGCCGTCGTTGATCTTGGCGTCGGTCTCGAACCAGACCTTCTTGACGTCGACGTTCAGGCTCCAGGGCCCCTGAATGCCGACGTCGGCGCCGGCTTGAAGCGCATAGCCGAAACCGTCGTCCAGATCGACGGTGAAGCCGTTCTTGTCCTTGCCGCTGTAGAACAGCATGTAGTTCACGCCCGCGCCGACATAGGGGCTGACGCGGCCCTGGCTCAGCGGGCGGTACTGCAGCGTGACAACCGGCGGCAGAACCCAGGTCTCATGCACGGCCACGTCCGTCGCACCGCCTTGGGCGCGAATCTCGTGCCGGGTCGTGCCCAGGATCGCCTCGACCGCGAGGTGATCGGTCAGGAAGTAGGTGAAGCCCAGGGTCGGCATGACGCTGTCGCCCACATCCACCTTCAGGCCGGTGTCGGCGCCCGCGGCTGTGGTGATGGCGTCATCGGCCTGGGAGAAGACGTCGGTGACGCGCCCGCTCACCAGGAAGTCGCCCTTCTTCGGCGCCTCCCAGGCAACGGATGTCTGAGCGAGGGCTGGCGCGGCGCATGCGGTGAAGGCGACGGCGGCAAGCAGCAGGGTCTTGGTCTTCATCTTCTGATCCCCGACGCCCGGGCCGCCTTGTGCGGCCTTCGTCAGGCGTCTGAGCGGGGTGTGCGCCCCGGCGGAAACCTCAGCCTTGATCCAGCGCAAATCGCTCAGGGGGTGGACAATCTGTCCACTCACACCACCCGCGCATGCCTTTGCTGAAGAGCCGCCGCATTGGGATCGAAGGCGGCGCAAACCGCCCTGACGAACGGACGGCCCAGGTCCGTCACCGCCACCGCCGTCCCGTCGATCCGCACCAGACCGTCGTCGACGAAGCGCTCCAACAGCGACCAGGCGCCGGCGACGTCCGACAGGTCCCGACCGCGACGTCGAACGATGGGCGCAAGATCAACGACGAAATCGCACATCAGCCGCTCGATGATCTCGCTGACGAACATGTCGTGTTCGGTCAGGACGACGCCTCGGGCGACCGGCAGGTCGCCGGCCTCGACAGCGCGGCGCCAGTCGCGTTCCTGCGCGTGGTTTTGAACGAAACCCTTGGGCGTGCGGCTGATCGACGAGGCGCCCAGGCCGATCAGCACGTCTGCGGCGTCGGTGGTGTAGCCCTGGAAGTTGCGATGCAGGCGTCCGGCCCGGTCCGCCGCCGCCAGCCCGTCGTGCGGCAGGGCGAAATGATCCAGCCCGATCGCCTGCCATCCCTTGCCGACCAGATAGCGCGCCGCCGCCTGGCTCTGGGCGAAGCGCGCTTCGGCGTCCGGCAGGTCGGCGTCGTTGATCAACCGCTGATGCGGCTTCATCCACGGGACATGGGCATAGCCGAACAGGGCGATCCGTTCCGGCCTCAGCGTCGTGACCTGCCCCAGGGTGGTGATGACGTTCTCGACGGCCTGAAGCGGCAGGCCGTACATCAGATCCAGGTTGAGGGAGGTCACGCCCTGCCCACGCAAGGCTTCGGCCGCCCAGCGGATGGTCTCGAAACGTTCGGGCCGGTTCACCGCCGCCTGAACACGCGGCGACAGGTCCTGCACCCCCAGACTGGCGCGGCTCAGGCCGATGCGGCCCGCCGCCTCGACCCACTCCTGCGTCAGGACTTCGGGATCCAACTCGGCGGCGACCTCGAAACAGTCGTCCAGGTCGAACCGCGCCGACAGACCGGCGAACAGTCGCTCCAGATCGTCCGGCGACAGCATGTTCGGGGTGCCGCCGCCCAGATGGATCGAGCCAACACGGACCGGTCGGCCGATCCGGGCCAGAACCAGATCCGCCTCGCGCAGCAGCAGATCGACATAGCTGGAGATGACGCCCGCCCGGTTCACCGCCCGGGTGTTGCAGCCACAGTACCAACACAGCCGCTTGCAGAACGGCAGGTGCAGATACAGCGAGACCGGCTGATCGGAGGGCAAGCGCCCCAGCCAGTCGGCCCATTCGCCGGGCCCGACGGCAGGCGTGAACTGTGCCGCCGTCGGATAGGAGGTATAGCGCGGCGCATGGGCGTCATAGCGCGCGATCAGGTCGCGAACGGACAGGCGCGCGGGGCTAGAGAGGGACATCGCCCTCTTTCGATGCGTCGGGCGTGGACAGGCCGGCGTCCCCTTCGTCAAACAGATGGAACTCGTGCCACAGGCCGTTCAGCACGCCGAAACCGACGGCCAGGCCAAGCCCCAGGATCCAGGAAAAATACCACATGGTTCTGCGCTCCTAAGGCTCAGTACAGGTCGGGGTTGGTCTTGAGGGCGGCGGTCGACGTCCGGCCCCACAGCACGCGATAGACCCAGGCGGTGTAGAGCAGCACCAGAGGCAGGAAGATCGCCGTGCAGATCAGCATGATGAACAGGGTCAGATGGCTGGACGAGGCGTTCCACACCGTCAGGCTGGACTGCGGATTGATCGAGCTGGGCAGGATGAACGGGAACATCGACAAGCCGACGGTGGAGATGATGCCCACGGCCGACAGCGACGATCCGCCGAACGCCAGCGGTGCGGACCGCCGCCACATGCCGACCAGACCTACAACCGCGCCCAGAAAGCCAAAGGCCGGTGCGATCAGCATCCACGGATAGCGGCCGTAGTTGTCCAGCCAGGCGCCGGGCGCGGCCTGAACCGTCGTGCGCAGCGGATTGGAGAAGCCGTTGACGTCCAGCGCGCCGGTGATCCGGTAGCCCAGGCCGCCGTAAGCGACATAGAGTCCGCCGACCGCAAACAGGATCAGGGCCAGAATAGCGGCGACCGTGCCGAACAGACGCGCCCGCTCCATCACCGGGCCGGCCTCGGCTTTGACGGACAGCCAGGCCGCTCCGTGCAGCACCAGCATGGCCACCGACAACAGGCCGGCGATGAGGCTGAAGGGGGTGAACAGGCCGAGCAGCGTGCCGTCGTAGAAGGACCGCAGGTCGCCATCCAGATGGAAGGGCGCGCCCAGCAGGACATTGCCCACCGCGACGCCGAACACCAGGGCCGGAACGAAGCCGCCGATGAACAGACACCAGTCCCAGAACGACCGCCACTTGGGCGACGCCCGCTTGGAGCGATATTTGAACGACACCGGCCGCAGGATCAGCGCGGACAGCACCAGGAACATCTCAAGGTAGAAGCCTGAGAAGCTGACGGCGTAGACGAAGGGCCAGGCGGCGAAGATCGCGCCGCCGCCCAGGATGAACCACACCTGGTTGCCTTCCCAGGTGGCGCCGACGGTGTTGATCACCATGCGGCGTTCCTCATCCGTCTTGGCGACGAACGGCAGAAGGGCGCCGACGCCCAGGTCGAAGCCGTCGGTCAGGGCGAAGGCGATCAGAAGCACGCCCAGCAGCCCCCACCAGATCAGGCGAAGCGTGGCGAAGTCGAAGGGAAGATCCATTGTCGGATGTCCTAAGGTCTTGGGTCAGGCCACGGCGGGCGCAGGAACGCGCTCGGCGGGCGCTTCGGGGCTGGCTTCGCCGAACGTCTCCTGTTCGTGGAACGGCCCCTTCTTGATGGCGAAGAGCATCAGCCGCACCTCGACCACCGCCAGCGCGCCATACAGCAGGGTGAAGCCGACGATCGTGGCCCACAGTTGCGGTACGGTCAGAGACGAGGCGCCCAGGAAGGTGGGCAGTACGCCCTCCACCGCCCACGGCTGGCGACCGAACTCGGCCAGGATCCACCCGAACTCGATCGCGATCCACGGCAGCGGGATGGCCAGGACGGCTAACCGCAGGAACCACTTCGTATGATGCTTGCGCAGGGTGCACAGCACGAAGGCGGTCCCGAACAGGGCGATCATGAACATTCCGATGCCCGCCATGATGCGGAAGCTCCAGAACAGGGCCGGGACGTTCGGCACCGTCTCCCATGCGGTCTGCTGGATCAGCGCCGGCGTGGCCTGGCGGGGATCGGCGACGTGGCGCTTCAGAAGCAGGCCATAGCCCAGGTCGCGGCGATGGGTCTCGAACACGCCGCGCGCGACGGGATCGGCCGGGTCAGCCTTGACCTTCTCCAGCGCATCATAGGCGATGACGCCGGATTCGATGCGGTCCTCGGCCGTGGCGACCAGTTCGAAGATGCCTTCGACGGGCTTGTCGATGGTGCGGGTGGCGATCAGCCCCATGATCCACGGCACGTGAACGCCGAAATGGGTCTCGCGGTCCTTCATCGAGGGAACGCCGATCAGCGTCAGGCCGGCGGGTGCAGGCTCGGTGTGCCACATGGCCTCCAGAGCGGCGAGCTTCATCTTCTGGTTGTCGGTCAGATTGTAGCCGGACTGGTCGCCCAGCACGACGGCCGACAGCGACGCCGCCAGACCGAACGCAGAGGCCACCGTCATCGACCGCTTGGCGAAGCCGACGTTCTTGCCACGCAGCAGATAGAAGGCTGAGACGCCCAGAACGAAGACCGAGGCGCAGACATAGCCGGCCGAAACGGTGTGAACGAACTTGGCCTGGGCTACCGGGTTGAACACCACGGCCATGAAGTCCGTGACCTCCATCCGCATCGTGTCGGGATTGAAGGCGGCGCCGACCGGGTTCTGCATCCACCCGTTGGCGATCAGGATCCACAGGGCCGACAGATTGGTGCCGAGCGCGACCATGAAGGTGACGAACAGGTGAGCGTGCGGCTTCAGCTTGTCCCAGCCGAAGAACATCAAGCCGACAAAGGTCGCCTCCAAGAAGAAAGCCATCAGCCCTTCGATGGCCAGCGGCGCGCCGAAGATGTCGCCGACATAGTGGCTGTAATAGCTCCAGTTCATTCCGAACTGGAACTCCATGGTGATGCCGGTCGCGACGCCCAGCACGAAGTTGATTCCAAACAGCACGCCCCAGAAGCGGGTGATCGTCCGCCAGATGGGCCGGCGGGTCATCACATAGATCGACTCCATGATGACCAGCATGAACGACAGTCCCAGCGTCAGGGGCACGAACAGGAAGTGGTAAAGGGCCGTCAGCGCGAACTGCAGCCGGGACAGGTCGACGACCGCGAGGTCGATCATGGCGTTGCTCCGAGGAATCGGTCTGCTGGACCGACGTTTCGTCGGCCGTAGGCGGTACGCGGGACGCCCGCCTTGATCTCGATCAAAGCGGCGGCGAACGCCGGGCCCTATTGGACGCTTGGTCCTTGGACATTTCGTCCAACGACGTTTCGCCCAGTGGCGCGCGGCCTGCGCCGAGCGCTGGAGTCGCCTGATGAGCGCCGTGCCAATCGCCCCTGTCTCTGCGGCCGCCTGGCTGAAGCAGATCGGTCGTCCGTGGGGGCGGCTGACCCTGCTGACCGGCGTGTTGACCATTGCGGACGTCGCCCCTGCGATCGGCTTCGCGGCGGGGCTGGCTTTGACGATTTCCAGCCTGACCGTATCGCCGGCCGCCGCCGCGCCGTGGCTGGCCCTGGCTGTGTTCAGTCTGATCGCGCGCGGCCTGATCGGCCAGGCCGCCGTGATCGTCGGCGCGAAGCTGGGTGGGGCGGTAAAGACCGACGTCCGAGGCCGCCTCCTATCGGACCTTTTCGGGCGAGGACGGCGATCCAGTGAGCAGATGACGGCCTTAGTCGAAGGGGTCGGCGCCTTGGACGGCTACTATTCGCGGTTTGCGCCCTTGCGCCTCGCCGCAGGCGTTTCGCCGCTGCTGATCATCGCCGCCGCCGCGATCGCCAGCCCGGTGTCGGCGGGCATCCTGTTGTTCACCCTGTTCCCTTTCATCGTCGGCATGGCCCTGGCAGGCACGGCTGCGGCGGGCGAAAGCCGTCGTCAGTTTCAGGCGCTTGAGCGGCTGTCTGGTCTGTTCATCGACCGTATCCGCACCCTGCCCGCCATTCTCGCCTTCGACGCCGTGGGCCGCACGACGGTGCAGATCGCCAAGGCCTCGGACGAGCTGGAGCGCCGCACCGCCCGCGTCATGCGCATCGCCTTCCTGTCGTCGGGCGTGCTGGAGTTCTTCTCGGCCTTGTCGGTCGCGCTGATCGCCGTCTATTGCGGCTTCAACCTGTTGCGGCTGTTGCCCTTCCCCGTTCCCGAGACGCTGGACCTGTCGCGCGCCTTCTTCGTGCTGGCCCTGGCGCCCGAAGTCTATGCGCCGCTGCGCCGACTGGCGGCCGCCTATCATGATCGCCAGGCCGCCGAGGCCGCGGCCCCATCCCTGATCACGCCAGACCCGCGCCCGGCCCAGCGCACGCCCATCGGCGATCTGGCGCCCGCCATCCATTTTCGCGATGTCGCCATCGCTTATAAAGGCTCGGCCCCTGTCATCGACGGGTTCGACCTCGACATTGCGCCGGGCCAGATCGTGGCGGTGATGGGCGCCAGCGGCGCGGGCAAGTCCAGTCTTCTGCATCTGCTGCTCGGCCTCGCGCCCCTGACGCGCGGCGAGGTCGAGGTGGGCGGCGCGCGGCTCAGCCAGTGCGGCGACATCGCCGGGCGGGTCGCCTGGGCCAGCCAGCACCCGATCGTGACGCCTGGAACCTTGGCCAAGAACATCGCCCTGGCGGATCGCACCGCCTGCCCCGGCCGCATCGGCATGGCGGCGCGCACGGCCGGCCTGTCCGGCGATCTGGATCGCCCCATCGACGAGCGTGGCGGCGGTCTGTCGGGCGGCGAGCGCCGTCGCCTGGGCCTGGCCCGCGCCATCCTGAAGCGGGCGCCGCTTCTGGTGCTGGACGAGCCGACCGCCAATCTGGATCCGGCCTCGGAACACGCCATGCTGGAAGTCATCCGTCAGGCCGCGCGCGGCCGAACCACCCTGATCGCCACCCACTCGCCGGCCGTCGCCGCGCTGGCCGACCGCGTGGTGACGCTATGAGAGGCCCGTCACGCATCGCCGGCCTGATAGGTGCCCAAACTCAGGCCCAGCGCGCCCGGCTTCGGCTCGCCGCGGCCGGCGGCGCTGTCGTCTCGGTGGCGGCCGTCTGTTTGTTGGGGCTGTCGGGCTGGTTCATCACGGGCGCAGCCTTTGCGGGCCTGGCAGGCGCGGCGGCCGCCCAGAGTTTCAACTACATGATGCCCAGCGCCATCATCCGCCTGCTGGCCATCGTCCGCACCGGCGGCCGCTATGTCGAGCGCGTCGCGGGCCATGAGGCTGCCTTGAAGGCGTTGGCCCGCCTGCGCCCGCAGTTGTTCGACGCCATCGCCACAGGCCCGGCCGAGCGCGCCCTGAACCTGTCGTGCGGCGAGGTCTCGGCCCGGCTGGTTCAGGACGTGGACGCGGTTCAAACCCTGTTCGTGCGGCGCTCGGCGCTCTGGAGCCTGGGCTCCGGCGCCGTTTCCGCCGTTCTGCTGGCCGGCCTCGCCTCCCCCTGGGCCGGCGCGGCCCTGTTCGCCGTGATGATCGCAGCCGTCCTGGGCGGCGTCCTTATCGCCCGCCGCCTCTCCGATCCCGCCGGCCGAGCGGTGCAGACCGGCGCAGGCGCGCTGAAGGATCGCCTCGCCGCCCTGGAGGCCGCCGCGCCCGAGCTCAAGGCCTACGGTCTTGACGACTGGGCGTGCGCGCAGGTCGCGCAGGTCGCCGCCGATCACGACGCGGCGCAGATCGCCCTGACCCGATCGGGCGGCTGGATGGCCGTGTGGCAGGCGGCGGCCAGCGCCCTCGCGGTCGGCGTTGTCATTCCCGCCGCATTGCCAGCCGATCTGCCTCTGATCGCGCTGGCAGCCCTCGCGGCGATCATGGGCGTCGAATCCGCCGGAGGACTGGTCGTCGCCCTGCACCAGAACGGCTCCGCCGCCCAGGCCCTGTCTCGCCTCGACGCCGCCATGCCCACGGCGTCCTCCCGTCACGGTCGACCGCTCAGCGGTGCGGTGCTCGGTCTCGCAAACCTTGGCGCCGAGCTGGCGCCGCCCTACCGCCTCGGCATCTTCGGTCCCTCCGGCGCTGGCAAGACGACGCTGATCGAACGCCTGATCGGGTTGCGAACGCCCCAGACCGGCGAGATGCGGCTCGGTGGATTGGACGCCGTTGTCATCGCGCCGGGGGATCGGCGCCAGCTGTTCGCCTATGCGGCCCAGGACGTCCGTCTGCTGAACGGATCCGTGCGCGAGAACCTGTTGCTTGCAGGACCTGCCGACGATGCGGCCCTGTGGGCGGCGCTGGACGACGCCGCGCTGGGCGACCGAATTCGCGCCGAATCGCTGGGGCTGGACACCCCCGTCGGACCGAACAGCGAGCAGCTATCCGGCGGAGAACGACGGCGTCTTGGCCTGGCGCGCGCCTATCTGCGCGATGCGCCCTGGCTGGTGCTTGACGAACCGACGGAAGGCCTGGACGCCGCGACGGAGGCCCAAGTCCTGGGCCGCCTTCAGAACCGCCTAGCCGCGCGGGGGCAAGGCCTGATCTTGGTCAGCCACCGGGCGTCGCCGATGGCGCTCTGCAACCGCTCCATCCGGGTCGAAGGGCTGGACAGCGACGGACATCTTCGTCTGACCTGCCCTCCGGATGACTTGGCCGCCTAGGATGCGCCGTTCGCCATGTCTTTCAGGCGGTCAGGGCGCTCGATCCGCAAGTCGTGCAGAGAGACGGCATGGATGACGCCGCTGGTCTTCAACTTGGTCAGCTCGCGACTGACGGTCTCGATCGTCAGTCCGAGATAGTCCGCGATCTCGGATCGGGTCATCGGCAGTCGCACAGCGTTATCGCCGGACGGACGCAAGGGATCGCGCGAAAGCATCGTCACCAGAAAGCTGGCGAGGCGTTCACGCGCGGTCTTGCGACCGAGCAGAAGCATCTGATCCTGCGCCGCCGTCAGCTCATGCATCGCCCGGCTCAGCAAGGCCGCTTCCAGACTGGGCCGCTCTCGCGCCAGGGCGCGATACTCAGAAGCGCGGAACCGACACACGGTCGTGTCCTCGATCGCCTCCGCAGAGAATGCGTAGGTTTCCCCCGCGGTCAGTCCGACAAAATCGCCTGCGAACAGGAAGCCGGTAATCTGGCGACGACCATCGGGCAGCAGCTTGTAAATCCGCACAGCGCCCGAGGTGATGTTGAAGACGCTGGCGGCGGGTTCATCTTCGCGCGCCATGACATCGCCCGCCGCCAAAACGATCCGCTCGGCGATGGCGTCCAACCGCACGAGGTCATCGCCAGGAAGGCTGGCGCAGACGCTGAAGGCGCGCGCGCCGCAGCCCACGCAGATGGAGTTCTCCAGTCTGTTGTCGCAGGCGGCGGTCAGGGCACGCAGTTCAAGCATTCAGCCTCCATGATCCAGCCATGACTAGGCCCATCGCAAGCTCACCACAATCGCCACTGGCCGGCAGACCGCCTGAATCGAATGGTCAGAACCGCGCCGTCAGGGCCAGGCGGGCGGTGAGCGGTCGTTGAGGCGTGCTGATGTCGCCCGAGGCGTAGAAGGGATTGCCGAAGGTGAAGGTGTCGTCGCTGCGGTTGAACAGATTGTCCACCGACGCCCTGATCGCCCAGCGATCGATCTCGACGCCGACGCCCAGCGAACTGGTCAGATAGCCGGCCGAGGCGCCGGTCGAGGTCGGCGACAGGGCGATATCGGTCGGACCGACATAGCCCAGGCGAAGCTCGGAACGCACCGTCGCGTGCGCCAGATGCGCCTCATGCACGACGCCGGCCTGCACGCTGAAATCGGCGACCGCTGGCAAGCGCGTATCGGTCCCCAGCGCAAAACCGGGGTCCGGTCGGGTCAATTCGGGATCATTGACGACGGCATGCGCATCCAGCGTCCATGGGCCGTCGCGCCATTCGACCTCGCCCTCGATCCCGCGATTGCGGCCATCGCCCAGATTGGCGGTAAAGGGCAGACCCCGGGCGTCGAACCGGTCCGACTGGATGTTGCGCCAATCGGCGACGAAGACCGCGCTTCGCCCGCGCAGGCGCCCTTCGAACAGGGTGAAGCGCGCGCCCGCCTCGCCGGCGACGATCTCGTCCGGCTTCACACGTCGCGCGGGCTGCTGATCGCCAGCCGGCACGGTGCCGGCGTTGAAGCCCGGCCCTCGATAACCCTCGGTCGCCAGGGCGTAGAAGACGAAGGGGCCGCGATCGTATTCGATCACCAGACGTGGGGTGATATCGACCAGAGCGTCTTCTCCAGAAACCTCCGTCGGATCGCCGTCGGTTTCGCTGCGATGCTCGACCCCGATGCGGAACAGGCGCGCGCCGGCCGTGATCTTCAGGTGGTCGGTCAGCGCATAGGCGGCGTCGCCGAACAGAGCCGCCTCGTCCACATGGTCGTGCCTGTGCTGTCGATAGCCCCCCGGCCCGCCCTGCCCGTCCGAGATCGCAACGGTGCGGGTGTGGGTGTATTCCGAGAAGAACAGCCCGGCGCTCCATTTCAGCCGCGCGCCGAAGTCGCCGTTCAACCGCACCTCATGCACCGCAGCCGACAGGTCGTCGGCCTGGTCCAGCGCCGCTGTTCCCGTAAGCCCGAACAGTCCGGCCGCAGGCGTCGCATCGTATCGCGCATCGAGGCCATGCGACTGAACGCTGGACGAGGCCCGCAGCCGCGCCCAGCCCAGATTCCCGTCCACCGAGGCCCAGACGCCGTCAAAATCGTTGCGGCTGGGCTCCATCAGGCTGCGACGACGCGCATAGGGGTCGTCGGCGCCCAGGTTGGCGTACTGGCTGTCGTTGACATCGATGGTCTGGGCCAGGAAGCCCGTCTTCAAGGTCCAGCCGGGGGTCAGACGCAGCAGCGCCGCCGCCCTCAGCCCCTGTCGATGCATGCCGCCGGTATTGCTCAGTCCGAGGGCCTCATCATCGACGTAGCCCCCGACCGTCTCGTCATAGCCGACGATCCGGACCGCCAGGCGATCGCGAAGGATCGGGGCGTTGATCATCAGCTCGACGGCGTCGCCCGGCGCGCCGCCGGCCGTCAGAGCCCCCTCCGCCGTCACGCGCCCATAGACGCCGTCCAGGTCCGGCGCGCGGCTGACCATCTGAACGACGCCGCCCATCGAGCCGGCGCCGTACAGCGCCCCCTGCGGCCCGCGCAGAACCTCGACCCGTTCGATATCCGCCAGACGCAACGCCGGGTCGGGCGCGTCATAGGTCAGGCGCACATCGTCGAGATAGAGCCCGATCAGGCTTTGCGCCTGTCCCGCAACGGGTCCGTCCGCCAGGCCGCGAATGAAGAGCTTGTCGCGTCCCGGCCCCAGGTTAGTGACTGTCAGGCCGGAGACGCGGGCAGCGACGCCGTCGAGGTCGCTGACCCCGGCCCGTTCCAGCGTCACTCCGTCGAGCGACGACAGGCCATAGGGCGCGCGCGACAGCAGCAGATTGTCCGTGCGTGACGCCGTCACCACGATTTCATCCAGGGTCGTCGGGGTCACGGGCGCAGGCGGCGCTGCGATCGTTCGCGCGACGACAGGCGGCGAGGCGGCGACCCGTATGATCCTGTAGGCGCCTTCGCCGACACGGGTCGCAACGCAGTGTGTGCCCAGCATCAATCTGGACAGGGCCACATCGACAGAAAGCCTCCCCCTCACCCCGCGCGTGGGGCCGCATCGATCGGTTCCGGCGGCGTCGATGCTGACGCCCGCCTGCAGGCCGAAATCGAGAACGGCGCTCCGCAACGGCTGAGGCGAGACCGACACCTGAAGCGCGGAACGGCCTTGGGCCATGCCGATCGACGGCGTGGTCACACCGCAAACGACGACCAGGGCGCAGAGGAAGGCTCGTACCAAAAGGCGACGTCCGAAACAGGTTCAGCGCCGTTCTAGACGAACCCCTTGCGGCCCGCGAGTGGCCTTGATCGGCAGGAACCGTTCCAGCCGGCCGATCACAGCCGCTTCGTCATCAAGCACCAGCGTGCCGGAGAAGCGCAGGTTCGCCGCGTTCGGCGCCACAGAAACCGGCGTGGCGAAGGCGCGGCTGAGGTCGGCGACGATCTCGCGTAGCGGTCGATCGTCATAGGCCCGTCGCCCCTGGGTCCAGGCGGCGGCGGTGCGGACATCGACTGGGGCCACGGTCATCCGGTCGTCGGCGTCGTCGCGCTGGACCGACTGACCGACCGTCAGACGCACACGGCGCGCGGGCTGGTGCAGGTCGCTGACCTCGACCACGCCCCGCAGCACCGCAACCTGGGTGTCGCCGGCGGATCTGCGGATGTTGAAGGCCGTGCCGACCACACGCACCTGGCTTTCGCCGACATCGATCAGGAAGGGTCGGCTGGCGTCATGCGCGACGTCGAAGCTCGCCTCGGCCTGATCCATGTGCACCAGACGCCGTCCCCGCTCCATCTTCACCGACAGGGTCGAGCCGCCGTTGATCTGCAGCCTCGATCCGTCGTCCAGCGTCACCGACCGCGTTTCGCCGGGCGCGGTGCTGTAGACCACGGTCGGCGCGGTTTGCAGCATCGGCCCCAGGAAGATCGCCGCGGCGAGGGCCGCAGCCATCGCCGGGACCGCTACCATCCATCGCCGCCCCAGTCCCTTACGCCGCTCGCGGTGCGCCGACAGGTCGATGACTGGCGCCGGCTGAAGGTCGGACAGGTGGCCCGACGCCGCCCACAGCCCCTCGGCCTCGTCGAAGGCGCGCCGATGGGCCGGGTCTTGATCGAGCCATACCGTCGCCGCGTCGATGTCCGCAATCGTCACGTCATCGGCGCGCAGACGCACGACCCAGGCGGCGGCCTGGGCGGCGATCTCCTCGTCCTTGATGACGTCGTCCTGGGTCATGATCCGGTCCGGGTCCGAGCGGGCTTTGGTGGAGAGACGACGCGGCCGCGCCGCATCCTCAATGAAAAATGGCGAAATCCGGTCGTCATGGCCAACCGACCCGCAGCAGCAGTTCCTTCAGCGAGGCGGAAACGTATTTTTCGACCGCGCTGCGCGAGACGCCCATCCGCTCGGCCACCTCGGCATGACTGAGCCCGGCCATCTTGTGCAGACGGAAGGCCTCTGCGGCCTTGGGCGGCATCCGGTCGATCGCGGCGACCACCTTTTCCAGTTTCAGCTTGGCCCAGACGGCGTCCTCGGCCGACGGCGCATCCTGGGCTTCGGCCGCATCATCGATAGCGGAAGCGCGCCGCCATTCCAAGTCGCGCGCGCCGGCACGACGCTGCGCCTTGGACGCATCCAGGGCCAGATTGGCGGCGATGCGATAGAGGAAGGCCTGTGGGTGGCGAACCTCGGCGGCGGCCTCCTCGGTCATGGATTGCAGCCGCACCCAGACATCCTGCGCCAGATCTTCGGCCGCAGCCGACGATCCCGTGCGCGCCGTCAGAAAGCGCACCAGGGCCGGGCGGCTGTCCAGCCACGCGTCCGCCAAGGCTTGCCGCGCCGGTCGGCTCGGGTCGTGCTGAGGGGGACCGGAAGAGGCGTTCACCACCCCATCGTGGGTTGCTGCGCCCTCTGCGGCAACCGCGATTGCGACGGCGAAAGATTTTTTTGTGGGGGTCGCCGCACCGCGTCGTCTCTGGCCCGAAGTCCCCCTGGCCCGAGGCCCGCATGTTTCCACTCCGCCTGCCCGAAGACGCCGATCCGGTTCGCCCGCGCGCGCGCCGCACGCTGTCGTCGCGCATCATCCGGTTCGACGATCCGTGCCGAGGCGAACGTCGCCGCGTGGAGCAGTTCATCGAGGCGGCGTATGCCGAGGCCTATGGCGGCCAGATCCAGGCCCATTTCCCGACCCTGATGAGCGTTCAGGACGAGGCGGGCGTCATCTACGCCGCTGTCGGCTTCCGGCACGCCGCCGAGGCGCCCCTGTATCTGGAGCAATATCTGGACGGCTCCATCGAAACGGTGCTGAGCCAGGCCATCGGCGCCGTCATTGACCGCGCGCAGGTTGTCGAGATCGGCAGCCTGGCCTCCAGCGGACAGGGCGCGACCGTCTTCCTGTTCGCCGCCATGGCCCATCATCTGCAGTCCGAAGGTCTCAGGTTCGCCGTCGCCACCGCGACCGACGAACTGCGCCGCATCTTCCACAAGGCCGGTCTGGGCGCGCTTCAACTTGCGCGCGCCGACCCGCGCCGCCTGGACGACGGCGGCGGCAGCTGGGGCGCCTACTATCAGACCGATCCGGTGGTGCTGGCCGGCTCGATCGACGCAGCGACCGCGCCGCTGGATCACTTCTCCGAAACGGCGCCGGTCGGACGGGCCGTCCGCACCCGCCTGCATTACGAGGATCGCTCATGAGCGCCGTTCTGGACGCCCTGTCGCGTCGCGCCAGCTCCACGCCTGATGATGTGGTGATCCAGTGGGCCGAAGGTTCGCTGACCGCGGCCGAACTTCTGGCGCAGGTCGGGCAACTGGCGGCCGTCCTGGCCGACGACCGGTCTCCCGTCGGGGTCCTGCTCGATAATGGGCCGGCCTGGGTCGTCGTCGATCTGGCGTTGATCCTCGCCCAGCGGCCGAGCGTGCCGATCCCGCCCTTCTTCACGGCCGCTCAACGCGATCACGCCCTGGCCGATGCCGGCGCGGGGCTGCTGATCGTGCCGGGCGCACCGGGCGAAATGACGGCGGGCGGCGCGCCCATCCGGCTGACGCCGACAGGGCTGCCGGTGCGCGATCTGCATCCCGGCACGGCCAAGATCACCTACACCTCCGGCTCGACCGGCGCGCCCAAGGGCGTCTGCCTGTCGCAGGATCAGATGGAGGCGGTCGCCGCCTCTCTGGTTCAGGTCCTGGGCCGGGACCGCGCCGGGCTGCATCTGCCGGTGCTGCCGTTGGCGGTGCTGCTGGAGAATGTCGCCGGCCTCTATGCGACGCTTCTGGCCGGCGGCCGCTATCACGCCGCCAGCCTGGGCGAGGCCGGGATGGGCGAGGCCTTCCGCCCCGACTTTGCGCGCCTGCTGACCACCATTGTCCAGACCGGCGCCACAACCCTGATCCTGGTTCCCGAACTGCTGCGCGGCCTGATCGGCGCCCAAGGCGCAATGCGGCTGGATCATCGGCTGGAGATGATCGCGGTCGGCGGCGCCCGGGTGTCCCCGGCCCTGCTGGAGGCCGCCGCCAAGGCCGGCCTGCCCGTGGTCGAGGGCTATGGCCTCAGCGAATGCGCCTCGGTCGTGGCGCTCAACAGTCCGGACGACGCCCGTCCCGGCACGGTCGGCCGACCCCTGCCTCACCTTGAAGTCCATCTGGCCGACGACGGCGAAATCCTGGTTTCGCCCCATCCCTTCCTCGGCTACGTCGGCCAGGCGCCTGCGCCGGAGCGTCTGCACACAGGCGACATCGGCCGCTTCGACGCCGATGGACGGCTCAGCATCGAAGGTCGCAAGGCCAACACCCTGATCACCGCCTTCGGCCGCAACGTCGCGCCTGAATGGGTCGAGAGCGAGCTTCTGGCCGAACCCCAGATCCTTCAGGCCATGGCGATGGGCGAGGCGCAGGCATCGTTGTCGGCCCTGATCGTGGCGATGCCCGGCGCCGAGCCGGCCCAGGTCGAGGCCGCCGTCGCGCGCGCCAACGCCCGCCTGCCCGACTATGCCCGCATCGGCGACTGGCGTCTGGTCCCGCCGTTCGATCCCGCCGCCGGTCAGGTCACCGCCAACGGTCGTCCGCGTCGCGACACCCTGCTGCGCACCTACGCCTCCTCCCCCTCGCAAGCCGCCTGAGAGTTCGCATGTCGTTTTTTGAAACCCTGGTCGCCGCGACCGCAACCGAGCGGGCCGCCTTCGCCGCCATCCCCCAGATCAGGGACGGTCTGGCCGGCCGCATCAGCCGCGACACCTACGTCGCCTATCTGGCCCAGGCCTATCACCACGTCCGCCACACCGTGCCGTTGATGCAGGCCGCCCGGGCGCGGCTGGACGATGACCACGCCGTCTTCAAGGCCGCGCTCGACGACTATATCGCCGAGGAAACCGGCCACGAGCAGTGGATCCTGAACGACATCCGCGCCGCCGGCGGCGACCCCGATCAGACCGTGCATAACGGCCCGAACGTCGCGACCGAACTGATGGTGGCCTATGCCTATGACACCATTCATCGCGTCAATCCGATGGCCTTCTTCGGCATGGTCTATGTGCTGGAGGGCACCAGCATCCAGCTGGCCAGCGTCGGGGCGGAGGCCGTGCAACAGAGCCTCGGCCTGCCGCCCGCCGCCTTCACCTATCTGATTTCCCACGGGGCTCTGGATCAGGATCATATCCTGTTCCTCAAGCAACTGCTGGACGGGGTGTCGGACGCCGACGACCGCGCCGCCATCGTCCACATGGCCAAGGTGATGTTCGGCCTGTTCGGCGGGGTCTTCGCCTCCATCCCCCACATCGCAGCGCGGGAGACGGTCGATGCAGTTTGAGGATCGCAACATCCTGGTCACCGGCGGCTCCGGCGCCTTGGGGCGTCGTGTAGTCGAGCGGATCGAGCGCGAGGGCGGTCGGGTCACGATCGTCGCCCGCGGGCCGGTGACAGGCCATCACACCCTGGTAGGCGACCTGTCCACCCCGCAGGGCCTCGACGGCGTCGCCGAACAGGCCGGCGTCCGCGCCTGGGACATTCTGATCAACATCGCCGGGATCCAGCATTTCGGCCCGCTGGAGCAGCAGACGCCCGAGCACCTGCTGGCGACCTATATGGTCAATCTGGTCGCGCCGGCGCGTCTGGCCCAGGCCGTCCTGCCCGGCATGAAGGCGCGCAGACACGGCCAGATCGCAAACGTCGGCTCCATTTTCGGCTCGATCAACTTCGCCCACTTCGCCAGCTATTCCAGCGCCAAGGCCGGGATGCGGGCGCTCAGCCAATCGCTGCGTCGCGAACTGGCCGGTACGGGCGTCGGCGTAACCTATGTCGCGCCCCGCGCGGTGGCCACGCCGTTCAACTCCGCCAAGGTCGATGAATATGCGCGCCTGACCGGCATGGCTGTCGACGATCCGGACGCGATCGCCGACCGCATCGTCGCCGCCATCCGCAGCGATCGCCGCGACGTCTATCTCGGCTTCCCTGAGAGCCTGTTCGTCCGCCTCAACGCTCTGGCGCCTGGCCTGATCGACGGGGCCCTGAAATCCAACGACCTGAAGGCCCGCGCCCTCTTCGCCGGCTGAACCACAATAAAGGAGAGAAACGCCATGAAGACCGCTCTGTTCGCCCTGGCCCTGATGGCCGCCCCCCTGACGGTCGCCTCCGTCGCCCATGCCGACGCCTGCGACGACCGCGCGCGCGGTCTTCAGCAGTCGTGGGACCATGTGAACTTCGAGGTCCCGCAAGGCGTTCGAATGGCGGAAATGGCGCGGCTGAACACCCAGGCCGACGCCGTCGTGGCCCAGTGCCCCAACCGCGCCGAACCGTTGGTCTGGGACGCCATCATCACCGCTTCGGAAGCGGGATTGAAGGGCGGCATCGGCGCGCTGGGCCTCGTGCGTGAGGCGCGCACCGAACTGGAACAGGCCGAGCGGATCAACCCGCGCGCGCTGAACGGCTCGGTCTATGTCAGCCTCGGTTCGCTCTACGCCCAGGTGCCGGGCGCCCCGATCGGTTTCGGCAACCGCCAGCGCGCCCGCGACTACCTCCAGCGCGGCTTGGCCATGGCGCCCAACGACGTTGACGCCAACTTCTTCATGGGTGATCTGCTGGTGCGTGAACACGATTGGAACGGCGCTGCCCGCTACCTGCAAAAGGCCATCGACGCCCCCGCCCGTCCCGGTCGCGCCGTCGCCGACCGTGGTCGCAAGGCCGAGGCCCGCGCCCTGCTCGTCCGCGCCCAGCAGCACCACTGAATAGACCCGCCATGAGCCCTGTTCCCCCCGCCCTGTCGCTCGACGTCGTTCAGCGGCGTCGCAAATGGTTCGCCGGTCTTGTTCTGCTGGCCCTCATCGTCCTGACCGCCAGCGTTCGCTCGGTCGCCGCTCTCGACGGCGAATGGCATGAAGGGGTGGAAGGCCTGGGCCTGGCCGCCATCATCGTCGCCATCGTCGGCCGCGCCTGGTGCTCGCTCTATATCGGCGGACGCAAGAAGGCGGAAATCGTCGATCGCGGCCCCTATTCCATGACGCGCAACCCGTTGTATGTCTTCAGCTTCATCGGCGCCTTCGGCGTCGGCGCCCAGACCGGCAGCGTGACCATCGGCGCGATCTTCGCCGTGGCGACCTTCCTGGTCTTCCTGCGCACGGTCGGTCGCGAAGAGGCCTGGCTGGCCGAACATTTCGGCGCGCCCTATGCCGCCTACTGCGCCCGCACGCCGCGCTTCCTGCCCAATCCCGCCCGTTGGCGCGACGCCGACGAACTGATCGTCCGTCCCGCCTTCTTCGTCCGCACCCTGCGCGACGGCCTGGTCTTCCTCGCCGCCATCCCCGTGATGGAAGGCATCGAGCACCTGCAGTCATCAGGGTTGATCGGCTTTCCGATCAGTCTGTTCTGATCCAGTCCGTGATCGACTTGAAATGGTGCGGGCGGCCGGGCTTGAACCGGCAAGGACTTTCGTCCGGCAGATTTTAAGTCTGCTGCGTCTACCAGTTTCGCCACGCCCGCAGCCCGGTCTGGCCCGGTTTGGCTCCTATAGACGGAACCGGGCCGGGTCTCCAAGTCGTCAGCGTGTCGGGGTTGCCGGCATGGTCGCGGGCTTCATCGCCCGGAAGTCCACGTTGGAATCGGCGATCAGCCAGAGCAGGCCCGCCCAGGCGGCGACGTTCTGGTCCAGTTGCGCCGGGTCGATCTTGTCGAGCGTGTCGTTGGCGGTGTGGTGCAGGTCGAAATAGCGGGTTCCGTCCTGAGCCAGGCCGAAGAAGGGCACGCCCAGCGGGCCCATCGGTCCGACATCGACGCCGCCTTCGGTCTCGACCCGATCCGAGGCCAAGACGCCGATCGGATAGAGGACGCGGGTTGCGGCCTTCTGGAAGTCCGAGCCTTGGGCGCCGGCGGGCAAGCGCAGGGCATAGACGCGATCGGCGCCGAAATCGCTCTCGCCGGCGATGATGTGCTTGTCCAGTGCTGGGCCCTGGCCGCGCGCGTAGACGCCGCCGCCATTGCCGGTCTGGGCGGTCGGCTGTGCCACTTCTTCCGAACCGTAGAAGATGACGCGGAGGGTGCGGGCCGGACGGCGGCCGCTGTCGGCGATGGCTTTGGCGGCGGCGATGGTGATGGCGCCCCCTGCCCCGTCATCGATGGCGCCAGTGCCCAGGTCCCAGCTGTCCATGTGGGAGCCCAGCACGATGATCTCGTCGGGGCGCGTGGCGCCCGGCAGATCGCCGATCACGTTCTGGCTGGTGGTGCGATAGGTGCGGGCGGTCGAGGTCAGGCGCATGCGCACCGGCTGACCCAGGGCGACCAGACGGCTGACCTGATCGGCGTCGGGCGCGGCCAGGGCGAAGGCGGGAATGGTCGGCTTGCCGTCGACATAGCGGGTCGTGCCGGTGTGCGGCATCCGGTCTTCGTCCGAACCCACCGAACGCATGACGAAGGCCGCCGCGCCCTTGGCCGCCGCCACGCCGGGGCCGGCGCCGCGGACGCGGGTCTGGGGACCATAGCCCGAACCGTCCTGCATCGGGTGCATCTGGCCCAGGTCGACATAGACGATCTTGCCGCGGACAGCGCCCTCGGGCGCGGCCTGCAGGTCTTCGAAGGTGGAGAAGCGCACGATCTCCGCCTCGACGCCGCCCCTCGGCGTGGCCGGCGAGTGGCCCAGTGCCGCAGCGACCAGGGCCTGGGCGTTGTCACCGACGATGGCCGCCGAGCTTTCGCCTCGCTCCCAGCCGACCAGCGGGAACTCTTGGATGCGGACGTTCTGGAAGCCGTTGGCGCGCAGATAGTCGGCGGCCCAGGCGGCGGCCTGCTGCTCGGAGCGCGAACCCGCCGGGCGCGCGCCGAACCGCGTCGTCAGCTGGGTGACATAGTCCATGGCGATGTTCGAGCGCATCGCGGCGTCGCGCACCACGATCGCCTGCTGCACCGTCGCCGCATCCTGAGCATGGGCCGCGGGGGTAAACGCGACAAGACCCAGGGCGACGGCGCTGGCGGTCAGCAGACGGATGGACATAAGCAGGCTCCGGACTCAGATGAGAGCCGGACCCTAGGTAGGTTCAGTCGTTCTGGAAATAGGGTTCGACCGGGCCCTGCAGTTTCACGGTCAGGGCCTTGCCCTTGCGATCCACGCGGTTGCCGAGCGCCAGACGCACCCAGCCTTCGGACACGCAATATTCCTCGACATTGGTCTTCTCTTCGCCCTTGAAGCGAATGCCGACGCCACGTTGCAGGACCTCGGCGTCGTGATGCGGGCTTGACGGGTCGACCGAGAGGCGATCGGGGGGCGTGTCGGACATGGCGTTGGTCGGGCTCAGATCTCGGGAAGGCGCGGTGATAGACGCGCAGGCGCGCCCTGCCAATCCGAAACCGGGTGAAAACGGGCTTCGAAGACCCTAAGGCAGCAGGTGATAGTGCTGGGCGACGGCGGCCATCATCACGGTTCCGACCGCCGGAACGGCGAGTATGATGGCCCGGCGCGTGCGGTGCGCCACGTAAAGCAGTTCGCCGATCATGGCGCGGATCCTCGATGTCATCGCTCTCTGACGGAGCATTCGAAGATCATTGGTCGGACAGCGCCCGCTGTCGAGACGAAACGTCAGCGTCAAGATTACACTTAAGGTTACTGCACAGTTTGCCGGGGCTGGACGTTGGGGGCTGCTGACGGCTGATAGGCCTGCGGGCCAGCCGGAGCGGGAGCAGCCGCAGGCGTGGCGGCGGGACGGCGCGCCGGGGTCGCGGCCGGGCGAGCCGCCGGTCGCGCAGCGGGACGGTTGGCGGCCGGGCGCGGCGTCGGACGGGTCGTTGGGGCGGCCGTGGGCTGAGCCGTCGGCGTCGCAGGCGGGGTCGTCGCGGCTGGCGCAGCAGCGGTAGGCGTAGCGGCCGGAGGCGGTGTGGCCTCGGCGGCGGCGGCGCGAGCGGCCATCTGCTGGGCCTGGAAGCGCGCGGCGAGTTTCTCGGTCAGCTCCTTGGCTTGCGGAGCGCTCATCTGGGCCATGATGGCGGCCAGGGTGCGCGGGCGCATGGCGGCGGCGACCGGCAGGCGCACCCGGTCCTCAAGCGCGGCCATAACCGGGGCGGCCTCCTTGGGACGCATGGCGGAATAGACCTGAACCAGACGATCGATCTCGGCCTTCTCGCGCTCGTCGACTTGGCCGAGCATCTGCTTCATCTCGGCCTTCAAGGCTTCCAGCGCCTTGACCTTAGCGTCCAGCTTCTGCTCGGCGGCGACCATCAGCGGCAGTGTGGTTGCGAAGTCCTGGTCACGCGCATCCAGCGCCGCGCGGCGCCGCGACAACGACTGGATGATCTTCAGCTCGGCTGGCGAAATCCCGGCCTGCTGGGCCAGCTGTTCGGGAGACAGGGCGGAACAGGTGCCGGGCAGAACCGGCTTGGGCGGCGCGCCGGCCGCAGATGGGACCGCCTCCTCGGCCCAGGCCTTGGCCCCGTCGAACAGGCCAGGCGCGACGCCGACGGCGCGCACGGCGACGACCCCGCCGATGGCGATGGCGATCAGGGGCAGGATGCGGGGAAGGCGGGCCATGAAATGGGGTTCCGAACTCAGGCGGCGAACAGGTCGTCGTCGAGATTACGACGCGCGGCGTTGAGGCTTTGTTTGGCGGAATGGTTAGCGGAGCGTCCGGCCGTCAGGGCCTGAACGATGGCGGCGACATTGTCGCGCCCGGCGGGCGCAGCCGCTTCATTGCGACGGTTCGAAGCGGGACTGGCCAGTCCCTGGATTCGTTGAGCAAGGGCCGCCATGCGCTCGGCCCGCTCCTCGTCTTCGGTCGCGGCCGGCGCCGGAGCCAGGGCGGTCGGGGTCGAGCGACGGGCGGGTTCTTCCTCGACGATCCGCACCGGCGCCATGGCCGGCGCGCGGGCGATCAGGGTTTCCAGCTGCGCCTTGACCTCACGCGCCTTGATGATCCGGTCGTGCAGCAGATCCGTTTCCTGACCCGAGGCGCGAAGGGTGGCCAGGGCGTTTTCGGCGCGCCCCGCAGCGGCGTTCAGTTCGGTCACGGCTTGGGCGAAAGCCAGCTGTCCGGAGCGCAGGGCGGCCAGCTTGCGTTCCAGCTTGATGCCGTAACCAACCGCCGCGATCAGCAGCACCATCAGCACGCCGTCCATGATCATTCCGGCCATCAGACGTTCACTCCCAGGCGGGCGGCGACTTCCGGATTGACCGGCCCTTCGACGCGTATGGCGATATGCTGGCCCTTGCGACCCATGCGGCCTGTGGTCAGCGGGATGGAGCCGGCGCGGATCGAAACCTCGGAATCCGGCGTGGCGTTCAGCATCATCGTGTCGCCGACCTTGAGGTTCAGCACGCTGGACAGGGGCATTTGCTGTTCGTCCAAGACCGCGCGGACTTCGGTTTCGGTCGTCCAGATCTCGGTGGCCAAGTGGCCTTCCCAGATGTTGTCGCGGCCGAACTTCTCGCCCATGAACTGCTGCAGCAGCATCTTGCGGATCGGTTCCAGCGTCGCATAGGGCAGCAGCAGCTCGATACGACCGCCCCGATCCTCCATGTCGATCCGCAGCTTGATCAGGATGGCGGCGTTGGCGGGACGCGCGATGGCGGCGAAGCGCGGGTTGGTCTCCAGCCGGTCCAGGTTGAAGTGGACCGGGGTCAGCGGCTCGAACGCCTGGCGGGCGTCGTTCAGCACGACCTCGACCATCCGCTGCACCAGCACCCGCTCGATCGTGGTGTAGGGCCGGCCTTCGATGCGCAGCGCCGCCGTGCCGCGACGACCGCCCAGCAGCACGTCGACGATCGAATAGATCAGGTTGGAATCGACCGTCAGCAGGCCGTAGTTGTCCAGCTCTTCGGCGCGAAACACCGCCAGGATGGCCGGCAACGGGATTGAGTTCAGATAGTCGCCGAACCGGATGGAGGAGATATTGTCCAGGCTGACTTCGACGTTGTCGGAGGTGAAGTTGCGAAGGCTGGTCGTCATCAGACGCACCAGGCGGTCGAACACGATCTCCAACATCGGCAGACGCTCGTAGCTGACGAGCGCGGAGTTGATGATGGCGCGTATGCCCGAGCGTTCGGAACCGTCGTCGTCGCCTAGGTCGAAGCCCAGCAGGCTATCGATCTCATCCTGGTTCAGGACGCGTTCGGACAGGGCGTCGCCGGGATCGCCCAGACCGCCGAACGGATCGAGTTGCGCCGCGTCCGTCATGCCTATTGCACCAGCATTTCTTCGATCAGCACGGCGTCGATCTTGCCCGGAGCGGCGATCAGATTGACGCGGCGCAGAATCTCGGCGCGCAGCTGATAGGTGCCGGCCGAGCCGCTGAGGTCCTCAGGGCGCAGTTCGCGCATGAAGCTGGTGAACATGTCCTGCAGACGCGGCATTTCCTCCTGAAGATGGCTCGCGACCTCAGCGTCCTGCATCTCCAGCGTCAGCTTCAACTTCATATTGGCCGGACGCGGACCGTCCGACTGAATGTTCATCACCATGTCGGGCAGGGTGTAGAAGGTGACGCCGTCCGGCCCTTCAGAAATGACGCCCAGCGCGGGATCGGCCTCGCCTTCCTTGCCGCCGCCGCCGTGACCGCCGCCTTCCTTCTTCTCTTCCTTGCCCTCGGCCTTCTTGTCGGCCTTCTCTTCTCCGTGGCCGGCTTCGGCTTCGGCGCCCTGCGCTTCGGCAGGCTTGGGCTTCAGCATGAAGAAGGCCGCCGCCCCCCCGCCGCCCAGCACCAGCAAGGCGACCGGCGCGATGATGAACAGCAGCGGGATTTTCTTTTTCTTGGGCGCGGCGGCGTCACCGTCGGCGGCCTCGCCTTCGGTCACGGCCGGCAGGTTGGCGTCGGCGTCGGCCGCAGGCGCACCCTTCTTCTTGCCGAACTTGAACATGCGCGCGCCCCGGAGACTTTCTCATGACGAGGATCGTCCGGTTTGGTTAACGCGACGTTTACAATGGGCAGGATTTGCCGGGTTGGAAGCGATCCGATCGCGCTCAAACCCGCATCGCGCCTGAATTAACCCTGTTGGCACGACCGTTGCGAGAGGCTGAGGCGAAGGAGCACGCCTCTCGTGGAAAATGCCGCCTATATCGGACTGTCACGCCAGATGACGCTGCGTCGCGAACTCGACATCGTGGCCAACAACGTCGCCAACGCCAACACGACCGGCTTCAAGGTCGAGCAGTTGATGCTGGGGACCGAGATCGGTCAGCGAGCGCGCAACGACTCGATCCGCCCGTCGGCCAGCTTCGTGCTGGACAATGGGGTCGGCCGCGACTTCGGCCAGGGCTCGATGCAGCAGACCGGCCGCTCGCTGGACTTCGCCATTTCCGGCGAGGGCGCCTTCTTCACCGTGCGTGATGGCGCCAACGGCGAGGCCTACACCCGCGACGGCGCCTTCACCCTGGACCCGGAAGGGCGTCTGACCACCAAACAGGGTCAGGCCGTCCTTGGCGGCGGCGCGGAGATCGTGCTGGACCCCGCGCTTGGCGCGCCCAGCGTCGGCGCCGACGGCACCATCACCCAGAACGGACAGGTCACTGGCCGGCTGTCGGTCGTGCGTTTCGATACGCTGGGCGTGCTCGAAAAGGGCGGCGACAGCCTCTACCGCAATAAGTCCAACGCCCAGCCGATCGAGGCCGTCGACGCCCAGGTTCATCAAGGCTCGCTGGAGTCCTCCAACGTCAATCCGTTGATCGAAATCACCAATCTCGTCGAGATCAGCCGCGCCTACGAGAGCATTTCCAAGCTGATCGAAAACACCACAGACCTGAGCCGTCGCGCCGTCGAGCGCCTCGGCAAGGCCGCTTAAGGGAGAGCCGGAACATGCGCGCTCTGAGAACCGCAGCCTCGGGCATGGCCGCCCAACAGCTGAACGTGGAGGTCATCTCCAACAACATCGCCAACATGAACACGGTGGGCTTCAAGAAGCAGCGCGCCGAGTTTCAGGACCTGCTGTACCAGAACGTCGAACGCATGGGGGCCCAATCCTCGGCCTCCGGCACCGTGGTTCCAACCGGCATCCAGATCGGCGCAGGCGTCAAGGCCGGGGCCGTCTATCGGATCACCGAACAGGGCACGCCCCAGGCGACGGGCAACCCGTACGACATGGCCATCGACGGCAAGGGCTATTTCCAGATCAGCCTGCCTTCTGGCGAAAAGGCCTACACCCGCGCTGGCAATCTGCAGGTCAATCCTGAAGGCCAGATGGTGACGGACGACGGCTATCTGCTGGAACCGGCGATCACCATCCCGCAGGACGCGACCAAGGTATCGATCTCCAAGACTGGCTTGGTTCAGGTGACCCAGGCCGGACAGCCCGCCCCGACCACGGTCGGTCAGATCGAACTGGCCAGCTTCTTCAACGAAGCCGGCCTGGAAGCCATCGGCGACAACCTGCTGCTGGAAACCGCTGCGTCCGGGCCTGCGATCGTCGGGACGCCCGGCGACGCGGGTTACGGCCAGATCATGCAGTCCTACACCGAGGCGTCGAACGTGGATGCGGTGGCAGAGATCAGCGCCCTGATCGTGGCGCAGCGCGCCTATGAGATGAACTCCAAGGTCATCAGCACCGCCGACCAGATGCTGTCGGTCGCCTCGCAAGTGAAGGGCTAGGGCCGTGACCATGATCCGTTCCCTGCTGCTCGCCGCCGCCGTCAGCGCCTTCGCCGGCGCCGCCGTCGCAAATCCGGTTGTGCTGCGCGCAAACCCCGTGGATGACGACGGTCGCGTCACCCTGGGCGATATCTTCGAGGGCGCGGGCACCGCAGCCAATGTCGCCGTCGCCGAGCGTGTCGGTCCTTCTGTCGTGCTGGACGCCGGTCAGCTTCAGGCCCAAGCGCGTCAGGCGGGCCTTGACTGGAGCAATCCCAACGGCCTGCGCCGCGTCGCCGTGCGGCGTTCGGCCGGACCGGTTCAGACCGTGGCCGAGGCCGCGCCGACGGACGCTGTCCAGGCTGCCCAACCCATCGCCCGCGCCGCCTATCGTCCCGGCGCCGCGCCGCAGGTCATTGCCCGCAACGATATGGTGCGCGTCACCTATCAGGTCGGCGGCGTGAACCTGGCCGTTATGGGTAAGGCCATGCGCAGCGCCGGTCTGGGCGAGCCGGTCGCCATCATGAACACCACGTCCAACCGCGTCATCGATGCGGTCGCCTCCGGTCCCGGCCAGGCCATCGCCGGCCCTGGCGCCGACATGGCCCGCGCCAATCCCCAACAGTTCGCCGCCCGCTAGGGAATTCAAGTCATGCGTAAAGCCGTCCTGATCCTCGCCGCCTTCGCCCCGCTCGCCGCCTGCTCGACCGTCGCCGAAACGGTGCGCGGTCCGGAACTGGCACCCATCGGCTATCCCGCTGCCCTGATCCCGGCGCAGCAAGCCTATTTGCCTGCGCGCGAGACCGCGCCGGCCAGCGCCAACAGCCTGTGGCGCACGGGCGCCCGCACCTTCTTCGGCGACCAGCGCGCGCGCCATATCGGGGACATCCTGACGGTCAAGATCGACATCGACGATCGCGCCCAGACCCAGAACTCGACCCAGCGCTCGCGCTCCAACGAGATCAATGCCGGCGTCAGCAACCTGTTCGGCCTGGAAAGCAGCTTGGGCCGGGCTTTCCCCGGCGGCTTCGATCCGTCGAAGATGGTCGGCATGGAAGGCGATCTGAAGTCGTCGGGCAATGGTTCGGTCACCCGCGCCGAGAAGGTGTCGCTGACCATCGCCGCCGTCGTCACCGACGTCCTGGCCAACGGCAATCTGGTGATCCAGGGTCGGCAGGAAGTGCGCACCAACCGCGAGGTCCGCGAACTGACCGTCGCCGGCATCGTCCGCCCCGAAGACATCTCATCGGCCAACGCCATCAACCACACCCAGATCGCCGAGGCGCGCATCTCCTACGGCGGTCGTGGCGACGTCAGCCGCGTCCAGGCTCCGCCCGTAGGTCAGGCGCTGGCGGAGCGCTTCAGCCCGTTCTGACGTGAGCCGACCCTGCTGGTGAACTGCGGACGGATAACCGCGTTCAGAGTGAATGCGGTCGTCTGATCTCTTGCGGTTCCAGCCGCGTCTGACGACATTGAAGACGACGCGGCGCTGCGCGTCGTCGGCGGGGGCTGACACATGATGCTGATACTCTCCGCCCTGATGGCGGCCGCGATACAGACTGCGCCCGGCGCAGGCTGGACCTGGAGCCTGTACGAGGGCGAGGGACCGATGGTGCTGGCCAACGACATCCCCGACACCGCCAGCCTGCGCGCCACGTTGCAATGCCTACCGGGTTCGGGCGCGGTTTCGGTCGCGGTCTATGGCGAGGATGCGTCCGCCGGATTTGCGCGTATCACCTCAGGCGGGTCGACGGCGACCAGCGAGGCGCGCATCGGGCGTGGCGGCAAGCTGGAGACGGCGATCCCCGTCGATCACCCCGCCTTTTCCGCCTTCGTCGCGAACGGCCGGATGACAATCGCCGTCGGCGACGACGCCAACACGATCACCGTCGAACGTCCGCACATGGCCAAGCTGCGTCGCTTCGCCGATCGCTGCGCCGGCTGAGGAACTCACGCATGCGTCTTCGCTTGATATCAGCCTTGATCGCCGTGTCGGCGCTCGCCGCTTGCGCGACCCAGGCCCCGATGCCCGCAGCCAGCTCGGCAGCGACCGCATCAGCGCCCGCGCCCACGCCCGGTTACGACTGGTTCCTGAACACCGATGGTCAGGAGGCCATGCTGGCCTACGGCGTCGCCAACAGCGACGAGATCAAGCTGAAACTGGCCTGTCAGGCCGGATCAAGCGCACTGGAACTGACGGCCTCGAGCGACAAGCCGGGCCGCGAAATCTATTTGGAATCCGGCGGCGACACCGAGCGCTATCGCGCCGCATCTGAGCCGGCCGTCGTGCATGACGGCGAACTGCTGACGGCGCAGGCCAAGACCAAGGATCCGGTCTTCCAGCGCTTCCGACGTCTGGGCTGGATCGCCGCCTGGGCTGACGACGAACGTCACGTCTACGCCGCCCATCCCGCCGCAAAGGTGCAAATCGAGCGGTTCTTCACCGTCTGCGGTTGACGCATCGGCGCTGCTCGGCTTGCGTGCCCCTCCTGACAGGAGGGGCGTCATGAAGATTTCTTATCTGGCTGTTGCAGCCATGCTTGCGGCCGGGTCGCCGATCATGGCCGTCGCGCAAACGCCGCCCGCCGCCGTCGCAACCGCGCCGGCAGACGCCGCGCTGAACGCCGTCATCGCCGACTACGAGACCTATCTGAAGTCGGTCGATCCGATCTCGGCCGGCGGAGAGGGCGATGTCGAGGCGATGGGCCGCGTGCCTGACCTGTCGCGTGAGTTTGAACTGGCCCAGCGCGTACCGCTGGAAGGGTTCGTGCGGCGGCTGACGGCCATCAACCCGCCAAGTCTTTCCCACGCCGGCGGCATCAACCACGCCTTCCTGCTCTATACTCTTAACCGCAGCCTGGAAGGGTTGGACTACGACACCAGCCGCCTGGCGTTCGACTCCGAAGGCGGCCCCGGAACCTGGGCGCTCTATGTCGGCGGCAGCACGCGCCTGAACTCGGTCGCGGAGGCCGAGGCCTACATCAGGCGTATCCGAGGCTTCGGCCAAATCTACGCCCAGACGACCGCCAACGCCCGGCGCGGCCTGGACACCGGTCTGGTCCAGGCCCGATCGGTAACCGAAAGCGCCCTGACGCTGGCGCGAAACGATGTGGCGATCAAGCCGGACGCCGAGCCGCTGCTGAAGCCCCTGACCACCCTGCCGTCCACCGTGTCTCAGGCTGATAAGGATCGCCTGACTGCGGAGGCGACGGCGGCGGTTTCAGAAACGATCCTTCCGGCGCGCCGGGCCTGGCTGGCCTTCCTCGAGAGCGACTATCTGCCCAAGGCGCCGGTCCAGCCGGGCATCGGCAATCGGCCCGGCGGCAAGGAACTCTACGCCTATCTGGTGCGCGGCCACACGACGACCGACCTGACGCCGGACCAGATCCACCAGATCGGCTTGGACGAGGTCGCGCGCATCCGCGCCCGTATGGATGTGGAGATGACGGCGTCGGGCTGGACCGGCGACTTCGCCGGCTTCCTGAACTTCCTGCGCACCGATCACCAGTTCTATGCGACCAGCCGCGAGGCCCTGTTGCAGCAGGCGTCGGAGATGGCCAAGCGCGCGGATGGCGGCCTGCCCCCTCTGTTCGCCACCCTGCCCCGCCTGACCTACGACGTGCAGCCCGTGCCGCCGCAGATCGAGGAAAACTACACCACCGGCCGCTACAACGGCGGTTCGATGCAGAACGGCGTTTCAGCCCATTACATCGTCAACACGTCCAAGCTGGATCAGCGTCCGCTGTACGAACTGCCCGCCCTGACCCTGCATGAGGCCGTTCCGGGCCACCATCTCCAGATCGCCTTGCAGCAGGAGGCGCCCGGCCAACCCTATTTCCGACGTCAGGCCAATGTCAGCGCCTACACCGAGGGCTGGGGCCTGTATGCCGAATATCTGGGCGAGGAGATGGGCTTCTACCGCACGCCTTACGAACGGTTCGGCCGCCTGTCCTATGAGATGTGGCGCGCCTGCCGACTGGTCGCGGACACCGGCCTGCACTGGATGGGCTGGACCGAGGAACAGGCCCGCGCCTGTTTCCGCGACAACTCGGCCCTCGCGCCCCACAACATCGAGACCGAGCTTCAGCGCTATATCGGCTGGCCCGGCCAGGCCACGGCCTACAAGATCGGCGAAATCCGCCTGCGCGAAATCCGCGCGCGGGCCGAGCGGGAGTTGGGGCCGAAGTTCAACATCCGCATCTTCCACGACGCCCTGCTGGTCGAGGGCCCGCTGCCGCTGGCGCTGCTGGACCAGCGGATGGACGCCTGGATCGCGGAGCAGAAGGCGAAATAGGCTGGGCGGCTTACGCCCAGTCCGGCTCCGGCAAACCCTTCGACCGCAGGAATTCCGGGTTGAACAGCTTGGAGGCATAGCGCGAGCCGGGATCGCACAGGCAGGTCACGATGGTCTTACCTGGCCCAAGCTCGCGCGCCAGCCGCACCGCGCCGGCGATGTTCACCCCCGCCGATCCGCCCAGCGATAAGCCTTCGTGCTTCACGAGGTCGAACAGGATCGGCAGGAACTCCGCGTCTTCGATCCGATAGGCGTAGTCGGGTTTGAAGCCTTCCAGATTGCCGGTGATGCGGGCCACTCCGATCCCCTCGGTGATCGACGATCCCTCGCCCGTCATCTCGCCCTTGGTGAACCAGTTGAACATGGCCGCGCCCGCTGGATCGGCCAGGGCGATGGTCACATCCGGCTTCTGTTCGCGCAGATAGGCGCCGACGCCGGCGATGGTCCCGCCTGAGCCGACGGCCGAAACGAAGGCGTCGACCTGACCGTTTGTCTGCGTCCAGATTTCGGGGCCGGTCGTGTTGTAGTGGGCCTCGCGGTTGGCGGTGTTGTCGAACTGATTGGCCCAGATGGCGCCGGCCTCTTCGCTGTCGTTCAGCTCGGCGGCCAGACGCCCGGAATAGTGGACGAAGTGGTTCGGGCTGGAAAAGGGCGCGGCGTCCACCTCGACCAGGCGCGCGCCCAGTGAACGGATGGCGGATTTCTTCTCTTCCGACTGGGTGCGGGGAATGACAATGACGACCGGATGCCCCAAGGCGGCGCCGACCAGGGCCAGGCCGATGCCGGTGTTGCCGGCCGTGCCCTCCACGATCGTCCCGCCGGGTTTTAGCGCGCCGGACGCCCGCGCGCCCTGCACGATCGACAGGGCCGCGCGATCCTTGATCGAACCGCCGGGATTAAGAAACTCGGCCTTGCCCAGGATATCGCAGCCCGTCGCGTCGGACAGGCGGTTCAGGCGCACCAGCGGCGTATTGCCGATCAGGTCGATGACGGATGACGTAGCGGACAAGGTCAGGCTTTCAGGCGAAGGTCGAAACAGGGCGGATCAGGCGGCGGCTTGGCGTTGCCCTAAGTGGATGCCGCACTCGACCTTGTCTATGCCCGACCAACGTCCGGCGCGGGCGTCTTCGCCGTCCTGGACCGCGCGGGTGCAGGGCCAGCAGCCGATGGATCGGTAGCCTTGCTCGACCAGCGGGTGACGCGGCAGATCGTTCTCCTCCAGCCAGGCCTCGACGTCGTCGGCGTCCCAGTTCGCCAGGGGATTGATCCGCAGCACCCCGTCCAACACCTCGAACGGCTTCAGCTTTGCCCGCGTCGCGGCCTGATAGCGTTTCCGCCCGGTGATCAGAGCATTGAACCCGGCGGTCGCCCGCGCCAGCGGCCGCACTTTTCGCAGGTCGCAGCAGGCGTCCGCGTCGGTCTTCCACAGGTCGTCGCGCGCATCCAACGTCGCCTTCTCGCCCGCATCCGGCGTGACCAGCCGCACGTCGGTCAGGCCCAGGGCTTTGGTCAGTTGGGTGCGATAGGACAGGGTCTGCAGGAAATGCTGGCCGGTCTCCAGAAAGACCACCGGCACGGTCTTGTCCTCGTTGGCGACGATGTCCAGCAAGGCGGCGGACTCTGCGCCGAAGGACGAGATGGCGCCGACCCGCAGGCCCAGCGCCGGGTCCAGCGCCGCCTTCAAGATTTCGGACGCGTCCTTGCCCGCCGTCTCGCGGTTCAGCCGTTCGGCCAGCGCGTTCAGATCGCGGTCGCTCGACGTCGCACGCCGACGCTGCCAGATGGTCGGCGCGGGATCGACGGCGGGCTGGTAGGCGGCGCTGAACGCCTGATCCATCCGGTCCCAGGCCGCCGCATCCGCGCCCTCGGCCAGCTCCACCGCATCGAAGCCCGAACGCCGCAGGTGCCGCGCCTGATCCGGCAGCACCTTGCCCGCCGCGATCAGACGCCCGGCGTAACCCCGCTCTCGCAGCACCGACGCCAGCGAGAAGCCGCGCCCGTCGCGGAAGGCGTCGAACTCCAGCACCAATGTGTCTTCGCTCGCGGCGGCGGCCTCGACCTGCTGCAGCGGGGTCGTCACCGACAGGCGCAGCCCGTTCTGAATGCCCTCAAGCCGTTGCATCGAGCGTCTCATAGATGGCGTCACGGAAGGGGTCGGGACCGACACGGCGCACCGTGTCGATGAACCGTTCGCCGTCCGTACGGATTTGCAGATAGCGGTCGAGGGTCCGCTGGATGGCGGGCGCGACCTCGTCTGCCGGCAGGCTCTTGCCCACGATGTCGCCCAGAGCCGCCTGTTCGTCGGGCGCGCCGCCGACGGTGATCTGGTAATATTCCTCGCCCTTGCGATCGACGCCCAGCACGCCGATGTGGCCGACGTGGTGGTGGCCGCAGGCGTTGATGCAGCCGCTCATATTGATGCGGACCGGCCCCAGCTTCTCCTGATAGTCCATGTCCGCCAGCCGCTTCGACAGGGCCTGGGCCACCGGGATCGAGCGCGCGTTGGCGAGGCTGCAATAGTCCAGGCCCGGACAGGCGATCACGTCCGTCGCCAGATCGGCGTTGGCCGTCGCCAGCCCCGCCTCCCGCAACGCCCGCCAGACCGTCGGCACGTCGTTCAGCTTCACATGCGGCAGGACCAGGTTCTGCTCATAGGCGGCGCGCAGTTCGTCGAACGCATAGCGCTCGGCCAGGTCCGCCACCGCGTCCATCTGGTCCGCCGTGATGTCGCCCGGCACGCCGCCGACCGGCTTCAGCGAGACCACCACCGAGGCATAGCCCGCCTGGCGATGACGCCGCACATTGTTTCGCGCGAACCGGGCGAAATCGGGATCGGCCAGCAGGGCGCGGTCGAACGGCGCGCTGGCCTTAGGCAAGACCTCGAACGGCGGAGGGGCGAAATAGGCTTGAATGCGTGCGGCCTCATCTTGCGGGATCTTCAGATCCTCACGGCGCAGGGTGGCGTAGTGCTTGTCCACCTCCTCGCGGAAGGCCTCGATGCCCAGCGACGCGACCAGGATCTTGATCCGCGCCTTATGAATATTGTCGCGCCGCCCCAGCAGGTTCCAGGCCCGTAGGATGGCGGTCAGATAGGCCAGCAGATCCGCCGCAGGCACGGCGGACGCGATCTCCTGCGCGATATGCGGCAACCGCCCCTGCCCGCCGCCGACGAAGACGCGGAAGGCGGTTCCGCCGTCCTCGCCCTTGACGATCTGGAGGCCCACATCGTGAGTGCGTATCGCCGCCCGGTCCTTCTCGGCGCCGATCACCGCGATCTTGAACTTGCGCGGCAGGAAGGAGAACTCGGGGTGAATGGTGGACCACTGGCGGATGATCTCGCACCAGGGGCGTGGATCCTCGATCTCGTCGTCGGCGGCCCCGGCGAAGACGTCGGTGGTGGTGTTGCGGATGCAGTTGCCCGAGGTCTGGATGGCGTGCATCTCGACCTCGGCCAGGTCGCTGAGGATCGCCGGCAGGTCGGTCAGAGCCGGCCAGTTGTACTGGATGTTGCAGCGGGTGGTGAAGTGACCGTAGCCCTTGTCGTAGGTCCGGGCGATATGGCCCAGCCGGCGCATCTGACGGCTGCTCATCACGCCATAGGGAATGGCGACCCGCAGCATATAGGCGTGAAGTTGCAGATAGACGCCGTTCATCAGCCGCAGCGGCTTGAACTCGTCTTCGGTCAGGGCGCCGGATGCGCGCCGCGCCACTTGGTCTGAGAATTCCTCAACCCGTTCACGCACCAGGGCGTGGTCGAACTCGTCATAGCGATACATCAGCCCACGCCTCCGACGACGCTGTGACCGACAGTCGGCCCGGCCGAGCGGATGCGCTCCTTGAGTCGGTCACGCCCTGACGGCGTGCGGTCCTGAACCTCGAACAGGTAGGGATTCACAAAGACGTCCGGACGCCCAGCGACATCAGCCAGCACGACCTCGGCCGCCGTATCGTCCAGCACCAAAGCCTGATCAATGTGCTCGACCGGCTGGTTGTCGACGCCTGCATAGATGACGCGACCGTCCGACAGGCGGTTTGCGGTGACGATCTTCACGCCGCGACCTCCGCTCGAACATCCAGTTGAGCTGCCGACAACGCCGCCGTTTCGCCGACGAACAGCAGGGCCGGGCCGGTCAGGTCGGCGCCGCGCACCAAGGCGCCCAGCCCATCCAGTCGCCCGGTCAGAACCCGCTCGTCCGGGCGGCTGCCGTTCTCGACAATGGCGACGGGCGTCGAGGGCGAACGCCCCGCCGCGATCAGGCGCGCAGCCGTCTCCTCGGCACGGTCCGACCCCATGTAGATGGCCAAGGTGTGGTTGGGGCTGGCCAGTCGCGTCCAGTCGGCCTCGACGCCGCCTGGCTTGGCCTGGGCCGTCACGAAGGTGACCGCCTGGGCGTGATCGCGATGGGTCAGGGGGATGCCCGCCAAGGCCGCGCAGGCCAGCGCCGCCGTCACGCCCGGCACGACGAAGACTGGGACTCCGGCCGCCCGCATGGCGTCCAGTTCCTCGCCGCCGCGCCCGAAGACGAAGGGATCGCCGCCCTTCAGTCGGACTACCCGATGACCGGCGCGGGCCTCCTCGATCATCAGGGCCTCGATCTGGTCCTGAGGCACCGAATGCTCGCCGCGCGCCTTGCCCACATACAGCCGCTTGGCGTCGCGCCGCGCCCGTTCCAGCACCGCCTCGGGCACAAGACGGTCATGGATGATGACGTCGGCGTCCTGCAGCACCCGCAGCGCCTTCAGGGTCAGCAGTTCGGGGTCGCCCGGCCCCGCCCCGACGATATGGACGACGCCCTGCTCCGGCCCGGCCGAATTCAGCAGCCGCAGCATCTCGCGCCGGGCCTCGGCCGTCCGACCTTCCGCCGCCAGCGTCGCGGCCGGACCGCGGAAGGCTTTCTCCCAGAAGCGACGGCGCGCCATGAAGTCCGGCACGCTGGCCTTGACCGTATCGCGCAACTCGCGCGCCAGCCGCGCCACATTCGCCAGTCCGGCGGGCAGCACGCCCTCGATGGCGGTGCGGATATCCCGCGCCAGAATGGGCGCCGATCCGCCGGTCGCCACGCCGATCACGACCTCGTCGCGGTCGATCAGGGCAGGGGTCTGGAAATCGCTCAGATGCGGCTTGTCCACCACATTGACCTGAGCCCCCGACGCCCGTGCAAGATGGCCCAGCCGCACGAGTTCATCCGCGTCGTCCAGCGCCATGAACACCAGCCGTGCGCCGGCCAGTTCGTCAGTCTCTGGCGCACGCGGCACCGGCTCCGGCGCCGTCAACGGCGTCTCGATCTTGGGGGGCGCGCCGTCGGGCGCGAACCACATCACCTCGGCGGGCGTGTTCAGGAACAGTCGCAGCTTGGCCAGCGCCGGCTCGCCGCCGCCGATGATCACGATCTTTGCGGCCTCCAGCGGAATGGAGGCGAGAAATACACGCATCGTCTTGCTTTCTGGGCCGTCGGGAGAGGAAACAGGGACGACGGCAGGGCGCGAACCTTCGTCTTCCCCGTCCAGAGCCGCAAACCAGATTGCCTTTGTCTCGCTGATAGGATTTCTATCCGCGATGGCCCGTCCCCTGCTCCCGCTCAACGCCCTACGCGCCTTCGAAGCCGCCGCGCGGCATCTGAACTTCTCGCGCGCCGCCGACGAACTGTCGGTGACGCCCGGCGCGGTCAGCCAGCAAATCCGCCTCTTGGAAGACATCGTCGGCGGGCCGCTGTTCGTGCGCGAGGCGCGGGGCCTGCAACTGACCGATCTGGGCCGTTCCTCCGTGCCGCTGCTGCGCGAGGGGTTCGAGCGGCTGATGGACGCCTCGGCCCTGTTGCGCGAACCCCCGCGTCGCAAACAGGTGTCGATCAGCGTAGCGCCCGGCTTCGCCTCCAAATGGCTGATGCCGCGCATGGACGACTTCCATACCGCCCATCCCGAGATCGAACTGTGGATCTCGGCAGACATGGAGCCGGCGGACCTGAGCGAGGGCAAGGTCGATCTGGCGGTGCGCTACGGTCCCGGCGACTATCCGGGCCTGACGGTCGATCGGCTGATGACCGAGACGGTGCTGCCTGTCTGCGCCCCATCGCTGATGGATGGCGAAAAGCCGATCCGCAAACCGGCCGACCTGATCGGACACACCCTGTTGCACGACATGTCCAACGATGGCGATCCCAGCCGCCCGGACTGGGCCATGTGGTTGAAGGCGCGGGGCATCCGTCACCCCGACCCGCGTCGAGGCTCGCGTTTCAACCAGTCGGGTCTGTTGATCGAGGCCGCCATATCGGGGCGCGGCGTGGCCCTGGCCAAACGCACTCTGGCCCAGGCGGACTTGGCGTCAGGGCGACTGGTCGCGCCCTTCCCTGACGGGTCCGAGGCGGTCGGCTTCGCCTACTACGTCGTCCAGCCCCGCGACCGGCCGCCCTCGCCCAGCGCGACCGCTTTTGTCGGCTGGCTGAAGAAACAGGCCGTGGATCACGACAATACGATGGGTCAGTTGTAGGGTTCGTTGCACCGCAGATTGGCGGCGCAGGAAAAGGACATCCGCCATGGCTGACGACAAGGCCCCTCGTCTCGCGGTCCTGATCGATGCGGAGAATGCTTCCGCTCGAATCGCAGAGGCGCTATTCAGCGAAATCGCCACCTTGGGCGAGGCCTCGGCACGACGGATCTACGGCGACTTCGCCAGCCCGCAGATCGCCGGCTGGACTCGGGTCCTGGCCCGTTTCGCCATCCAGCCGCAGCAGAATTTCGCCAACACAAAGGGCAAGAACTCGGGCGACATCGCCCTGGTCATCGATGCGATGGACCTGCTGCATTCAGGGCGATTCGACGGCTTCTGCCTGGTGTCGTCGGACGCCGATTTCACCCGACTGGCGGCCCGCATCCGTGAGGAAGGCGTCGATGTCTATGGCTTCGGCGAGCAGAAAACGCCCGAAAGCTTCCGTCAGGCCTGCACCCGGTTCATCTATACCGAGAACCTGATCGCGCCGGTTCCGGTCGACGCAGGCGCCAAGTCGCCAGTCGCCGAAGCGCCGGCGACCAAGCGCAAGCCGTCCGAGGCCGCGCGCCTGATCGCGGCCATCATCGCCGACATGGACGAGGACGGCGACGGCTGGGTGGCGGTGGGCGGCATCGGCAATCGGCTGCGCAACGCCCATCCCGACTTCGACCAGCGCACCTATGGCTACGCCAAGCTGTCAGACCTGATCCGCGCGACCGGCCGGTTCGAGGTCGAGACCGGCGAACGCGGCGCGATGCGAATTCGCGACCGCGCCTGACGCGTTTACGCGCGGACGGCTTGGCTCGCGGAAACGCCGAGGGCCTGAAGCGCGGCGGCGGTGATGTGTTCGGCGTTCAGGCCGGCCTGGGCATACATCGCCATGGGCGCATCCTGGTCCTGGAAGACATCGGGCAGATTAAGGGTGCGGATCTTCAGACCCGCATCCAGCGCGCCCTTCTCGGCCAGCAGCTGCAGCACGAAGGCGCCGAAGCCGCCCATGGCGCCTTCCTCCACCGTGATCAGCGCCTCGTGCTCGCGCGCCAGGCGCAGGATCATGTCGGCGTCCAGCGGCTTGGCGAAACGGGCGTCCGCAACCGTCGCCGACACGCCCTTGGCGGCCAGCATGTCCGCCGCCTTCAACGATTCCTGCAAGCGCGTGCCCAGGCTGAGGATGGCGACTGACGTGCCCTCGCGCACGATCCGACCCCTGCCGATCTCAAGCGGCGCAGCGAGTTCCGGGATCTCCACTCCCACGCCGTCGCCGCGCGGATAGCGGAAGGCGCTAGGCCGGTCGTCGATGGCCAGGCTGGTCGAGATCATCGCCGCCAGTTCGGCCTCGTCGGCGGCGGCCATCAGCACCATGCCGGGCAGCGCGCCCATGAAGCCGATGTCGAACGATCCCGCGTGCGTGGCGCCATCCGACCCAACCAGGCCCGCCCGGTCCATGGCGAAACGGACAGGCAGCGACTGGATCGCCACGTCGTGGACCACCTGGTCGTAACCGCGCTGAAGGAAGGTCGAATAGATCGCGCAGACCGGCTTCATGCCGTCCGCCGCCAGACCGGCCGCGAAGGTGACCGCGTGCTGTTCAGCGATGCCGACGTCATAGGTCCGCTCGGGGAAGGCCTGACCGAACAGGTCCAGACCCGTGCCGGACGGCATGGCCGCCGTGATTGCCACGATCGACGGATCGACCTTGGCGTGTTTGATCAGCTCGGTTCCGAACACCTTGGTGTAGCTGGGGGCGTTGGAGATGGCCTTGGCCTGCTTGCCCGAGACCACGTCGAACTTGACGACCGCATGGAGTTTGTCGGCGCTGCTTTCGGCGGGGGCATAGCCCTTGCCCTTCTGCGTCACGACGTGAACCAGAACCGGGCGGTCCTCGATGGCGGCCGCCTTCTTCAGGATCGGGACCAGATTGTCCATGTCGTGGCCGTCGATCGGGCCGACATAATAGAAGCCTAACTCCTCGAAGAAGGTGCCCCCGGTGACCATGCCGCGGGCGTATTCCTCGGCCTTCTTGGCCGCCTTGCGGAAGGGGCGCGGCAGGTGCTGGGCCACCGTCTTGCCCAGGCGGCGGACGTTCTGATAGGCGCCGCCCGACACCAGGCCGGCCAGATAGGCGCTCATCCCGCCAACCGGCGGCGCGATCGACATGTCGTTGTCGTTCAGGATGACCATCAGCTGGCCGCTGGTCGCCTCGGCGGCGTTGTTCATCGCCTCATAGGCCATGCCGGCGGACATGGAGCCGTCGCCGATGACCGCTACGACGCGGTTCTTCTCACCCTTCTGATCGCGCGCGGCGGCGAAGCCCAGGGCGGCGCTGATGGAAGTCGAGGCGTGGGCCGCGCCGAAAGGATCGTATTCGCTCTCGCTGCGCTTGGTGAAGCCCGACAGGCCGCCGCCCTGGCGCAGGGTGCGGATGCGGTCGCGCCGTCCGGTCAGGATCTTGTGCGGATAGCACTGATGCCCGACGTCCCAGATCAGGATGTCCTTGGGCGTCTCGAACACATGGTGCAGCGCCGTGGTCAGTTCGACCACGCCCAGCCCCGCGCCCAGATGGCCGCCGGTGACGGACACGGCGTCGATTGTCTCGGCCCGCACCTCCTGCGCCAGCTGTTTCAACTGGGCGATATCGAAGTCCCGCGTGTCGGCGGGCGTCTTGACGGTGTCGAGTAGCGGGGTGTCGGGCATCAGCCGTAAAACCTTGGAAAGTCTGGTCGATCAACCCGCAGGTCGGTTCAACGTTTCGTATCAGGACCGGCGCTTTAGCACAAAGTCCACGCTGGCCCTGAGGATTTCGGCCTCGTCGCCGAACGGCTCCAGATGCGAACGGGCCTGGTTGGCGAGATGCGCGACCCTTTGCCGCGCCGCCTCCAGACCCAACAGGGTGACAAAGTTGGTCTTGCCCAGCGCTGCGTCCTTGCCCCCGGCCGCCTTGCCCATTTCCTCGGCCGAGCCTTCGGCATCCAGCAGGTCGTCGACGATCTGATAGGCCAGGCCGACATCGTGGGCGAAGCTGATCAGGGCATGGCGGTGCTGGGCAGAGGCGTCGGCGATGATCAGAGGAATTTCGAAGGCATAGGCGAACAAGGCGCCGGTCTTCAGGCGCTGCATACGCGCCACGCCGCCCAGGTCGTCGCGCACGCCCAGCAGATCGATCATCTGACCGCCCGCCATGCCCCGCGCGCCGGACGCCAGCGACAGCCGCGCCGCCAGTTCACAGCGCACGGCCGCATCCTCATGGGTGTCTTCGTGCAGGATGATGTCAAAGGCGGCCGTCTGCAGCGCATCGCCGGCCAGCACCGCCGTCGCCTCATCATAGGCCCGGTGAACGGTCGGCCGGCCCCGGCGCACATCGTCGTCGTCCATGCACGGCAGGTCGTCGTGAACCAGGCTGTAGGCGTGCACGCATTCCAGCGCGCAGGCGGCGCGGAGCACCGACCGCTCATCGATGTCGAACAGGCGTGCGGCCTCCAACGCGAAGAACGGCCGCAAGCGTTTGCCGGGGCCCAGCGCCGCATAGCGCATCGCCTCGGTCAGACGGGATTCCGGGCCCTCGGCGCGTGGCAGCAGTTCATCCAGCGCGACCGTGACCAAATCCGCGACCTCGGCCACGCGATCGATCACCGCCTGTTCCGGCGAGTTCGCGGCGATGACCCGGTTCACGAAAACCGGCTCCAGACCAGGCTCGAAGACGACACGGGGATCATTCGAACGACGCCGCCTCGACGCCCTTGGCCTGACCGTCCGGGCCGACCACGATCTTTTCCACACGCAGTTGAGCCGCTTTCAGCCGTGCCTCGCAATGCGCCTTCAGCTTGGCGCCCTCTTCATAGAGGGCGATCGATTCTTCCAGCGGCGCCTGGCCGGATTCCAGGCGAGACACGATGGTCTCCAGGCGCTTCAGGGCGTCTTCGAAGCTGAGATCGGCGGGGATGGCGGCGGCGGTATCGGTCATGGCGCGGACCCTAGAGGCGAGCGCGGGGCGCATCAACGTCAGAAGCGGCTATCGTTTCTCGTAGCGACGCTGCGACCAGTATTTGAAGCCCTGGTTCTGGACCAGCTTCCAGCCGTCGGCCTTCAGCGCGCGCCCGACCATATGGTTGAAATAGCCATGGGCGAAGACCAGCACGTCCTGACCGCTCTCGGCTCGCGCGATCAACTTTTGCGCCGCCTGATCGGCGCGCGCCTCGGCCTGGGCGCGGGTTTCCTGGCCGCCGTGATGATCGAAAGCATGCCACCAGAAACGCGACACCACGCCCCACCATTTGGGCGACAGCTTTATCCATTCTGGAATCGGCGGCGGCGGCAAGGGCGCCTCGATGAACATGACATCAGCCATGACCTCGCGCCCCGCCGCGACCGCGGCGGCGGTTTCCTGGGCGCGCTGACGGGTCGAGGCGTAGATGGCCCCAGCCCCTTGGGCGGCCGCAACCAGTTCAGGCGGCGGCGTCTGACCGGCCAGCAGGCCGCCGATCTCATACTTCGCCCACCAGTCGCCGTACTCGCGCGCAGAGATCAGGCATTTGCGCGACAGGGCCGGCTCGCCGTGACGCGTCAGGATGATGGCGCCGGGACGGACAGCGACAAGCGCGCCGACGGATGGCGCAGCGTCAGGCGGGGACACGGACGGTTCGGTCGAATCGAGGGACAGGGCGGGGGCTGACATGACAAACGGACGGGCCTTTGGTTTCAAGGCGTTAAGCGTCCTCAGTCCTCCCCGAGCGCAGCGACGTGGGCGACCGCAGAGCGGCCTAGTCCTTCAAGGTCGTAACCGCCCTCAAGCGCCGACACAACCTTGCCCGAACAGGTCCGACGCGCGACCTCCAGAATCGCGCGCGTCGCCCAGGCGAAATCCTCTGCCTCCAGCGACTGATGCGCCAGCGGATCGCGCCGGTGAGCGTCGAAACCGGCCGAGATCAGGATCAGGTCCGGCCGGAACGATTCCAGCGCCGGCATCAATCCGCCGGCGAAGGTCGCGCGCCAGTTCTCGCGCGCCGCATGGGGCGCGACGGGGACGTTGACGATATTGCCGACGCCCGTCTCTGACGCCGCGCCCGTGCCGGGATACAGCGGCATCTGGTGGATGGAGGCCAGGAAGAGGCTGTCGTCGTCCTCAAACGCCGCCTGGGTCACCGCCACCCGCGCCATTTCCTCGGCCTGCGCGACCCGTGCCGCGACGGCGACGGAGGAGAAGAGGCAGAAGCCCATTGCCCGATCCGGTTCGGCATGGTGACCCGGCGGGCGCACGGCGGCGAAGGCGCGGTCCATCTCGCCCCGCGCCACGGCCCTCACCGCATCGATAGCCGCCCCGGCAGCCAGCCGCGCCGCCGGCACGCTGCCAGGTGAAAGGACGGTGTCGGCATCCAACTGAACCATGCCTGCGACCGGCGAGGCGTCCAGCAGGCGTGCGACATAAGCGGCGGGATGCACCCGCTCCAGATCCGCAACCTCGGCCTGGGTCGCGGCGCGCCGGTCGCGGGCCAGGCCTGCGTCGTCCAGAGCATCCAGCACCGCCTTCAGCCGCTCGGGACTTTCGGGATGGCCCGCGCCCGGCGTGTGGGACAGCATGGACGGATGGGTGAAGATCGGCAGAGACATTGAAGCGACGATACGACGGGCTTTCGGACTTGTCGCCCGTGACGCGCACCAAGGCGCGCGCTAGAGCCGAAGCATGACTGAGATCGCGATCCGCCCTGCCCGCCCCGAAGACGCCGCCGCCCTGGGCGCCCTGGGGCGCCAGACCTTCATCGACACCTTCGTCGAGGGGTTCGGCATCCCCTATCCGCCGGCCGATCTGAACGCGTTTCTGGACGCCAGCTTCGATCTGGAGCCGACGCTGAAGAAGTTGGCGGAGCCCGACTGCGCCTGGTGGGTGGCTGACCGAGACGGCGAGCTTCTGGCCTTCGCGAACGCCGGCCCCAATGGCCTGCCCCACCCCGAGGCCAGATCGTCACACATGGAACTGCGCCGGCTCTATGTGTCCAAGGCGGCGCAAGGTCTGGGCCTTGGAACCAGACTGCTGAAGCTGTCTCTGGACTGGATGCAAACCCATACGGACGGACCGCTGTGGATCGGCGTCTGGAGCGGCAACAACAAGGCCCAGCGCCTCTATGCCGCCTACGGCTTCGAGAAGGCGGGAGAATACGACTATCCCGTCGGCGCCTGGCGCGACCACGAGTTCATCTTGCGGCGCGGCTGATCCGGGTTCACATCCCTCCCATGCTCCTGCCCTTCTTCACCGCGCTGCGCGACGCCAAGGTTCCGGTGTCGATGAAGGAATGGCTCCATCTGATGGAGGCCATGGATCGCGACGTGGCCGGGCGCGAGGTCGAGGCCTTTTATCACCTGTCGCGCGCGGTGCTGGTCAAGGACGAGAAACACTATGATCGGTTCGATCAGGTGTTCGGGACGGTGTTCAAGGGCGTCGAGTCGGTCGGGTCGGGCGAAGACCTGACCACCGACATTCCCGAGGACTGGCTGCGGCTGCTGAATGAAAAATACCTGACCGACGAGGAGACGGCCCAGATCGAGGCGCTGGGCGGATTCGACAAGCTGATGGAGACGCTGAAGCAGCGTCTGGAGGAGCAGAAGGAGCGGCACTCCGGCGGCTCCAAATGGATCGGCACGGGCGGGACCAGCCCCTTCGGACACGGCGGCTATAACCCCGAAGGCGTTCGCATCGGCGGTCCGGCCAAGCATGGCCGGGCGGTCAAGGTCTGGGAAAAGCGCGAGTTCAAGAACCTGGACGACACGGTCGAACTGGGCACCCGCAACATCAAGGTGGCGCTGCGTCGTCTGCGCCGTTTCGCCCGACAGGGAGCGCCAGACGAACTGGATATCGACGGCACTATCGACGGCACCGCGCGTCAGGGCTGGCTGGACATTCAGATGCGGCCCGAGCGGCGCAATACGATCAAGGTGCTGCTGTTTCTCGACATCGGCGGTTCGATGGACGGTCACATCAAGCTGATTGAGGAGCTGTTCTCGGCGGCCAAGACCGAGTTCAAGAATTTGGAGTTCTTCTACTTCCACAACTGCCTCTACGAAGGCGTCTGGAAGGACAATCGCCGGCGCCACACCGAGCGTATCCCCACGTGGGATCTGCTGCACAAATACCCCGGCGACTGGCGCGCCATCTTCGTCGGCGATGCGACGATGAGCCCCTATGAGATCACCATGCCCGGCGGCTCCGTCGAGCACTGGAACGAGGAGGCCGGCGCCGTCTGGATGAAGCGGGCGCGCCAGCAGTGGGAGAAGTCGGTCTGGCTCAATCCCGTTCAGGAGCGGTACTGGGACTATACCGCGTCCGTCGGCCTGTTGCGCGAGGTGATGGAGCAGCGGATGTTCCCGCTGACGCTCGAAGGCCTCGACAAGGCAATGCGGGCCCTGACAAGGTAGGAGACGTTCAAGCGACCGCCTGCGACTTCACGAAGGGTCCGACCATGATCGCCGCCGCCTTCGCCTTGCTGATCCTCCAACAAGCTGCGCCGACCGTCGTGTGGGATGCCACCGCGCCGGAGGCGGTCGTTGAAACGCCGGCGCCGCCGCTCGAGCACAATGTGCCTGCCTGGGGCCTGGCTGATCCCTTTGGCTTCGAGCGCGCACGGTGCAGTCCGCTGGTGCGCGGCCAGACGTCCATGGCCGAATGCCAGACCGATGTGCGCGAACAACTCGCCATCGCCATGGGGTCCGACCTGCCCGAGGCTCTGCGCCCGAGCGGCATGGTCGGCGACTGCCAGATGATCCGGGCCAGCGCCGCAGGCTCGGACTATGCGGTCCAGTGCGGCCCGCAGTCTCGCACGGCGGCCGCGCCCTCCAGCCTGCGAGAAATGGATTGTCGTCCGCGTCCGGTCGAGGGCGGGTTCAGCTCTGAGTGCCGCCCGGTCGATGGAGCCGACAAGAAGGGGCTGTCGCTGACCCTGTGGGGCGACAAGGATTGATCGAAAAGAAAAGCGCCGCCCGCTTTTGCGGACAGCGCTTCGCATCTTCGCGCATTCTAGGGAAGCTTAGGCCTTGTCGCGCAGGCTGTCCTTGACGCCGCCGACAGTATTCTGGACCTTGCCTTCGACCTGATCGGCCTTGCCTTCGGCCTGCATCTTCGTGTCGCCGGTCACCTTACCGACGCCTTCTTTGATCTTGCCACCAATGTTTTTGGCGGCGCCTTCTATACGGTCATGGTCAGCCATGGAAATCTCCTAATTTTCATCGCCGCGACGTAACGTTGCGGTTCGAAAAATAAACGACTTCGCTAATGGCCTGTTCCGTAAGGCTCAGCTTGGACGACGCAGCCAGACGGCGACAGCCCAGGCGTGAGAATCGTGACGCAAGCGCGAAATGGCGAACGTCGGATCCAGCCACACCAGCGTATGATCGTCCTCGCATTTCGCATCGGGATTTTCCGCCGCCACGGTCGCTGTCCAGAAGCCGCCGACATTGTTCACCGGCTCGCGCGTGGACCGCACGAAATACTGGCTGGCCTCGGCGATGCGGTTCAGCGGCGCGACCGTCAGGCCGGTTTCCTCGACGAATTCGCGGATCAGGGCTTGGACCTCGGTTTCTTCCATATCCACGCCGCCGCCGGGAAGGTCGAAATAAGGACCGGCCTCGCGCTCGACGCGCACGCAGGCGATCAGGCCGTCGCGCTCGACGATGCCGAACGCGGTGGCGCGGTGACGATAATCCGAAGCGGGTTTGCGAACGCCGAACTGCAACATGATGAAAACCGACCCTAGAGGTCGAAAGACAACCTGGCGCGCACGCCTTTGTGGGCGCCGTCGAACTCGACCGCCGACCGCAGGCCAGACGCCATGGCGGAAATGATCTTGCCACCGAGCCCCGTGCCCTTTGGCGTTCCATCGCCCATGCCGGGGCCATCGTCCTCAACCGTCAGCATCACGCGATGGTCGCTCTCGCGGCGCAGATGGATGCGAATCTCCCCCCCCTGCCCCGGCGCATAGGCGTATTTGACCGCGTTGGTGACAAGTTCGGTGACGATGACGCCGATGGAGACGGCCTGATCGGTCGTGACCGACAAGGGCTCAGCGTCCAGCGTCAGTTTGGGCGATCCTTCATCCGGTCCGATGGACTTGGACAGTTCGTCCATCAGCCCGACCAGATATTCGTCCATCGCCACGTGGCTCATGTCGCCAGACGTGTAGAGGCGGCGGTGAACATGGGCGACGGCCTCGATGCGCGCCTGCGATTCGCGCAACGCGTCCTTCGCCCCCTGATCGGTGACGTGGCGCATCTGCAACGACATGAAGCTGGACACCAGCTGCAGCGAGTTGCCGACGCGGTGGTTCACCTCACGCAGCATCGCCTCGGCCCGATCGCGCGCCCGGCGGATTTCTTCCTGCGCCAGTTCGTTCTCGCGCTCCAGCCGACGGCGCGACAGGGCGTCCTCGAGCGCCGAGCGCAACAGGGACGTGAAGTCCTCCGAGACGTCCTTGATCACGTAGTCCGCCGCGCCCGCTCGAAGGGCCGCGACGGCGATCCGCCCATCCTGCGCACCCGTCACATAGACGACGGGCGGCGGCGCCGTCAGGGCCAGAATGTCAGGCAGGACATCCAGCCCGTCTCGCGTCGGCATATAGTGGTCCAGCGCGCAGACGTCGAACTCATCCTGCTGCAACAGCTCCAGCCCCGCATCGCCATCCGGCGCGCAGGTGACGGCGTAGCCGTGACGCCCCAGCTCCTTCTCGACCAGTCGGGACAAACCTCGATCATCGTCGATGTAGAGCAGGCGAATAGGCTTTGGCGCGTCGATCGTCAGATCTCCGGTGCCTGGATCACCGACAGGAACAGACCCAGCTGACGGATGGCGCCGGCGAAGGATTCATAATCCACCGGCTTGGTGATGTAGACGTTGCAACCCAGGTCGTAACAACGCTGGATTTCAACCTTGTCGTCCGTGGTCGTCAGCACCACGACCGGAGCCCGCTTCAGCCGGTCGTTGGCCTTCACCTTTTCCAGAATGTCCGTACCCGACATATCGGGCAGGTTGAGGTCGAGCAGGATCAGCAGCGGGCCATTGGCGAGGATTTCGTCGCTGAACAGATAGTCGAGCGCCGCACCGCCCTCATCGAAATGCTTGATCTCGTTGTTGATGTTGGCCCGGCGGATGTTCTTTTCGATCAGCTTGGCGTGGCCGTGGTCGTCTTCGACCATGATGATTTTGACGGGTTGCGTCACAGCGCGCCTCCGGGTTCAGACAAGATCAGTCGTTTGGGGAATTTCAGCAGGAAAGTCGAGCCTTTGCCCAGTTCGGACTCGACGTCGATGGTCCCGCCCAGTCTACGCACGCTGTTTCTGACGAACGCCAGCCCCAGACCTTCGCCGGAACGGTCCTGTTTTCCCGAGCGGCGGAACAGCTCGAAGATCCGCTCATGGTCACGCGGGGCGATGCCCCGGCCGTTGTCGGCGACCCGGTAGACGACCCAGCCGCCCGGCACGTCTTCGCCCGACACGACAATTTCGCCCGGCCGGTCGTGATCCAGATATTTGACGGCGTTGTCGATCAGATTGCCGACGATCTGCTCCATCGAAATACGGTCGCTTTCGATCTCGGGCAGCGACTGCACATTGATGCGTGCGCCCGAGGCTTCGGTCTGGTGATGGACGCTGTTGGCGATGTTCTGGGCCATCGTCGTCATGTCGAGCGGTTCTGGAAGCAGGTTGCGGCGACCTTCGCGCGACAGCTTCAGGATGGCGTTGATCAGCCGGTCCATCTTCTCGGTCGAGGCGCGGATAAAGCCGATGGCCTCGGGCATTTCCTCGCGGACGGCTGTGACGATCTCGGGATCGACCACGCGCGTCTTTTCCGCCTCGTAGATCGCCTTGTCGACGATCTTGCCCGCCTGCTCCAGTTCTGAGGTGTAGCCCATCACGTTGACCAGCGGCGCGCGCAGGTCGTGGCTGACGATATAGGCGAAGCGCTGGATTTCCTCGTTGGCGCGCATCAGGTCGCCGGTGCGCTCGCGGACCTTGTCCTCCAGGCTCGCGTTGGCGGCGTCCAGGGTCGCGCGGGCGGACTGGATCTCGGCCACGTAACGCCGCACCAGCCAGGCCGACAGCAGAGCCAGAACGAGGACCAGAAGCCCCGCGATGGCGTTCATCGTGACGGTCAGGAAGCCAAAACGCTCCGAGGCCCGGCGTCGGCTGTCGATCCTGTCGGACTTCAGCTTGTCGAACTTCTCGATGGCGGCTCGGAGCTCGTCCATATACTGCTTGCCTTCGCCAGACCGCACGGCCTGGATCGACTGCCCGATCCGACCCTGCCGCGCCAAGGCGACGGTGCGCTCCATCTCGTCCCATTTCTTGTCACCCAGACGGTGAATGGGTTCGACGGTGTCTTTTAGCGTCGGATCGAGGGCTGCGCCCTCATCCAGAAACGCCAGAGCGGGCTCCATGTCGGCCCTGGAGTCACGATAGGGCTGTAGAAAATCGCTTCGTCCCGTCAGCAAAAAACCGCGTTGCGACGTTTCGGCGTTCAGGCTCGCAATGAGAACCGTGCGCGCGGCGCGCCGCATCTGCTGAGCATGCTCGATGGTCTTGTTCAATGCGACAGTGCGCTGGATCATCACGAAGGTCGTCGCATTGACCACGATCAGCAGTCCGAACGCCAGGATCAGCATGGCCGAGATCGACCGGGCCAACGACGGCGTACGCATGAAGTCGCGCAGGCGCGACCATTGGGATCGGGGGTTCGGACTCATGACGGCGGAGCTTTAGCGGGGTGCGTCGCCGCGTCAAACGTCAAACTGCCAAGTCGGCGGGATCAGACCTGGCCAAGGGTCCGCAACCGAGCCTTGGGATGGATCTCGTTCTGGCTCATCACGACGGTCTGGCCGCGGAAGCGTTCGATGATCGAGCGCACATAGGGCCGCGTCATCGGGCCGGTGAGCAGCACCGGGTTCTCGCCCGTCATGGCGATCCGCTCGAAGGTGTCGCGAACGGCGCGGATGAAGTCCTGAAGGCGCGACGGCGCCATCGCCAGCTGCTTGTCCTCGCCATTGCCGATCAGGCTTTCGGCGAAGGCGTTTTCCCATTCCGGCGACAGCGTTACGATGGGCAGGGCCCCTTCGCCGTCCTTGTTCTGCCAGCACAGTTGGCGGCCCAGGCGCGCGCGAACGTGTTCGACCAGGGTGGTGACGCTGGAACTGTGCGGCGCAGCCTCGGCAAGGCCTTCCAGGATCGCCGGGAGGTCGCGGATCGACACCTTCTCGCGCAGAAGCGACTGCAGCACCCGCTGCAGCGTCGTGACGGTGACCACGCTGGGCACCAGTTCCTCGACCAGCTTCTTCTCTTCGGCGCCGAGTTCCTTCAGCAGCTTCTGCACCTCCGCATAGGACAGCAGATCGGCCATATTGTCTTTCAGGATCTCGGTCAGGTGCGTCGTCAGGACCGTCGACGGATCGACAAGCGTATAGCCCCGGAACGTCGCCTCCTCGCGCAGACCTTCCTCGATCCAGGTCGCCGGCAAACCAAAGGCGGGTTCGCGCATATGCTCGCCCGGAAGTTCGACCTGGCGCCCCGCCGGATCCATCGCCATCAGGTGGCCCAGCCGCACCTCGCCCGCGCCCGTCTCCATCTCCTTGATGCGGATGGCGTAGCCTTGGGTCGGCAGGCGCATGTTGTCGAGGATGCGCACCTGGGGAATGACGAAACCGTATTCCTGGGCCAGCGACCGCCGCAGGGCGCGAATCTGATCGGTCAGCCGGCGTCCTTCAAGATCGTTGATCAGGCTGAGAAGCGAATAGCCGAGTTCGATCTTCACCTCGTCGATGGTGAGCACATTGGCGATCGGCTCTTCGACGTCTTCCTTGGGTTTTGCCGCCGCCGCCGCCGCCGCGATCTCCGCCTCTGTCGGCTGAGGCTTCAGGCGATTGCGGCCCAGCCGCCAGGCCATGAAGCCCGAGCCGATGGCCAGGGCCGCGAACGGGATCAGCGGCATGCCGGGGATCAGGCCGATCAGACCGGCGGCGCCCGAGACCACGCCCAGCGACACCGGATTGGTCGCCAGCTGGGTGACCATCGCCTTGTCCGCCGTGCCTTCGACGCCCGCCTTGGACACCAGGAAGCCGGCGGCGATCGAGATGATGATGGCTGGCACCTGCGTCACCAGACCGTCGCCGATGGTCAGCTGGACATAGGTGTTGGCGGCCTCCATCGCCGGCATGCCGTGTTGCAGCGTGCCGATCAGTATGCCGCCGATGGCGTTGATGAAGGTGATGATCAGACCCGCGACGGCGTCGCCGCGTACGAACTTGGAGGCGCCGTCCATGGCGCCGAAGAAGGTCGATTCCTGCTCCAGCTCCTTGCGGCGCAGCTTGGCCTGGTCCTCGGTGATCAGGCCCGAGGACAGATCAGCGTCGATGGCCATCTGCTTGCCCGGCATGGAGTCCAGGGTGAAGCGGGCGGACACTTCAGCGATCCGGGTCGAGCCCTTGGTGATGACGACGAAGTTCACCACCAGAATGATCGCAAAGATGATCACCCCGATGATGAAGTTGCCGCCCATCATCAGCTGGCCGAAGGCGTTGATGACCTGACCCGCCGCATCGTGACCTTCCTGGCCGTGGGTCAGGATCAGGCGCGTGGAGGCCAGGTTCAGACCGAGACGGAACAGGGTCGAGACCAGCAACACCGTCGGGAAGATGGCGAAGTCCAAAGGCCGCTTCATCATCACGGCGGTCATCAGGATCAGCACGCTGGACACCAGCGAGAAGGCCAGCAGCAGATCCAGCAGGAACTTGGGCACCGGCAGGATCAGCAGCATGATCACGCCGATCACGCCCACCGCCATCAGGACTTCGCCGCGGTTCAACCATCCGATCACGTCGCGTCCCGTCGGGCGCGCCATGCCGTCCTTCATCAGGATCGGCGCATCAGCCACGACCCAAGACCTTCAGTGCGCGACGAGTCGCCTCGGCGATCACGGCCGCATTCGCGTCGTCCGACGTCGCCCGGGTGGCGTGGTAATAGGCGGCGACGATCACAGGTTGGCCGTTCGGCGGATACAGCAGGCCGATGTCATTGGTCGGCCCATAGCCCCCCGTCCCCGTCTTGTGCGCCACCCGCCAATTGGCGGGCGTCCCATCCCTAAGACGATTCTGACCCGTGGGCGTATCGGTCATCCACTGCAGCAACAGGGCGCGCGACGCCGCCGTCAAGGGCGAGGCCGGATCGAGAAAAAGACGTTGGAGGTTGGCGACCGACTGGTTGGGAAGGATCGTATCCTTGTCGCCGTCCAGACGATTCATCTCCGGCTCGAAACGGTCCGAGCGGGTGCTGCCGTCGCCGATGCCGCGATAGAAGGTCTGCATCGCCGACGGGCCGCCCATGGCCTTCAGCAACAGATTGGCGGCGGGGTTGTCGCTGACCTCCACCGCGCCCTTTATCAACTGCTCGATCGTCAGGCTGGCGCCAACGGCGCGCTCGGTCACCGGAGCGTGGTTGATCATGTCCGCCGTCGTGATCGGAATGCGACGATCCAAGCGCTCTTGCCCGGCCTGCACCCGCAACAGGGTTGCGGCGGCCAGATACATCTTGAAGGTCGAGCAATAGACGAAGCGTTCGTCGCCGCGCCAAACCAGCTTACGCCCTGTCGCCGCGTCCTGAACGACGAAGCCGAGACGGCCGCCATTGCGCGCTTCCAGGTCGGCCAGGTCAATAGCCTCGTCTGACAGACGGGCGGGCGCGACAGGGTGTGATTCCGCGCGCGGCGAACAGCCGACCGCGCTCAAGGCGGCCAGCCCCGTCAGGACGCATCGGCGCTCCACGGGTGCGCGCATGGGTTCAGGCCGCGTAGCCCGAGGCGGAGACGCCGCTCATCGGCGCCGGAATGGCCGTGCCTTCGTCGGCGTATTCGTTCAGCTTGTTGCGCAGGGTGCGGATCGAGATGCCCAGGATGTTGGCCGCATGGGTGCGATTGCCCAGGCAGTGGGTCAGGGTGTCCAGGATCAGCGTCTTTTCCATCGCCGCCACGGTCTGGCCCACGAAGCTGCGGGTCACGGCGTCGGCTGCCTGGGCGGCGCGGGCGGCCACCCCGGCTTGCGGCGCCGCATAGGCCTGTCCCGCCATCATGCCCGCGCCCATGCCGCCCAGCGGCTGACCGTCCGGCAGACGGATGGCGTCGACGTCGATCTCGGGGCCGGTCGCCAGCAGCACTGCGCGGTGCATGGCGTTTTCCAGCTCGCGGACGTTGCCCGGCCAGCGATGGGCCGAAATGGCCTGACGCGCGGCGGCCGAGATCGGACGCACCGGCACGCCGTTGGCGGCGGCGTATTTCTTGATGAAGTGGTCGGCCAGAACCACGATGTCGCCGGGCCGCTCGCGCAAGGACGGCAGGCGCAGGTTCACCACGTTCAGGCGATACAGCAGGTCCTCACGGAAGGTGCCTTCCGCCACGGCTTTGGCCAGATCGCGGTTCGAGGTGGCGATGATGCGGATATTGACCGAAACCGGCTTGGACCCGCCGACGCGGTCGATGACGCGCTCCTGGATGGCGCGCAGCAGCTTGGCCTGAAGCCGGGCGTCCATCTCGGAGATTTCGTCCAGCAGAAGCGTGCCGCCGTCGGCCTCTTCGAACTTGCCGATGCGGCGCGCGACCGCGCCGGTGAAGGCGCCCTTCTCGTGTCCGAACAGTTCGGATTCCAGCAGATTGTCGGGAATGGCGGCGCAGTTGACGCTGATGAAGGGGCGTTCCGACCGGCGCGAGTGCTCGTGCAGATAGCGCGCCATCACCTCCTTGCCGACGCCGCTTTCGCCGGTGATCAGGATCGAGGCTTCCGAGCGCGCGACCTGGTCGGCCAGTTGCAGCACCGCCTTCATCGACGGGTCGGCCGAGATCATCGGCTTTTCGTCGTCGGCGACAGCCGACAGGACGGCGGCGATCAGTTCGGCGTCGGGCGGAAGCGGAATGAACTCCTTGGCGCCGGCCTTGATGGCGGCGGCCGCCTCTCGCGCATCGGCGTCGACGCCGAAGGCCACGACCGGAATGGTGATCCGCTCGGCCTCGTTGGCGGCGATCAGGGCGGCGATGTCCAACTGATAGTCGACCATCAGCAAGTCGGCGCCCTGCCCCCGGCGCAGTTGTTCGGTCGCCTGGTCGGCGCGCTCGACGTGATTGACCTTGGCGCCGTGCGCCATGGCCATCTTCACCGCCGAAGCGAGCTGGCCGCTCAGTCTGCCTACCACCAGAAGACGCATCGTTCTTCTCCTCTAATCCCTGTTTCGAGCGCGTCGCCGATCAGGCGCCGCTATCCTCGGTCTTGATGATTTCCGTCATGGTCACACCCAGCCGGTCGTCGACGACGACGACCTCGCCGCGCGCGATCAGGCGGTTGTTGACGAAGATGTCGATCGCCTCGCCGACCTTGCGGTCCAGCTCCAGCACCGAGCCCTTGTTCAGCTTCAGCAGCTGGGCCACCGACATGTGCGACTTGCCCAGAACCGCCGAGATGTTGACCGGCACGTCGAAGACGGTGGCCAGGTCGGCGGCGCTCTTTTCGCCGCTGTCGTCCAGGGGCGGCAGGCCCGAAAGGCCGGAGAATTCCTCCAGCGCCAGGTCGTCGGATGCCATCAGAACATGCTCCTGTCGACGGGAAGGGTTTCGGCGTGTCCGGCCTCGGCGGCCAGGGCGGCGGTCAGGGCCTCAGCGACGCGGTCGGCCGAGCCTTGCGGATCGTGATCAGCGCGCCCGTCGGCCCATTCCAGCTGGAACGCGGCCTGGGCCATGCCCGGTTCTTCGCGGAAGGCGACCACGCCGGTGAATCCGCTGTCGGCGCAGGCGCGCTCGATCAGGCCGCGCGCCTCGTCATCCAGGCCCGAGGCGCGAACGACTAGACGCGGCGAGGCGTCGATTTCCTGCGCCAACAGTTCCAAAGCGGCTTTCAGCGGCGCACGCGGAAACTGGTCCAGAGCGGCCCCTGCGATGGTGCGCGCAGCAGCCAGGGCCAGGTCAGCGGCCTGTTCGCGGTGCGCCTGGGCCACAGCCTTCAGGGTCGGCATAGCCGATGCGACAGCCTGGGCGATATTGCTCAGGGCCATGGCGCGGATGTTCTCGACCTCGGCGAGGGCCTGTTCGCGCGCTTCCAGACGCCCCTGGGCGACCAGGGCCTCGACCTCGGCCGGCAGATAGGAGCGCTTGGCCGGCGTCCAGGCGCCGGGGCGCACGACCGTGCCGTCCGCGTCGAACTCGGTGTCGAAGGCGAAGAGGCGTCGGATTTCCGGGGACTGGGTCATATCAGTAGATCAACTCGTCGTCAGCGCCCTGACCGGCCAGCATGATGTCGCCCTTGGCGGCCAGATCCTTGGCGACCTGGACCATGGCCATCTGGGCGGCGTCCACGTCCTTCAGACGCACCGGCCCCATCGACTCCATGTCTTCGCGCATGATCTTGGACGCGCGCTCGGACATGTTGGAGAAGAACATCTCGCGCAGCCCTTCCGACGCGCCCTTCATCGCCAGGCCCAGCGAATCCTTGTCCACGGCGCGCAGCAGGGTCTGCACCCCGCCCGGGTCCAGCTTGGACAGGTCTTCGAAGACGAACATCAGGGCGCGGATGCGTTCGGCTGACTCTCGATTGCGCTCTTCCAGGGCGCCGATGAAGCGGGCCTCGGTCTGACGGTCGAAGCTGTTGAAGATGTCGGCCATCATTTCGTGGCTGTCGCGCTTGGAGGTCCGCGCCAGGTTCGACATGAACTCGGTGCGCAGCGTCGCCTCGATCTTGTCCAGAATCTCGCGCTGAACGGGCTCCATGCGCAGCATCCGCTGGACGCATTCCAGGGCGAAGTCTTCCGGCAGGCTGGTCAGGACGCGCGCGGCGTGGTCCGAGCGCACCTTGGACAGGATCACGGCGACGGTCTGGGGGTATTCGTTCTTCAGATAGTTGGCGAGAACGGCCTCGTTCACATTGCCCAGCTTGTCCCACATGGTGCGACCGGCCGGCCCCCGGATCTCCTCCATCAGGCCATCGACGCGATCCTTGGGCAGGAAGGCGGCCAGCAGCTTTTGCGTCTGCTCGTAGCTCCCCATAACCGAGCCCGAACCGGACAGGCCCGAGACGAACTCGATCATCAGGGCCTCGACGGCCTCGGCGCTGACGTTGCCCAGGGTCGCCATGGCCTGGGAGATTTCCTTGACCTCGTCGTCGTCCAGCCGCTCCCACAGGGCGGTATGCTCTTCGCCCAGCGCCAGCAGGATGACGGCGGCCTTCTCCGGTCCCGACAGCTTGTTGGGATCGTCGATCGAGGCTTTCTTGTTGACCAGCTTCGCCATCAGCCTTCGGCCACCCAGGTCCGCAGGATGCCGGCCGCGTCATCGGGATGCGACTGAACGAAGTCGGCGACCTTCTTGACCGACGACGCCTTCACCTGACCCTCGATGCGGGCGATGTCGATCTTCTGTTCCATCTCGCTGGGCGCCGGCAGCTGAACCAGCTGAGGTTGGCCGTCCGGGCCGATCACCGTGGTCGCCACGGTGGTGACCGGCACGCCGTTGGCGCCCGCCAGCGCCGGCAGATTGGCCCCGCCACCGGCGGCCGTCTTCAGCAGAGGACGCAGCACGAAGAAGATCAGCAGCAGGGCGACGACCGTCAGAATGCCCAGCTCGACGAAACGCATGATGTCGTTCTTGGAGAAGTCCAGCAGCGACGACTTGCCGTCCAGACCACCCTCGATGCCCGTGTCGTGATTGAAGCGGACGTTGATGACCTCGATCTTGTCGCCGCGCGTCTCGTCGATGCCGGCGGCGGCGGCGACCAGCGACTTGATCTGGGCGATCTCCTCGGCCGTGCGGGGCGCATAGGTCGGCTCGCCCTTGCCGTCCTTGGCCGGCGTCCACTTGCCGTCCACCGCGACGGCGACGGCCAGCTTCTTGACCTCGCCCGGCTCCTTGGTCGTGGTCGTGGTGGTCTTGGAGATTTCGTAGTTGGTCGTCTCGCCGTTTTCCGAGTTGGTCGAACCGGCCGGCGTCGCGCCGGGTGCAGCCCCGCCGGGGATGTTGTTCGTCGCGGTCACGCCGCCGTCGGGCTGGGCGCTGTTGTCTGCGGATTGCGAGCCGTTGGTCGTGGTCGAGCGGACGACCTGACCGTCGGGATCGAACTTTTCTTCCTGTGTCGTGGCGCGGCTCTGGTCGATGTCGGCCGTGACCTGGACGCGGGCGGCGCCGGCGCCGACGACGCCTTCGACGATGTCCTTGATGCGCGCTTGAAGCTGGCTCTCGGTATTGCCTTTGGCCTCGGCGGCGGACGCCGAGGTGAAGGTTCCGTCGTCGCTGCCGGCCGCCAGGGTTCGGTTCGTCTGGTCCGCCACGGTGACGCGATCGGGCTTCAGGTTCGGCACGGACGAGGCCACCAGGTTGCGGATCGCCCGCACCTGGTCGCTGGTCAGGTCACGCCCGCCCAGCCCCACCAGAACGGCGGCGGTCGGTTCGCCGGCGGCCGAGGTGAACATCTCGCGGCGCGGCATGGTGATGTGGACGCGGGCGGCCGTGATGCCGCGCATGGACATGATGGTGCGCGACAGTTCGCCCTGCAGGGCGCGCTGCTCGTTCAGCTGCTGCTGAAACTCGGTCTGGCCCAGCACCGACTGGCTGTCGAACAGCTCGTAACCGACCGATCCGGACGTGACCAAACCCTTGCCCGCGACCAGCATCCGCGCCGTGCCGACCTCGTCGCGGTTGACCATGATGGTCGAGCCGTCGCCCTTGGACGAATATTTGATGCCGGCCTGATCCAGGGCGGCGCTGATCTCGCTGGCCTCGCGCAGATCCAGGTTGGAATAAAGCAGGGCGTCCGGCGCCTGGCCCATGCGCAGCATGACGGCGACCAGCACGGCGGCCACGCCTGCGGCGACGCCGAGGACCGCAGCCAGACGGCCGATCCCGAACTTCTGCAACGCCGCTGTGAAGCCGCCCACGCGTCCCCGCCCCCTACTCGCGGGAGACACGAACGCCCCGCTAGGCAGAAAATGCCGCCTGGATGGTAAACGTCGCGTTAAGACCCGCTTAAGGGCGCGCCCCGCCCGCCTGAAGCTGCGGCAAAACCGCCGGCGCACCGGACGGCAGAGGGGCTTTCGGGTCTCTCAACCACGAGACGACGTCGCGATAGACGATCTCGGCGTCCAGATCGCGGTTCAGCAGATGCCAGCCGTTCGGATACCAGGCGGTCCGCAGCGTCCCGCCCTCCCGCTCGGTCCGCTCAAGCGCCGCCTTCATCGGTCCCTTCTTCACCACCTCGTCGTGGGCGCCATACATCAGGATGGCGTCGCCCCGGATGCGGCCCAGGCTGCGCGACGAGGCCTCCATCAGATCGACCAGCCCATAGACGGTGTCGAACCGGGTCGCGAGGATGCTCATCGGATCGCGCCCGTTGCGGATCAGCTCCAACGTATTCGAAGAGGCGTGGATGTCGCGCGTGATGAACTCCGGCGGCTCCAGCGCCACGTCGCCCAGCGCTCGAGCTGCGATGTTCAGCGCCGTGCTGTTCAACGGTCCTTGCGTCGACCAGCCCCATACGCCGGGCGCCAGCAGCACGATCCGGTCCGCATCCGGCGGATTGTCGGAGCCGAACGCCGCCGCCGTCACCGACCCGCCCATACTCTCGCCCACCACAGCGATGACGGCATTGGGATAGCGGGCCCGCGCCATCGCGGTGATCTCGCGCAGATCATCCGTCATCCGCTGCTGCCCGGCCCATTCGCCCCGCCCCGGCGCCCCGCCGAAGCCACGCTGGTCGTAGGACCAGGTCTCGATCCCCTGCTCGGCCCACCAGGGGCCGGCCAGACGGAAGCTGGCGTCGTGGTCGTTCATGCCGTGCAGAGCCACGATCACCGCCCAAGGCGCCCCATCCTTTGGCCCCCAATGCAGATACGGCAGGCGCGCGCCGTCCGACATGACCAGCGCCCGATCCTCGACATGGGCGCCGACAAAGCCCGGCGGCGGCGTCAACGGCGGCTGAATGTGGGGTGCGGCGCAGGCCGACAGAATGAGCGCGGCGGTCAGCGGCATAAGTCTGGAGGCGATCAAGGCCATGTGTCCCAAGCAGCGCTCACGATACCACCGGCAATTCGTTCTCGCTGGAGCGAACGGCCGCCGGATTTGCAGAAGTCAGAATGCGCCGAACGCGTTCCCGCAGATAGGGAAGCACCTCCGCCTCAAACCACGGATTCTTCTTCAGCCAGGCCGTATTGCGCCAAGACGGATGCGGCAACACCAGCAGATCCGGCGCATACTCCCGCCACGCTCGGACCGTTTCGGTCATGGTCCGCTTGGAGTCATCGCCCAGCGCCCACGCCTGGGCATAGCCGCCGACCAGCAGGGTCAGCTCCATCTGCGGCAGGGCGTCCAGCAACTGCGGTCGCCACAGTTCCGCACAGCGTGTCGGCGGTGGATAGTCGCCGCCTTTCGGCGCGGTGCCCGGATAGCAAAAGGCCTGGGCCGCCACCCCGATGCGCGGGTCGGCGTAGAAGGTCTCATAGTCCACGCCCATCCAGTCACGAAGACGATCGCCTGAAGGATCCGTGAACGGGAGGCCGCTCTCGTGGACGCGTCGTCCCGGCGCCTGGCCGCAGATCAGCAGCCGCGTCTCGGGAAAGACCCGCACTACCGGGCGCGGCGTGTGCGGCAGGACGCCCGCGCAGGCGCGGCAGGCGCGGATGTCGCTCAGGATCTCGTCGAGATCAGTCGTCATCGCCCTCGACGACCGGCGGACGGCGACTCAACGCCAGGGCCGTTTCTTCCTCGGTCGCCTGACGCAGGCGTGTGACGCCTCGGAAGTTATCCGGATCGACCGCCTTGCCCTTCTTGGTGATGGTCAGCTTGCCCTGGCGCATCAGGCCCAAAGCGGTCGCGCGAACCTTAGGCAGCATGCGCTGCCACTGCTCGGGCTGTAGCTCTTTGGCCACTTCCGCCGGCTCAATGCTCTTGCCGGCCTCAAGCGCGGCGATTTTGTTCAGGATTGCGGTTTCGATCGGGTCGCTCATTGCGCCTATATGCTGCAACGCACGCCCATAAGTAAGGCCGAGTCTGCATGCCCAAGAAAATCACCATCAGCGAAGGCGAGTTCGCCGGCTGGCAGACCTACGATCTGCACGACACCTTCGACACGGTGGTCGGCCCCTTCTACGGCAAGCCGGACCCCGACGGGCACATGCGCTGCGCCTTCCGCGCCGAGCAGAAGCATATGAACGCCGGCGGGCGGATGCACGGCGGCTGTCTGATGACCTTCGCCGACATCGCCATGTTCCAGATCGCCTATCAGGAAATGGAAGGCGCCTCCGGCGTCACGGTCCAGCTGGACTCCACCTTCATCGACGGCGGATATGTCGGCGAACTGATCGAAGCCACCGGCCAGGTCACCAAGGCTGGCAAGAGCCTGATCTTCGTGCGGGGCCAGATCAATACCGGCGAGCGCCTGCTGATGACCTTCTCCGGCGTCATCCGCAAGTTCACGCCGCGCTGAGCGTGTCCTAGCCGAAGACAACGCTGGGCATAGCGCCGACGATGGCCGCGGTCATCAAGGTGGCTAAAAAGCCGGCGAAAAGGCCCTTCCAGACCATGCCCAGCACCTCCTCACGGCGTTCGGGCATCAGGACAGACAGGCCGGTGACGGTGATGCCGACCGAGCCGATATTGGCGAAGCCGCATAGGGCGTAGGTCATCAGCATCCGCGTGCGCTCGGTCATGTCTGCGGCCGGCACCTTGCCCAGGTCGATGAAGGCGACGAACTCGGTCAGGGTCAGTTTCACGCCCAGCAGCCAGCCGGCGACATCGGCGTCCTTCCACTCGACCCCGATCAGCCAGGCGACCGGCGCGAAGATCCAGCCCAGCATCCGCTCGACGGTCAGGGGCGCATCGAACACGACGAACCCGCCCAGCATGACGTTGACCAAAGCGACCAAGGCCACGAACACGATCAGCACGGCCGAGATATTCAACACGACCATCAGGCCGTCGGATGTGCCTTTGACGATGGCGTCGATGGCGCTGTCGTACTTCAGCGCCGAGTCATAGTCGGCGACCGCGCCGCCCATCCCCTCTTTCTCGGGAATGATGATCCGCGCCAGCAGCACGCCGGCCGGCGCCGAAACGATCGAGGCCACCAGCACGTGGCCTGCCGCATTGGGCAGCACCGGCGACAGGATCGTCGCATAGGCCACCATGGTCGAACCGGCGACCGTCGCCAGGCCCACCACCATCATCAGGAAGATCTCGGACCGCGTCAGCTTATCCAGATAGGCGCGGATCACGATCGGGCTTTCGATCATGCCTAGGAAGATGTTGGCCGCGACCGCCAGGGCCGACGCGCCGCCCAAACCCATCGTTTTCTGGAACAGAAAGCCGAAGCCCAGCGTGATCCACTTCAGAATCTTCCAGTGCCACAGCAGGGCCGACAGGGCGGAAATCACCAGGATCAGCGGCAGAACCTGGAAGGCGAAGGTGAAAAGCGCGCCCTGGTTCGAGACCGTATAGGGTTGGTCCCCGCCGGCCAGATAGCCGAAGACGAACTTGGTCCCCTCGGTCGTCGCGACCGCCAGACCATCCACCGCGCCGGTCACCGCCGCCAGCACCGCCTGCGAGCCCGGAATGGCGAACAGGGCCAACACCAGCCCCGCCTGCACCAGGATCGCGCCGATGGTCAGCCGCCAGGGGAAGGCCTTGCGGTTTTCCGAGATCGCCCAGCAGACCGCGACGATGACGACCAGACCCAGAAGGCTCTGGAGGTTCAGGAGGCTGAACATGGAAAACGATCCCCGCACCCGGCGCGCCTGCCGGTCTTTATTCGCTTCAAGGACAAAGTGACGCGGCTGGCAAGCGAAACGAAAAAGGGCGGCCCCTTAAGGGACCGCCCTCATCCTGTCGTCGCGCCCCGGCTTACAGTTGGCCGCGCACCAGCTTGCCGTAGTGATCCATCAGATCCAGCGACAGCGCGCCGGGGGTGAAGCGATATTCGCCCACCTCGGCGACCGGGGTCACCTCGACGGCCGTGCCGGTCAGGAAGCATTCGGTGAAGTCCGAAAGCTCTTCCGGCTTGATCTCACGCACCACGACCTCGATGCCCTTCTCACGAGCGATCTCGATCACGGTCTGGCGGGTGATGCCGTCCAGGATGTGCTCGACGTTCGGCGTATGGATGACGCCGTCCTTGACAAAGAAGACGTTGGCGCCGGTCGCCTCGGCAACATAGCCGCGCCAGTCCAGCATCAGGGCGTCGGCGAAACCGCGACGCTCGGCGGCGTTTTTGGACATGGTGCAGATCATGTACAGACCCGCCGCCTTGGCCGTCGTCGGGGCTGTCGCAGGATCGGGACGACGCCACTTGGACCATTCCAGACGCAGGCCGCGCGCCTTGACCTCCGGGTCAAAATAGCTGGGCCAGTCCCACACGGCGATGGCCAGGTGCACCTTGTTGTTCAGGGCCGAAACGCTGGTCTGTTCCGGGCCGAGGTAGGCGACGGGACGCACATAGCAGTCCGTCAGACCGTTCTTGGCGCAGGTTTCCTTACAGAAGGCGTCGATTTCAGCGACGCTGTAGGGTATCTCGAAATCGAGCAGGTTGGCGGACCGCTTCAGGCGCTCGGAATGTTGCGTCAGCTTGAAGATTTCGCCGCCGTACATACGCTCACCCTCAAAGACCGACGAGCCATAGTGAAGGGCATGGGTCAGAACGTGCGTTTTCGCTTCCCTCCAGGGGACGAAATCGCCATTCACCCAGATGAAGCCGTCACGATCGTCGAAAGGAACGAAGGCCATTGAAATACGTCTCCCGCGAAACTGACGGTCTTAGAGCCGCACGAATCGCTCAGGTCAACGCCGCAAGCGGGGGAAACGTCGCATGAGCATGACGGAATCGCGCTCGCATGGCCGCTCAGGCCCCATCGCCGGCCCCGGCGTCGGCCGCCATCTGCTGATTGTCGATGACGACGATCGCATCCGCGAACTGCTGAAGGAATTCCTGGCGCGCGAAGGCTATCGCGTGACGGGCGCCGCGCACGCGGCCGCCGCCAAGCGGATGATGGAGCTGATCGAGTTCGATCTGGTCGTGCTGGACGTCATGATGCCGGGCGAAAGCGGCCTGGACCTGACCAGCTGGGTCCGCAACAAGGCCGAACTGTCCAAGACGCCGGTCCTGCTGCTGACCGCGCGCGGAGACGCCGAGGATCGGATCGAGGGTCTGTCGCGCGGCGCCGATGACTACATGTCCAAGCCCTTCGAGCCGCGCGAACTGGTGCTGCGGATCGACGCCATCCTGCGTCGCACCGGCGGCAAGCCGATCGGTCCCAAGGAGATCAAGCTGGGCACCGCCGTCTTCGATATGGAGCGGCTGGAGCTGAGCCGTGACGGCGCGCCCCAGCGTCTGACCGAGGCCGAAGCCCAGTTGCTCAAGACCCTGGCGCTTCATGCCCATGCTCCGGTCGAGCGGATGAGTCTGTCGCCCGACACCGCCGACATCACCGGCCGCGCCGTGGACGTCCAGGTGACGCGCCTGCGCCGCAAGCTGGAAGTCGATCCCAAGAACCCGCGCTATCTCCAGACGGTGCGCGGCGTCGGCTATATGCTGGCTCCCGACTGAGCCGATGCGGCTTCTGCCCGCCTATCTGTGGCCGCGCTTTCTGAAGCGGCGCCTGCCGACCTCGCTATGGGGCCGGTCGCTGCTGATTATCGTCCTGCCGGTGCTGGTCATGCAGATGGCGGTGACGTGGGTCTTCTTCGACGCTCACTGGCAGACGGTGACCGCGCGCCTGTCCGAAGGCTTGGCCGGCGACATCGCCTGGGCCGTCGAGAGCTATGAGGACGACCCCAGCCCGGCGAACCTGGACAAGCTGGCCAATCGCGCCGAGCGGTCCATGTCCCTGTCCATCGTGCTTCAGGACGGGCGCACCCTTCCGACGGAAGAGCGCCGCGGCGCCATCGGCGTGGTGGACCGGGTGCTGGACAAGGCCTTAGATGCGCGTCTGGACCGCCCCTACTGGTTCGACACCACCCGCTATCCCGCCTACGTCGACATCCAGGTGCAGGAGCCGCAAGGGGTGCTGCGCATCATCGCCCCACGCGAGCGCGCGGTGGCGACGCAGGCTCATATCTTCGTCTTGTGGTTGGCGGTGGCGACCGTTCTGTTGATGGGCGTGGCCATCCTGTTCATCCGCAATCAGGTCCGCGCCATCGAGCGTCTGGCCGACGCAGCAGAAGCCTTCGGGCGCGGCGAAACCGTGCCACGGTTCAAGCCGCATGGCGCGCGCGAGGTCCGCGCCGCCGCCGTGGCCTTCATGGCCATGCGCGACCGCATCCAACGCCACATCGATCAACGCACCGCCCTGCTCGCCTCGGTCAGCCACGACCTGCGCACGCCCCTGACCCGTCTGCGTCTCGAACTGGCGTTGGCGCCACCGTTCAAGCGCCAGTCCGCCATGCGCGGCGACCTGGACGAGATGGAACACATGATCGACGAATACCTCGACTTCGCCCGTGGCGAGGCGGGCGAACCGCCGAAGCCTGTCTCGATCTCCGACCTGCTGAACGCCGCCGGCGAGGATGCAAAACGCGCCGGCGCCGAGGTCGAAGTTGTCGTGGCTGATGGCCTGACCGCCTCCGTTCGCCCCCTCGCCTTCAAGCGCGCCCTGGTGAACCTGGCCGGCAACGCCGCCTCGCACGGCGAACATGTGTGGCTGTCGGGCCGCGCCCTGGCGTCCGGCGGGCTGGAGATCATCGTCGAGGACGACGGACCCGGCATTCCCGAAGCCATGTACGACGAGGCCTTCCGGCCCTTCTCGCGCCTGGACGACTCCCGCAACCAGAACCGCAAGGGCGTCGGTCTGGGCTTGGCCATCGCGCGCGACGTGGCGCGCGGCCACGGGGGCGACGTCACCCTGGATCGTAGCGAACTGGGCGGATTGAAAGCGACCATCCGCATCCCCGGCGCGGTCACCGTGGCTGAATCCGCCTAAGGCTTTAAAGCTTTCGTCAGCAGGGTCTGGCGAAACAACGCTGCAAGGGTCATCTTGAGGGCGACAGGGCTTGGAGATGATTTCGATGCGTAAACTCGCCTTCTTTGCACCTCTGGCCGCGACACTCGCCGTCGCCGCCATGGCTCAGGCTCAAGCGCCGACGGTGAACGTCACGGTCGGGCCGCAGCTTCAGCGCGAGGTCGAAAAGCTCGGCGACCGCGAGGTCAACGAACAGATCGCCGGCCTTCAGGCCGAGGTTGGAAAGGCCTTGGCCCAGCGTTATCCGGGCGCGACCGCCAATCTGGTCCTGGTCGACCTGAAGCCCAACCGGCCGACTTTCGAACAGGTCCGTCAGACGCCCGGCCTCGACCCGATCCGCAGCGTGTCGATCGGCGGCGCGGCCATCAAAGGCGAGATCGTGATGGCGGACGGTGTGACGCGGCCCGTGGACTATTCCTATTTCACGCCCAGCATCAACGACGTCTGGGGCTACAGCGTCTGGCGCGACGCTGACCGCGCGTTCGAGCGCTTCGGCGATCAGATCGAGCGCGGACGCTTCTAGCCCATCTCGCGGTTGCGTCTGACCGCCGCCGCGACCGTCTCGTCCAGCATCGCCGTGAGGCGGCCGTCCTTCGCCATGGCGTCAAGCCCGGCGCGGGTCGAGCCGCCAGGCGAGGCGATGCGGCCGATCAGGGCCTCCAGCCCGTCGTCACCCATGGAGTCGGCTGCGGACCTCAGGGTCGCGCGCGCCAGCACATCGGCCGTCGCCGCATCCAGACCCGCCGCCTCCCCGGCCCGCGCCAGCGCTTCGGTGAAGGCGTAGAAATAGGCTGCGCCCGAGCCGGCCACCGCTGTCGCCGCATCCATCAGCGCCTGGTCGGCCAGCACGACCGTCTCGGCCATCGGCTCGAACAATGCCCGCCCGATGCCCTCGGCGCGCGTATCCGCCGACCAGACCGAGGCCACGCCGCGCCCGCGCGACACACCGGTCGTCGGCATCACCCGCACGATGGGCCAGCTTCCCAGGCCTTCCGCCAGCGTCGGCGCCGTCACGCCCGCCATTACCGACAGGATGACGGCTCGGTCGTTCAGGAACGGCGCCAGCGGAGCCATTACTTGACGCCACATGGCCGGTTTGACCGCCAGAACGATTACCGCCGCCTCGGTCAGGACCTCCAGCGGCGGATTGACCCGCGCGCCCTTGGCCCGCGCCGTCTCGGCAGCCGGCTTCTTAGACGGAGAGAGAATGATCAGGTCGGATGCCGCCACCGTCTCGGTCAGCAGCCAGCCTTCCAGAATGGCGGAGCCCAGCCGGCCGCAGCCGACCAGGACAACGGGCCCCGGCACAGATGCCGCGCTTGGCATCAGGCGGTGCCGACGGTCTCGAACAGGCAGGCGTCGATCGCCTCCTGCGGCTTCTTGTTCCCGCGCACCATGAAGTCGAAGGCGGGATAGTAGCGATCCGAAGCCTCGATGGCCGCGTCGATCATCGACGCCGCCTGGGCCAGGGTCGGACGCTCACCCATCGGCAAGGCCAGCGAATGACGGAAGACGATCTCCCCGTCCTCGGCCCAGACTTCGAAATGGCCCATCCAGGTGCGCTGGTTGATCAGGCCGACCAGTTCATAGGCCGCCGTCTTGCGGCTTTTGGCCACCTTCAGATCCAGCGCGCAGCACAGCTGAAGACAGTCGCCCTCGGGACGCCAGGCGAACCACAGCTCATAGTCCTTCCAGTCGCCGGCCAGAGCAAAGGCGAGGTCGCCATCGTCGGTGCGGTCGAACGGAAGATTCTCGGCCGTGAGCACATGCTCGACGACCTCAAGCGGGTCGAAGGGCACGTCCACTTCCTCGGGCCGGGCGATGTCCATCAAGTGTCTTTCACGCTGCGTCCGCGAGAATCGCGGGCGTTAACAGAACGGTAAGCCTGTTCGCAGATTCGGCTCAACCGGCTGCGTCCCCGGGTTGAGTTCCATCTGTGGACGTTCCCTTCGCGGGCTTTGCAGCCGGCTTTTGGGCGGCCTTCAGCTCTGCGATCTCAGCCCGCAGAGCCGCGATCTCGTCCTTCAGAACATCAAACTCGTCGCGACGGACCAGGTCCATTTCGGCGGCGATCCGGTCAGCCTGGGCGCGCCAGGCGGTCTTGGCCTCTTCGCCTGCGGCCTGGGCAAGGCCCATGGCGCCGGTCGTCAGCTTGGCGAACTCGTCCAGAATGGGATTGCGGGTCTGCATGGCGGCTCCGACCTCAACGTCGTTAACGAAGGTTCACCGACTATGGTGAACGAAACCTTTCTTTCTGCTGCTTCGCGGGCGCCATCAAGGCGTCGTGATGCGTCTTCACAGGCGACGACGGCGGCGACGCTTGCTAAACCGCTGTCAAAGACAGTCCCGCACAGGAACGCCCATTGCCCTTTCCCGAATTCGATCCGGTCCTGATCCACCTCGGACCGCTTCCGATCCGCTGGTACGCGCTGGCCTATGTCGCCGGCATCGTGCTGGGCTGGTGGTACGCCGCGCGCCTGACCAAGACCCAGCGGCTGTGGGCGCCCGGCAAGCCGCCTGTCACCACGACGCAACTGGACGACCTGGTGCTGTGGATCGTGCTGGGCATCATCCTGGGCGGCCGCCTGGGCTACGCCCTCTTCTACAAGCCGGCCATGTACGGCCAGCTGTTCACCGGCCAGACGCTGGGCGAGCGGTTTGAACTGTTCCAGCTGTGGACCGGCGGCATGAGCTTCCACGGCGGCTTCCTGGGCGTCTGCCTGGCCATCGTCCTCTATGCCCGGTCGCAGAAGATCGACATGCTGCGCCTCGGGGATCTGGTCGCACCTGTCGTGCCGATCGGCCTGATGTTCGGCCGCCTGGCCAACTTCATCAATGGCGAGTTGTGGGGCCGCGAGACGACCGTTCCCTGGGCCGTGCGCTTCTGCAACGCCCGCATTGAACAGATGTACGGTTTCTGCCCCGCGGGCGATGCGCCCCGCCACCCCAGCCAGCTCTATGAGGCGGGTCTTGAGGGGATCGTCCTCTTCTCCGTCCTTTCCATTGCCATCTGGAAGTTCGGCCTGCTGAAGAAGCCCGGCTATATCACCGGCCTGTTCCTGGTGGGCTATGGCGTCTGCCGTGCGGCGCTGGAGAATGTGCGCGAGCCGGATATCGGCATGCCAGATTTCCCGTTCGGCCTGACCATGGGAATGATGCTGTCGATCCCGATGATCCTGGTCGGCGCCTGGCTGATCTGGCGCGCATGGAAGCGCCCGCCGGCTGCCGCTGAGGCATGAGCGAGACCGAAACCCTCAAGGCCCGTCTGGCGCGCGAGATCGCCTTGACGGGTCCGATGACGGTCGCCGACTACGTGACCCGCTGCCTGCACGATCCCAAGGGCGGCTACTATGCGTCGCGTCCAGATTTGGGCGCGCGTGGCGACTTCATCACCGCCCCCCTGGTCAGCCAGATGTTCGGTGAACTGATCGGCCTGTGGGCGGTCGAAACCTGGAACCGGCTGGGTGCGCCCGAGCGGTTCCGCCTGGTCGAGGTCGGCCCCGGCGACGGTACGTTGATGAGCGACGCCTTGCGCGCCGCCCGCCTAGTCCCGGGCTTTCTCGAAGCCTGCGATCTGATCCTGATCGAACCCAGCGCCCCCTTGCGCGACCTCCAGGCCAAAGCCTTAGCCGGCGCCGACCTGTCGCCGCGCTGGGTCCGCAGCCTGACGGCGATCGAGACCGACGCCCCTGTCATCCTGATCGCCAACGAAGTGCTGGACTGCATGCCCGCCCGTCAGTTCGTCCGCACCGACGGCGGCTGGGCCGAGCGCTGCATCGGCGTCACAGACGATGGCGACCTGATCTTCGGCCTGACCGCCATTTCCGGCGGTTTTCAGAAGCCGGACTTCGAGATCGCGCCAGGCGGCATTCTGGAAATTTCGGATCAGCAGGCGGTCTTCGGCCGCGACCTCGGCCTGTTGATGAAGGCCGCCTCGGGCGCCGCCCTGCTGATCGACTATGGCCGCGCCTGCCCCGAAGCCGGCGACACGCTCCAGGCCTTGCGTCGTCACCAGAAGGTCGATCCCCTCGCAACACCAGGCGAAGCTGACCTAACCCAATGGGCCGACTTCCCCCTGGTGCTGGAAGGCGCGGTGCGAACCGGCGCCGACGTCACCGGCAGCCTGCCCCAAGGCGAGTTCCTGCGCCGGCTGGGCATCGAGGCCCGGGCCGCGGCGCTGAAATCCGGCCGCCCCGCCGCGTCCGGCGTCATCGACCGCCAGCTGCATCGGCTGACCGGCGACAACCAGATGGGAACCCTGTTCAAGGCCGCCGCCATCTTCGCACCCCGATCCATGGTCGTGCCCGGCTGGGACGCCTGATATAGGTAGGGGCATGAGCGACCTGGCCCCCATCACCCACCCGCTTCTGACCGCCGTCGGCATCGCCCACGGCTTCTTCACCCGTGCGGGCGGCGTCTCGACCGGCATCTATGAAGGGTTGAACGCTGGCGTCGGCTCCAAGGACGAACCGGCCGCCGTCGCCGAAAACCGCCGGCGCGTCGCGGCCCATTTCAATGCCGACGCCAATCATCTGAACGGCTGCTACCAGATCCATTCCGCCGTGGCGCGTGTGGCCGAAGGTCCCTGGCATGGCGACCGTCCGGAAGGCGACGCCGTCGTCTCGGCCGAGCCGGGCCTGTTGTGTTCAGTCCTGACCGCCGACTGCGCGCCGATCCTGATGGCCGATCCCGAGACCCGCATCGTCGCTGCCGTCCACGCCGGCTGGAAGGGCGCGCTGGGCGGCGTCATCCACTCCGCCGTTTCCGCCATGCAGGCCCTGGGCGCCGAGCCTCGGCGCACCCTGGCCGTCGTCGGCCCGTGCATCGCCCCCGCCAGCTACGAGGTCGGCGTCGATTTCGAGGACCGCTTCATCCACCACGACCCTGGCAGCGAGCGCTTCTTCCAGCCCGGCGACACCGACGACAAACGCCAGTTCGACCTGCCCGGCTTCGTCCTGTGGCGGCTCCAGCAAGCCGGGGTCGGCCAAGCCGTCTGGACCGGCCACGACACCTGCGCGGATGCGGAACGCTTCTACTCGAACCGCCGCGCCTTCCAGCAGAGCGAGCCAGATTTCGGGCGGTTGATCAGCGTGATCGGAGTTTAGCGCAAACGTCTCTCCTTCCCCGTTCCGGGGAGGGAGAGCGCAGGCCTCAGCCCACCCGCGCCAGCTCCGGCACGCGCGTCACTTCGCGCCACGCATGTGGCGCAGCCAACAGGGCGCGGACCAGCCTGTTGTTCAGGGCGTGACCGGCCTTGTAGCCTTCGTAGCGACCCAACAGCGGCGCGCCCAGGACATACAGGTCGCCGATGGCGTCCAGCGCCTTGTGACGGACGAACTCGCGTTCCATGCGCAGGCCGCCGGGATTCAAAATCTCGTCGCCGTCGATGACCACGGCGTTCTCCAGCGAGCCGCCCCGCGCCAGACCCGCCTTGCGCAACGCCTCGACCTCATGGGCGAAACCGAAGGTGCGGCAGGCCATGATCTCCTTGCGGAAGGTCGGTTCGTCCACGACGAAGTCGATCACTTGATTGCCGATCACGGCCGACGGGAAGTCGATCTCGAACCGCATCTCGTAGCGGTCGCACGGCATCAGGGCCGCATGCTTGTCGCCCTCGACGACATGGACCGTTTCCAGAATCTCGATGTAGCGCTGCGGCGTCGGCTGCGGTCGGAAACCGGCCCGGTCCAGCAGCTTCACGAACTCCAGCGCCGAACCGTCCAGGATCGGCAGCTCCGGTCCGTCGACCTCGATCACGGCGTTCGACACGCCCAGCGCCGCGAAAGCGGCCATCAGATGCTCGATGGTCGAAAGGCGAACGCCCGCGCCGTTCTCGATCATGGTGTTCAGGCGGGCGTCAAGCACGGCCTCGCCCGACACCGGAATGCGGTTGTCGCGGTCGGTGATGTCAGTGCGCACGAAGACGATGCCCGTGCCAGATGGCGCAGGCCGAACCGCCAGCCGCACCCGGCGGCCGGTGTGCACCCCGACCCCGGCGATGATGGCCGGGGCGACGATGGTGCGTTCGTGATGGTCGCTTCTGACCGACAAACCTGAACTCGCTCTTTCCTTTGCGCGCCGCACGCCGTGCGGATTGCGCCCTGCGTTTCATCTAGCGGTCATGCCGCAAGCGCGAAATCAAAGTCCGGTTTCGGATTGTTTCGGTCTGAGACACATCCGAGAACGAGAAACGCCCCGGAGGCGGGCTCCGGGGCGTTTCATCGTCATTTGGGACGTTTAGTTGGCCAGACGGCGGAGAAAGGATGGGATTTCCAGGTCGTCATCGGCCTGTCCCGCCTCCGGTTCTTGATGTTGGACCGGTTGAGCCGAAGAGCGCGCCTGATGCGACGATTGCGGCGCATAGGACATGTCGTGCTGAGGCTGGGTGCGCTTGCCGCGACCAAACAGGCTCCAGCCGCTGCGGCGGTGGTCACGGTCGTCGTAACCATCGTCGGCCTGAGGCTGCTGGGCCGCAGGCGCGGCGCGCTCATAGAGATCGCCTTGCGGCGCGACGCGCGGGGCCGGCGCGCGGGTTTCATATTCCTCGACCCAAGGATCAACGATGGGGTCCAGAGCGCGCGGCTGCGGCTCGGCGACGCGGATCACCGGCTCGGGGCGCGGTTCCGGTTCGCGAGCGGCAGGGGCCTGAAAGGTCGGCACGACCGGCGCCGCCTCGATGCGGGGCTCAGGCGCGCGCGGGGCTTCTGCGCGAACCGGCTCACGGTAGGCGTCGCGGGTCGGTTCCGGCGCGCGCGAGGCTTGCGTGCCATACAAACCCCCAGCCGAGCGGCGAGCGTCATGACCAGCCAGCGGCGCGCTGGCGGCCGGCGGGGCGATGGGTTCGATGCGACGCACTTCGCCCTCGTCCATGCCGGTCGCGACGACTGAGACGCGGATCTTGCCATCCAGGGCCGGGTCGAAGGCCGCGCCGAAGATGATGTTGGCGTCGCCGTCCACTTCCGCGCTGATGGCGTTGGCGGCTTCGTCGACTTCCAGCAGCGTCATGTCCAGACCGCCGGTGATGTTCACCAGCACGGCCTTGGCGCCCTTCAGGCTGGTCTCGTCCAGCAGCGGGTTGGCGATGGCGTTCTGGGCCGCCAGCAGGGCGCGGTCGTCGCCCGTGGCCTCGCCCGTGCCCATCATCGCCTTGCCCATCTCGGACATGACCGCGCGCACATCGGCGAAGTCCAGGTTGATCAGGCCCGGCAGGATCATCAGGTCGGTGATCGAGCGCACGCCCGAGTGCAGGACCTGATCGGCCATGCCGAAGGCGTCGGCGAAGGTCGTGCGCTCATTGGCGACGCGGAACAGGTTCTGGTTCGGGATGACGATCAGGGTGTCGACATAGCGTTGCAGCTCGGCGACGCCCGCGTCGGCCAGGCGCATGCGATGACGGCCTTCGAAGGTGAAGGGCTTGGTTACGACGCCGACGGTCAGGATGCCGCGATCACGCGCGCATTTGGCGATGACAGGGGCCGCGCCGGTGCCGGTGCCGCCGCCCATGCCGCAGGTGATGAAGACCATGTGCGCACCTTCCAGGTGCTGATGGATCTCGTCAGCGGACTCCTCGGCGGCGTTCATGCCGACTTCGGGGTGGGCGCCGGCGCCCAGACCCTGGGTGATGGTCTCGCCCAGCTGGATGCGGCGATCGGTCTTGGCGAAGCTGAGGTGCTGCGCGTCGGTGTTGGCCACGACGAACTCGACCCCTTCGAGGCCGGCGTCGATCATGTTGTTCACGGCGTTGCCGCCGGCGCCGCCGACGCCGAACACGACGATGCGGGGCTTCAGTTCAGTGTGTTGCGGCTTGACCAATGAGAGCGACATTTTCTGTTTCCGACCTGCTGACCCGCCCCTTCAAACCAACCGACCGCCCCGCCGAATCGCTTTGGTTATGAGCGCGTTAAGGATTGCGCCCATGAAGGTTAAGAGAAGGTTACGGCGATAATGTGAGTCGGCCCGAAGAACAGCACAAACCAAAAGCTTTGCCGCTGATTTGTCGAAAATCGTGAAGTCGTTAGGCTGATGGTCGCAATTGAAAATGGGCGGAAGACGTTTCCGTCTTCCGCCCACTTCAAGAAACTACGACAGCTTAGAAGCTGACGCGCGCGCCCATCACGAAGCGACGTCCCAGGCCATCATAGACAGCCGGTTCGGTCGTCCAGCCGGTCGGTTGGCCATAGCCTTGGCCAATATAAACATACTCATCGAAGATGTTGTCGACGCCGGCGAAGACCGTGGCCTTCGGCGTGACGGCGTAGCGAACCTGCAGATCCGAGAAGGTCTTCAGGCCGATGTAGCCGCTGACATCGTTGTCGGCGCAGTCGTCGAGGTCGAAGTAGCAGCTTTCGCCGACGAACTGGGTTTGCCACGACACCGTCAGAGCATTGCGACGGTACAGCAGATCCAGTTGAGCCTTGTTCTTCGACAGGCCCGTGGTGCCTGCCGATTCAACCAGCTCCGCACCCGGCAACGGCGAAGTCTTGTACTCGTCGAGGTGCTGATAGGTCAGGCTGGCGACAAGCGTACCCCAGTTGCCACCGAAGTTGCGGGTGACGGGGAAGTTGTCGAAGTCGAACGTGTAGCTGGCTTGAACGTCGATACCGCTGGTCTTGAACGTTCCCAGGTTCTGCGTTTGGGAGTTCAGTTCACGCATTGCGCCGACCTGCGCCGTACCAGATGCGTAACGAATGACGGACTGACAGAACGGGCTGGACGCGTTGTAGACGCCGCCGCTGTTGACATAGCATTCGTTCAAGCTGGTGCCGCGCGCCAGGTTGGCGATGATGTCGTCGATTTCGATGTTGAAGTAATCGACCGACAGCGAGAAGGGCGACAGCCAGTCATACCAATCCGCATTGAACAGAACACCGCCGGTGATGCTGGTGCTCTTTTCTTGGCTCAGGTTCGGGTTGCCGCTGTTGAAGCCGCCCGTGCCTTGTGCCTCGGCTTGGGTTTGAGCGAACACGCCGTCACGGGCGACACGCGCCGCCAGGGTGGGATCCGCCAAGCAGGCCCGGGCCTGATCGCTTCCGATCGTCGATGCATTGACACCACTGGCGGCGACGTTCGACGGGTTGGCGATGTCCACACGCGTGTTCGTAAACGCAGCTTGGCCACCCGAGGTCGTCAAACCGCGGCAGGGATCAAGGTTGGTCGGGAAGGTCTGCGACCGGCCCGAGAACAACTCGCTGATGTTCGGGGCACGCACAGCGACCGAATACTGCGAGCGGAACTTGATCCAGTCCGTTGGCATATACTCCAGCGACGCAGCCCAGGCTTCGGTGTTGCCGACGGTCGAATAATCCGAGAGGCGGCCCGACAGGTTCAGGTCGAGTTGATGCGCGAACGGCATGTCGCGAAGCAGCGGCACGCGCAGTTCGGCGAAGCCTTCGATGACCTTGAAATCACCCTTGGTTTCAGGGGCGATGTTGCCGCTGGCCAAGCCTTGCTGAAGCGTGGAGTCAGGCGTGTTGCGCGACTCTTCACGACGGTATTCCGAACCCACGACGAACTGGATGGGACCAGCCGGCAGTTCGAAGAGATCGCCGCTCAGGAAGCCGTTCAGAACCTTCTGATCGACGAAGGAGTCGAACGAGTTCTGAACCTTGATGTAGTTGACCACGCCCTGCGACGCGCCACCTTCCTCGAAGATACGGAAGGGCGTACAGCCACGAGCACGCTCTGCGATATTGCGGCAAGCCAGCACGCCACCACCCGTGTCGACCACGTCGAGCGTATTGATCAGGCGATCCTTGAGGATGCCGCCGTTCGTGAGCTGCTGCTCCGAGCTGCGACCCCAGTTACCGCTGATTTCATACTTGAGGTTCATCGAACCCGGAAGCTCGCCCTCCAGGCCAGCAACCACGCGGAACAGGTCGCGGGTCGCTTCGTTCTGACGGTTGCCGAACTCGGTCATGCGGCGTTGGAAGCCAACGACGCGCTGAGCATCGGTCAGACCGGGCGTGCGATCACGAACCGCTTGACGGATGGACTCGGGAACGATCGCGCTGACCAAGGGAATACCATAAAGGCAGCCGGTGGCCGAGCACTGCGGGTTCAAACCAACGTCTTGCGCGTCGCGGAAGATGTCCGCGCCCGAAACGGGGCTCGGCTCGATGTCGCTCTTGGTTTGGCCGCGGTAGTATGACCCCTCGAAGAAGAAGCGATTGTTGTCGTTGAAGTCATACAGCGCCTGGCCGGAGAACTGCAGCGCCGTATTCGGCACGTACAGCTGACGGCTGCCCTGACGGTTAAAGCCGTCGGTGGCAGCAGCATACGGGCGTTGAGCGCCAGTCGTCGGCTCATAGACGCGGTTCGAGTTGTTCAGGCCGATGCCGGGAACGATCGCCACGCCACGCGGAATGAAGCTCGAACCGAAGAAGTAGCGCGTTTCGCCGAAAGTGCCGTCCGCGAAGTTCAGACCACCCAGGCCGTCACGATCCATACCACGGTCGGCGCGATCACGGGCGTAGACGGCTTTGTTTTCCTGATAGGATAGGGTGCCGACGAAATTGCCGCGATCATCGGCGAAGTTCGAACCAAACTTGGTGCCAACCTTGTAGTTCTCGCGATCGCCACGATCGGTGATGCCGTACTGACCGAAGAGCTGGAACCCTTCGTAGTCCTTGTCCGTGATGATGTTCACCACGCCGGCCAAGGCGTCAGAACCGTAGATCGAGGAGGCGCCGCCAGTGACGACGTCGACGCGGTCGATGAACTCGGTCGGCAGGCTGTTGAAGTCGACAACTTGCGTGCCCGGCAGACCGGCGACGAAGCGACGGCCGTTCACCAGAACGAGGGTGCGGTCTTCGCCGAGGTTGCGAAGGTTGACCGTCGCAACGCCGTTGCCTTGCGTGAAGAAGTTGGAGTTGGTGGGCGTCAGCGAGGAAACGCCTGCGGCGGGCAAGGTGCGGAGGATTTCGCCCAGGTTCACTTCACCCGTGTTTTCGATGGCCTCGGACGACACGACCTGCACCTGGGTAGGCGCGTCTTGGTTCGGGCGGACGATGCGCGAACCGGTGACGACGATTTCGCCGACTTCGGTTGCGTCTTGGCTGCCGGAGGTCGATTGCGCGAACGAAGGCGCAGCGACCGCCAGAACGCCGGCAAGAATCGTCGTCCCAAACAGATATTGTCGTTTCAAATGCATTTTGTGGCCCCAATGGAATGTAGCGAACAACAGCAATCCACACCCCAATCACGGATGCGCGCTTGAGCATCTCGTCTAATGCATTCCGACGGAACGGCAAGCTTTGTGACCAAAATCCGGCCACCACGCGTCGGAACTGTTACAGTCGAGCAACAGTTTTTGATTCCGAAAAATCACAATCGGAATGCGTGTACGCCTTACACGCAGCCAATGTTTGCCATGATGCCTTAAGAGATTATCAGTGCCTTCACGAGGGGCGCCAAGCGCCAAGTGCTCGTGTCAAAGATTATCTCTGAGCCAACCAGCCACACGTCCCACCACGTTCCCACGGTGGATTCGCGGCGCATCCGCAGCGGTTATCTGGCGCGCCATCAGCTTCCTTGCAGACACCGCCTCGCGCGGGCCGTAGGCGGCGCGGAGGAGAACGCCGGCGGTGGCGCAGAAGGCGGGACCGGAGGCTGCGTCGGCCAAATGTGGCGCTCGTTGGGGTTTTCCGAGGCGGACAGGACGGTCGAAGACGCGCACGGCGAGTTCGCGCACACCGTTCAGCTGGCTGGCCCCGCCGGTCAGGACGAGACCCGCGCCCGGCTCCAGGCCGACGCCTGCGTTTTTCAGTCGATCACGGAGCAGTTCGAGCGTTTCCTCGACGCGGGGAGCGATGACGGTCTTCAGCATGGCGCGCGGGACGATGACGGGGCCGGCCGAGGCGTCCTCGCCGCGCGGCGGGGCTTCGAGCATTTCGCGGTCCTCATTGGCGCTGGCCATGGCCGAGCCGTGAAGGGTCTTGAGCCGTTCGGCGCCGGCCTTGGACGTCGACAGGCCGCGCGCGATATCGGAGGTGACGTGGTCGCCGCCGACGTTCAGGCTTTCGATATGCAGCAGGGACCGGCCGCCCCAGACCGCGGCGCTGGTCGAGCCGCCGCCCATATCGATGCAGACGGCGCCCAGGTCCATCTCGTCCTCTTCCAGCGCGGCCAGCGACGACACGACGGGTGCGGCGGCGACGCCTTGCAGGTCGAGGTGCGCCAGCTCCAGGCAGTGGCTCAGGGTCGTGAACACGTTCTCGGCCATCGAGACCACCAACAGATCAAGCCCCAGCGAGCCGCCCCGCATCGAACGCGGATCATGCACGCCGCGCGCGCCATCGACCGACCAGGCGATGGGCAGGACGTGGATCGGGCGACGGTTGGGCAGGCGGATCTGAGCCAGGGCCATGCCGATGGCGCGCGCCAGATCGGCGTCGCCGACCGGATTGGCGCCCAGCGAGACGCGGGCCTGCACCCGGTGGCTGGCCATCTGGCCGATAGCCGTGGTGACGACGACGCCGGAAACCGGGCTCTGGGCGGCGCGCTCGGCGCGTTCGACGGCATGACCGATGGCCTGGGCGGCCTCATCCATGTTGATGATCGCCCCGCCCCTCACGCCCTTGGACTGAACGTGGCTGGCGCCCGCGACGCGGATGGTGCGGTCTGCGTGACGCACGCCGTCCGGCTTCATGATGAAGCACGAGACCTTGGACTGACCGATGTCCAGCGCCGCGACCACGGGCGCACGACCGGCGCGAGGATCCATGCCCCGACCGTGATCATTCGCCGCGCCGCGTTGTTTGGTCATGTCTCTACGGTCCTTAGGCGTCGCCGGCGGGTCGCACGGCGACCTCGTCCGGAGTTCTGAGATCGACGCGGGCGAAGCCCAGGTCGAGCAGGCGTTCGCGCTGGTCCAGCGCATCGAGGCGGATCAGGGCCGCCTCCTGTTCAGTGGCAGGCAGTTGGATCAGGCTGCCGTCCTTGAGACGCAGGTCCCAGCGGCGCTCGTCCACGCGCACCAGGGCGTCCACCATCCCCATCAGTCGCGGGCGCTGGGCCAGCAGAGGCAGGATTTCGCCCGCCGCCACGTCGGCGCCTTTGCCCACGACGAGCGGCAAGGTTGGATAACGACGCGCGTCGGCGCCGTCGATGACCTGGCCCCGGTTGTCGATGACCTTGATCTGACCGGCCTCCTGCCAGACGGCCAGGCGGTCGTGTTCCTTGACCTCGACGATCAGGGTGTCGGGCAACAGGCGCACCACGCGCGCTTCCTTGACCCAACCCACGCCCTGAACCCGCGTGCGGATGGCGTCCAGATCCAGGCCGGTGATCGGCTGACCGGAATACAAGCCCAGCGCGCGCTGGATCGCCGGCTCGGCCTCGGGCGAGGCGCCAGTGATGTGCACCCGCTTCAGCGTCAGGCCCATGCCGGCCGTCACATTATCCAGGCCATGCGAAACCGAGGCGCCGATCCGCTCGGCGCGGGCGCCCGTGGCCAGAACCCCGACCAGCAGCAGCGCGCCGGCGCCTAGGGCGATCACAGCGGTGCGTGGCGAAATATCGACACGGCCGATGGCGGCCATCTTGCCGGGAACGGCGGACGCGTTCTGGGCCCCGCTGCGCGACCGTCCCCCGCCTTTGGAAGCCGAACCGCGCTGTGGAGCCTGATTAGAACCCTGTCGCCGACCGCCGCGAACTACCGCGGGCATGAGGCGTCCTCCACCATCCACCGAACCAGATCGTCATAGCTCATCCCGGTATGGGCGGCCTGCTCGGGCGCGAGCGAAGTCGGAGTCATGCCGGGCTGGGTATTGACCTCCAACAGGACCAGATCGTCCTTAACATCATCATAACGGAAGTCGGATCGCGACACGCCGCGGCACCCCATTGCGACGTGCGCCGCCTCGGCCTGACGAAGCGCCTGTTCGAACACGTGCGGCGGCAGGACGGCCGGCAGGACGTGCACCGATCCGCCAGGCGCATATTTGGCCTCGTAATCGTAGAAGCCCTTGGTCGGGGTGATGTCCGTGACGGTCAGGGCGCGCGGCCCGGCCGGTTCGCCCAACACGGTGACGCACAGCTCCTTGCCGGCGATATAGGGCTCGACGACGACCTGCTCGCCGTACGCCCAGCCCGGCTCGCCCACCTCGGAAACCGGACGGTTGGCGCCCTCGCGCACCAGGAAGACGCCGACGGACGAGCCCTCAGCATTGGGCTTGACCACATAGGGCGGGTCGATGACGTGGCGGCTGGCGACTTCGTGACGATCATAAAGACCACCGCCCGGCACCTTGATGCCCGCCGCGCGCAGCACGGCCTTGGACTTGTCCTTGTCCATCGCCAGAGCCGAGGCCAGCACGCCGGAATGGGTGTAGGGAATCCGCAAAGTCTCCAGCACGCCCTGAACACAGCCGTCTTCGCCCCAAGCGCCGTGCAGACAGTTCAGCACGACGTCCGGCTTGATTAGACCGGACAGCACGTTGGCCAGATCTCGCCCGGCGTCCACGCGACTGACGCGCACGCCCTGCCGCTCCAGCGCCTGCGCGCACTGCTCGCCCGACGAGAGGGACACCTCCCGCTCTGCGGAAAGGCCGCCCATCAGAACGGCGACATGAAGAGAAGAGAAGGGGCGGGTCATCGGCGGCTCCAGAACCGACTGGATGCCGCGCAGGTCGTTAACAGCCCGTCAACCAAACCGTAATGGCGTCACTGAAGTGTTGATGGCGCCGGCGTTTCGACCACGACGACCGGGTCATCCGCACCCGTGACCTGAGGCGCAGCCGCCTCTGCGACCGTCTCGGATGGCGGAGTCAGGTCCAGCGCGTACAGATATGCGCCCTGACACTGTTCCTTGTCGCCATACGACCATTCCGCTGCGCGGTGACGCAGGCCCGCCGTTGCGGCCGGCGACGTGGGCGCCAACAAATCGTCGCGCAACGTCATGTCCGGTCGCAACTGCTCGCCCGACAGATCAAACGCTCCCGCATAGACGGCCTCGCCGTCGCGGGCCTCGAACCCGGAGTTCCCCAGGCAGAAATGGGTGATGTACTGGCCGACATTGACCGCGCTCAGACGCCAGCGACCAGGCGGCACCGAGAAGGTCTGGGTCACGGCCCGCGTGCGATCGCCACGAACAGCGCCGCGCGTTGGCAGGGCGACGGCGAACAGCGCCGGACGACCGTCTTGCTCCCAGGGCTGAATATCGGGCGCGGGCCCCTGGCGGGTAAAGAACAGCGTGCGGCCGCCCTGCTCCGCCATGCCGGTCAGACGCACGGTGACGAGAGCGTCCCCGGACGCCACGGCGACGTCCTCCGGCTTTAGCGCGCGCGGCGGACGCGCGGTGCGCGGGGCCTGCGGGCCTTTGCGGGCGGCCGGCGGCGTGGTGCTTTGCGGCGGCAAGGCCTGAAGGCTCAACGACGCCTTATCCAGATCGCCTGATTTTCCGATCAGCACCGTTTCGCCGCGCACAGCGTCATTGTCATAGATGCGAACGATCTCCCCCTTCGGCTGGTCGGCGCCGACGTCGTCCGCCAGGGCGGCGTGGAGTTCCGCCTGCTCCAGCGCGTCCAGCGCCTTGCCGTCGGTCTCGTCCAGTCGAACGACACGCCAACCGTTCACGACCATGCAGTTTTCGACATTGGCGGCGACGCCTCTGCGCTCGTGCATCCCGTTCATCGCGCCCTGGATGACGCCGACCACCAACATGCCCAGCAGACCACCGGCCGCACCGGCTGCAGCGGCGCTGTTGTCATCAGGCTGCGTCATCCGCGAGGCCTCGGCGAGACACCCGTTCAACGCGGCGTCGTGCTGCGCCAGATCGGCGCCCGCCCGGTTGAAATAGGTATATCCCGCGCTGGACCGCGTCAGATCGATCCGGTTTTGGCCGCCCGCAACCGCAGGGCCGACCGCCGTGCGGGTGACGAGTTGGGCGTGGGCCGGTTCTGCGACCATGGCAACAAGGCCGACGACGGCTGCGATACGCTTCATCTGATTTCTCCCCCGAGAAATCCTCACCTAACGTGCGGCATGTCCCTGCGCAACCGCCGATCAGCGTCGGCCGATCCGCTTGATTTCCCACTCCAGCTGAACGCCGGTCTTGGCCAACACATCGGCGCGAACCGCCTCGCCCAGGCCTTCGATGTCGGCGGCTGTCGCCTCGCCGGGATTGATCATGAAGTTGGAGTGCAGTTCGCTGAACTTGGCCCCTCCCCCGGTTTCGGCGTGCAGCTTGCCGCGCCAGCCGGCCTCATCCACCAGCTTCCACGACGAATGGCCCTCGGGGTTCTTGAACGTCGAGCCGCCCGTCTTCTCGCGGATCGGCTGGGTCGTCTCGCGACGGCTTGTGATCTCGGAGATCCGGGCCGCCACCGCCTCGGGTTCGTCGGTCGTGCCGCGATAGGTCGCCTCGATCCAGATGAAGTCGGCCGGCGCCCGGGAATGGCGATAGGTGTAGCCGAAGTCGGCCAGATCGTAATCGACCCGCTCGCCCGCCCGCGTCAGGCCCCAGGCCGAAACCAGAACGTCCTTGGTCTCGGAGCCGTAGCAGCCGGCGTTCATGGTCAGGGCGCCGCCGATCGTGCCCGGAATGCCGGCGTAGAATTCAAGCCCGGCGATTCCCGCCTTGGCGCTGGCCTTGGCGACCATGGAGTCCAGCGCGCCCGCGCCGGCCGTGACCGTGTCGCCGTCCGTCGTGATCTGCGCCCACGGGCGACCCGCCAGGCGGATCACCACCCCCTCGACCCCGCCATCACGGACGATGACGTTTGATCCGACGCCCAGAACCGTCACCGGCACGGCCGGGTCCAGCGCCTTTAGGAAGTCCGCCAGATCCTCGGCGTCCGCCGGAATGAACAGGGCCTCGGCCGCGCCGCCCACCCGGAACCAAGTATAGGGCGCCAGCGGCTCGTTCCGCAGCAGCTTGCCGCGCATTTCGGGCAGAGCGATCACGCCAGAGCCTCCAACTGCGCCGGCAGGCCATAGGCCCAGCTGGTGATGTCGCCGGCGCCCAACAGCACGACGACGTCGCCGGATTTGGCCTCGTCCTTGATCAGGCGCGGCAGGACAGCGGCGTTCTCCAGGGCCTGGACGTGGCGATGGCCGTAGCGGCGCACCCCGTCGGCCAAGGCGTGCTTGTCCACCCCTTCGATCGGCTGTTCGCCGGCGGGATAGACGTCGGCGACGATCACGCTGTCGGCGTCCGAGAAGCAGGTCGAGAACTCGTCCATCAGATCGCGCAGACGCGTGTAGCGGTGCGGCTGAACCACGGCGATAACCCGACCGTCCGTCACCTGACGCGCAGCCTTCAGCACGGCGGCGATCTCGACCGGATGGTGGCCGTAGTCGTCTACGATGCGAACGCCGCCTACGACGCCCGTGGTGGTGAAGCGCCGCTTGACCCCGCCGAAGCCGGCCAAGCCTGTGCGGATCGCGTCGTCCGACACATCCAGTTCGCGCGCCACGGCGATCGCGGCCAGGGCATTCGACACATTGTGCCAGCCGGCCATCGGCAGATGAACGCCCGAGATCACATGGGTTTCGCCATTCTGGATGACCACGTCAAAGCGGCAGCCGTCCGGCCCCATCTCGACATTGTCGGCCCGCACCATCGCCTGCGGATTGACGCCGTAGGTCACCAGCCGCCGGTTATCGATGGCTGCGACCAGCTTCTGCACTTCGGGATGGTCCAGGCAGACAGCGGCGAAACCGTAGAAGGGGATGTTCTCGACGAAATCCACGAACGCCTTCCGCACCCCGTCGAAGTCGCCGTAGTGGTCCAGATGTTCGGGGTCGATATTGGTGACGATGGCGACCGTCGATTTCAGGCGCAGGAAGCTGCCGTCCGACTCGTCCGCCTCCACCACGATCCAGTCGCCGTCGCCGACCTTGGCGTTGGTGCCATAGGCGTTGATGATGCCGCCGTTGACCACTGTGGGATCCAGGCCCGCCGCATCCAGCAGGGCCGCCACCATAGAGGTCGTCGTCGTCTTGCCGTGCGTGCCGCCCACCGCGATCGAGAACTGCAGCCGCATCAGCTCGGCCAGCATCTCGGCCCGGCGCACCAGCGGGATGCGGCGCTCGCGGGCTGCCTTCATCTCGGGATTGTCGGCCTTGACCGCCGTCGAATAGACCACCGCCGAAACGCCCTCGCCCACATGGGCGGCGTCGTGGCCGATGAAGATCTTGGCGCCGAGCTGTTCCAGCCGTTCGGTATTGGCGCTCGCCTTGGCGTCAGAGCCCTGCACCGAATAGCCGATCTTCAGCATGATCTCGGCGATGCCGCTCATGCCGATGCCGCCGATGCCGACGAAATGAACGGGACCGAGGTCGAACGGGACGGGGCGAAGGCGTGCGATCATTTTCGCCTCATAAACGCCGCCTCGCCTCCTGCGAAGGGCGCGCCGCATACGGAGCGAACTTTTCTAAGGACGATCGGGCGCGGCTGTGCGCGAACTCGCACAGAACTATTGCGCCTCCACCGAGTTGTCTTCGGGAACGCGCGCGGCTCCCGCTTGCGCCGCTGCTCCAAAGGACTCCCAAGATGGCCAAGAACGCAAAGCCGGCCGGCGCGCCGACAATCGGCAACGCCGGCGAGGTGCACCAGACCGCCTCGACGCCTGAGACCCGTCTGACCACTAATCACGGGACGCCGATCAGCGACAATCAGAACTCGCTCAAGGCCGGGCCGCGCGGCTCGACCCTGCTGGAAGACTTCATCCTCCGCGAGAAGATCCAGCATTTTGACCACGAGCGTATCCCTGAGCGGATCGTCCATGCCCGCGGCTCGGCCGCCCACGGCTTCTTTGAACTGACCGACAGTTTGTCGGAGTTCACCACGGCCAAGATCCTGACCGAGGTCGGTAACAAGACCGAGCTGTTCACCCGCTTCTCGACCGTCGCCGGCGGCGCGGGCTCGGTCGATACGCCGCGCGATGTGCGCGGCTTTGCGGTCAAATTCTATACAACCGAAGGCAACTGGGATCTGGTTGGCAACAACATCCCCGTCTTCTTCATCCAGGACGCGATCAAGTTCCCGGACCTGATCCATTCGGTGAAGATGGAGGCGGACAAGGGCTATCCCCAAGCGGCCAGCGCCCACGACACCTTCTGGGACTTCATCGGCCTGATGCCCGAGAGCATGCATATGGTCATGTGGGCTATGTCCGACCGCGGCATCCCGCGCAGCCTGCGCATGATGGAAGGTTTCGGCGTCAACACCTTCCGGCTAATCAACGCCGAAGGCGAGGCGACTCTGGTCAAGTTCCACTGGCGGCCCAAGCTGGGGACGCAATCGACCTGCTGGGACGAGGCGGTCAAGATCGCCGGCGCCGATCCCGACTATCATCGCCGTGACCTGTATGAGGCCATCGATCAGGGCGACTTCCCCGAATGGGAGTTCGGCGTGCAACTGTTCACCCAGGAACAGGCCGACGCCCTGCCCTTCGATATTCTGGACGCCACCAAGCTGGTGCCGGAAGAAGACTATCCGATCCGCGTGATCGGCCGAATGGTGCTGGACCGCAACCCGGACAACTTCTTCGCCGAGACCGAACAGGTCGCCTTCCTGCCGACCAACATCGTGCCGGGCATCGACTTCTCGGAGGATCCGCTGCTGCAGGGCCGGCTGTTCTCCTATCAGGACACTCAGCTGTCGCGCTTGGGCACGGTCAACTTCCACCAGATCCCGATCAACCAGGCCAAGGGCTGCCCCTTCCAGAACTTCCAGCGCGACGGTCATATGCAGATGGCTGTTCCGAAGGGCCGCGCCAACTATGAGCCCAACAGCCTGTCCGAGGGGGGCGAGGACGGCGGCCCGCGTGAAGATCCCAAGGGCGGTTTCCGCACCGCGCCCATCCCGGTCGAGGGCGAAAAGGTCCGGCTGCGCGCCGAAAGCTTCGCCGACCACTACAGCCAGGCGCGACTGTTCTTCCGCTCCCAGACCGAGATCGAACAGGCCCACTTGGCCAGCGCCATCGTGTTCGAACTGTCCAAGGTGTCGCTCGCCCACGTTCGCGAGCGTGTTCTGGCCAATCTGCAGAACGTCGATAAGACCTTGGCACAGCGGGTCGCAGACGGCCTGAACCTGCCTCTCCCCGAGGCGTCCGACCCCGGTGTGGCGCCCATCGATCTGGACGCCTCGCCCGCCCTGCGCATCGTCGGCAAATATCCCGACACCCTGAAGGGCCGAAAGGTCGCCATCCTGGTCGCCGACGGTTCGGACGGCGCGGTCGTCGACGCCGTCAAGGCTGAGGTTGAAGGCGACGGCGGCTCGGTCTTCATCGTCGCGCCCAAGATCGGCGGCGCCAAGCTGAAGGACAGCAAGACGCTGGCGGCAGATGGTCAACTGGCCGGCAGTCCGTCGGTCCTTTTCGACGCCGTGGCGATCGTTCTGTCCGAGGACGGCTGCGCCCAGATGCTGAAAGAAGGCGCCGCAGTCGATTTCGCCAAGGACGCCTTCGGTCACCTCAAGGCCATCGGCCACACGCCCGAGGCCCAGCCCCTGCTGGACAAGGCGGGCGTCGAGCCGGACACCGGCGTCATCGATCTGTCCAAGGACGCCAAAGGCTTCCTCGCCCCCGCCCGCACCCGCCATTGGGACCGCGAGCCCAAGGTGCGAATGCTGGCGTAAGGCGACTGATAACCGGCGCGATCGCTTCGCGCCGGTTACTCGACCTTAACCACAAGGATTCACCATAGCGGTCTCACTGTTGCGGGGCCGCGTTCCATGTCCGATCTGAAGACCCCTGTCCTTACAAAGGACGTCATTCATCGTGGCGACTGCATCGAGGTGCTGAAGAGCCTGCCCGACGCCTCGGTGGACATGGTCTTCGCCGATCCGCCCTATAATCTGCAGCTGGGCGGCGACCTGCTGCGTCCCGACAACTCCAAGGTCGATGCGGTCGATGACGACTGGGACAAGTTCGCCAGCTTCGCCGACTACGACGCCTTCACCCGCGCCTGGCTGGCGGAATGCCGCCGCGTCCTGAAGCCCGAGGGCTCGATCTGGGTGATCGGCAGCTACCACAACGTCTTCCGCCTGGGATCGGCGATCCAGGATCTGGGCTTCTGGGTTTTGAACGACATCATCTGGCGCAAGTCCAACCCTATGCCGAACTTCAAGGGCACCCGGTTCACCAACGCCCACGAAACCCTGATCTGGGCCGCCAAGTCGCGGGATCAGAAGCGCTATACCTTCAACTATGATGCGCTGAAGGCTTTCAACGAAGACACCCAGATGCGCTCAGACTGGACCTTCGCCCTGTGCACGGGCGAGGAGCGGATCAAGGACGCCGACGGCAAGAAGGCCCATCCGACCCAGAAGCCCGAAGCGCTGCTGCATCGCGTCCTGCTGTCGGCGACCCGCCCCGGCGACGTGATCCTGGATCCCTTCTTCGGCACCGGCACCACCGGCGCCGCCGCCAAGCGGCTGGGCCGCCACTACATCGGCATCGAGCGTGACGAAACCTATGCCGAGGTCGCCGAAACCCGCATCGCCTCGGTCATCCCTGCCCGCCCCGAAGACCTGATGGTCACAGGCTCCAAGCGCGCCGAGCCGAAGGTGCCGTTCGGCGCTCTGGTCGAGGCCGGCCTGCTGCAACCCGGCGACCGCCTGTACTGCCCAAAGGGTGAGCGCGAGGCGCGTGTTCGTGCGGACGGTTCGCTGGTTCACGGCTCGCTCAGCGGCTCGATCCACAAGCTGGGCGCGCTGCTGGAAAACGCACCGGCCTGCAACGGCTGGACCTACTGGCGGTTCAAGACCGACCAGGGGCTGAAATCCATCGACGCCCTCCGCTCGGAAGTTCGCGCCGCGATGTAAGCCCGCTGCGACCGCGCGTCGCGTAAGCCACATCAATCACTTAGCCGACAATGCGTCGCTGAAACGTACGATTTCGCACACTCATTACAGGTCAGCGTCGCTGTAACCCCGCGAAACCTATGTAAAAATTAGTCAGCTGCGGCGGAACTTCGCAGTTGCGAGACCATTGATGCCAACGGCCCGCCAAGATGCGGTGTCGGAGCACATCACCATGAAAATCGCGCAGATCACCCCGCTGTATGAGGCCGTGCCTCCCAAGCTGTACGGCGGCACGGAACGTGTGGTGGCGCATCTGACCGACGCCCTGGTCGATCTGGGCCACGACGTGACGCTGTTCGCCAGCGCTGACGCCCAGACCAAGGCGCGGCTAGTGTCCGTACGCGATCAGGCCATCCGCCTGGATCCGGCGCCGTTGAAGTCCGATCTCGCCGCCCACCTGTCGATGCTGGGCGAAGTTCTGGACCGCGCCGACGAGTTTGACGTCATCCACTTCCACACCGACATGGTCCACTTCCCGCTGTTCCAGAAATATGCGGACAAGACCCTGACGACTCTGCACGGCCGTCTGGATATGAAGGACCTGCCCGGCGTCTACGCGCGCTGGAGCGAATTCGGCCTGGTCTCCATCTCCGACGATCAGCGTAAGCCGCTGCATTTTGCCAACTGGAAAGCCACCGTCCATCACGGCATGCCGGGCGAACAGTACATCTTCTCCCCGAAGTCCGAGGGCTATCTAGCCTTCCTGGGTCGCATCTCGCCCGAGAAACGCCCCGACCGTGCCATCGAGATCGCCACCAAACTGGGCAAGCGTCTGAAGATGGCCGCCAAGGTGGACGCCGCCGACAAACGCTATTGGGAAGAAACGATCCGCCCATTGGTTGAGGGCAATCCGCTGATCGAGTTCATCGGCGAGATCGGCGACCATCAGAAGTCCGCCTTCCTCGGCGGCGCCGAAGCCCTGCTCTTCCCCATCGACTGGCCGGAGCCGTTCGGTCTGGTGATGATAGAGGCCATGGCCTGCGGCACCCCGGTGATCGCCTTCCGCTGCGGCTCGACGCCCGAGGTCATCGAAGACGGCGCCACAGGCTTCCTGGTCGACACGATGGAGCAGGCGATCGCTGCGGCCGGACGCGTCCATCTGCTGGACCGCGAGGCCGTGCGCGCGCGCTTTGACCTGCGCTTCTCCGCCACCGCCATGGCGCGGCGCTATCTGGACGTTTACGGCGACCTGCTGGCGCGCCGTCCGTTTGCGGAGACTGCGCTGGACGATGTGGTCACCCCGCTGCGTCCGCGTGAAGACCGCAGCTTCGCCGCCATCGCCTGAAACCAACTCAGTCGGAACATCGTTGCAATCTTAAGTTAGTAACGGCGTTCACCCAAAAGTTAAGCTTATCCATTACGGTCGTCCCAAATCGGGGCGACGACTATGCAATGGAGAGCGATGAAGCGGCGGCTGGCGCATCTGCGCCGGAATACCGCGGGCAACATCGCGACCTTCTTCGCCCTGTCCGCCATGGGCCTGACACTGATGGTCGGCCTGGCCATCGACATCAATCGCTATGTCTCGGTCAGGAACCAGGTGCAAGAAGCGCTCGATGCAGCAGCGTTGGGCGCTGCGGCCTCCCGCGCCCAGACGGTCAAGGAGTTGAAAGCGGTCAGCGATCCCTATCTGGAGGCCAATCTGAAGACCGGCCAACTGATCGACGGCTGGAAGACCGGCACCCAATATGTCGATGGCAAAATCGTCAGGGTGACGTTCAAGGGCGGGGTCAAACCCATCTTTGCGGGTCTGGCCGGCGTCAAACAGTTCGATATCAACGCACTGTCCGAGGCGACGCGTGGCGTGGCGCAGAAGATCGAGACTGTTCTGGTGCTCGATAACACCTGGTCCATGAGCGAAAAGGACAGCCGGTCGATCAAGCGGATCGATGCGCTGAAGACCTCTGCCAGTTTGCTAGTCAACGAGTTGATGGCGACCGAAAGCGACGAGGTCTCGATCGGCGTCGTGCCTTATGCAGACTACGTCAATGTCGGGATTGCCAATCGCAAGGCCCCGTGGATTTCCGTGCCCGACGACTATGTTCAGGAGCGCACCTGCACGACCAAGACGACATACAGCGGCGGCACGCCCTATCCTTGCACCACCGTGCGCGACGGCGTCAGCGAGACCGGCACCTGCTACAAGGATCAGGTGGTCAAGACGGTCACGGTCCCTCCCTATGCTTGCAACGTCAGCTACAAGTGGTTCGGCTGCGTCTATTCGCGCAACGTCGGCACGACGCGGCTGAACGACCAGTCGCCGGCGACGCCCTACAAAGGTTTCCTGACGACAGGCCAGAGCTGCCTGAATGCGGTCAGCCCCCTGTCCAAGAGCAAATCCAGCGTCCTGAACGCGATCAAGAATCTTGTCATCAATGTCGGCGGCTACAAGCCCGAGACGCACATTCCATCCGGCCTGATCTGGGGCATCAATCTGCTGTCGCCCACCGCGCCGTTCCAGGAAGGCGGCGCCTATGACCCAGCGAACCGCACGCCGCGCAAGATTCTGGTGCTGATGACCGACGGTGTGAACACCCTGCGTTACCGCTCGTCGGACGGCGCGCACGTCGCAACGGCCAAAGCCAATGAGCTGGCGGCGACGGATGCCGATTTCGGTTCGATCTGCACCTATGCCAAGTCGAACAAGATCGAGGTCTTCACCGTCGGCCTGAACGTGCCCACGCAGAACGGGCGCAATTTGCTGAGGACCTGCGCCAGCGATTCCGACCATGCCTTCCTGGCAGAAGACAGCGCCGCTCTGGAAGCCGCCTTCCGCGACATCGCGCGGTCCATCGGCGTCGTACGGCTGATCAAGTAAGTCTCTCAGGTCGCTTGGCGATGAAAAAGCACAGGTTCGCCTGAACTCGTCGGCGACTTGCCCATTAAAGTCTGCAAGCGGCCCCTGAGCGCCGCATTCGGGTGCGACACGTTCGGCCGAGGCCTCACAACGACGGGGAAGAGACCGCATGGACGACGCCTATTCCACTCAACTGACCGCCGGTGAATCGGTCGAGGCCACGGGTCTCGAACAGCTGATGGCGCTGAAGGAAGGCGACACCTTCCTGGTCGCCGACGGGTGGGGCGACATGAAGGGCGGCGCCGACGGCCTGTTCGCGGGTGACACCCGCGTCCTGTCGCGCTGGGCCATGACCGTCGGCCTGCTAAAGCCGTCGCGCCTGTCGTCCGGCGTCAGCCAGGACAACGTCTTCTTCTCCTGCCACACCACCAACCGTCCCCTGCCCCCGATGGGCGGTCGATCGGCCCCGGCTGGTGTCCTGCATATCGAGCGCCGGCGCTTCCTGTGGAACCGGCGGATGTTCGAGCGCATCCGCATGGTCAACCACGGGGTGGAGGACATCCTTCTGCCGCTGGCCTTCGACTTCGGCGCGGACTTCTTCGATATCTTCCAGGTGCGCGGCACGCCTCGGGCCAAGCGCGGGACGATCCACACGCCGACCACCGACGGTCGCCGCGTCACCTTCCGCTACACCGGGCTGGACGACGTGGATCGATCCAGCTGTATCGCCTTCTCCGAACCGCCCGCGCGCCTGACGCATCAGCGCGCCGAGTTCATGTTCAGCCTGCCCAAGGGCCGCTCGCTGGATCTGTTCATCGAATGCGGCGTGGACGCCTGCGAGACACCGGACGCCGACCGTTGGCGACAGAACGCCATACAGGCGCGCCTGGCCATGCGCGCCAAACGCCGGCGCGGCGCCTCGGTGCGCGGCCCGCGCAGCCCGCGCTTCAACGACTGGCTGGACCAGTCGCGCGCCGACATGGCGCTGTTGACCACAGACCTGCCGACCGGCCCCTATCCCTATGCGGGCACGCCGTGGTTCTCGACCCCGTTCGGCCGCGACGGCATCATCTCGGCCTGGCAAATGCTTTGGCTGGATCCGTCGCTGGCCAAGGGCGTGCTGACCTATCTGGCCTCGCGTCAGGCGACCGAGACCTCGCTCTACCGGGACAGCCAGCCTGGCAAGATCATGCACGAGACGCGCGGCGGCGAGATGAGCGCCCTGCACGAGGTGCCGTTCGGTCTCTACTATGGCGGTGTCGACACCACCTGCCTGTTCGTGGCCCTGGCCGGCGCCTACGCCAACCGCACCGGCGATCTGGATCTGATCCGCAAGCTCTGGCCCAATCTGATCGCGGCCGCCGACTGGATGCGCGACTATGGCGACAGCAACAATGACGGCCTGATCGACTACCAGCGCGGCGCCGACACCGGCCTGTCCAACCAGGGCTGGAAGGACTCAGAGGATTCCATCTTCCACGCCGATGGTCGCTTCCCCAAAGGTCCGATCGCGCTTCTGGAGGTTCAGGGCTACGCCTTCGCCGCCTGGAAAGCGCTGGGTGATCTGGGCGAGCGCCTGCACGACGATCGCACGACCGAATGGCGGATGCGCGCCGAACAGGTCCGCTCGCTGGTCGAGGAAAAGTTCTGGATGGAAGATGAGGGCTTCTATGCCGTGGCCCTCGACGGCGACGGCCAGCAATGTCGCGCCATCGCCTCCAACGCAGGGCACCTGCTGTTCACCGGCCTGCCGTCGCTGGAACGCGCGCGGCGCGTCACCAAACGCCTGCTGACCGCCGAGTTCCGCACCGGCTGGGGCATCCGCACCCTGGAGGTCGGACAGGCCCGCTTCAATCCGATGAGCTATCACAACGGCTCGGTCTGGCCGCACGACACCGCCATGGCCGCCGCCGGCATGGCGGCTTACGGCGAGCGCGATGCGGTCGCGCAAATCCTGGCCGAGATCTACGCTGCGGCCGCCCACTTCCACCTGCGGCTGCCCGAACTGTTCTGCGGCTTCCCGCGTGAGCCGGGCGAGCCGCCCATCGCCTATCCGGTCGCCTGCCTGCCCCAGGCTTGGGCGGCGGGATCGGTCTTCCTGATGCTTCAGGCCACCCTGGGCCTGTCGATCGACGCCTGGACCGAGACGGTCGATCTCTCTGACCCCGTCCTGCCCGCCGGTCTGGACCGTCTCAAGATCACAGGTCTGGAAGTCGGCGGCGCCGTTGTCGATCTGAATATCCAGCACGCCGACGGTCGCGCCGTGGTCATCCCGCATCACAAGCAGGGCAAGGTTTCGATCCGCACGTTGCGTTAGGCTTCAGCCGAACAGATCAGGCACGCTCGCCCGGTCCAGCGCCTTGGCGAAGACCGTCGGCAGGGCGGCCCGCGCCGCCTCGAGCGACATCCAGCGATAGGGGCCGTCCGCCTGGCTGCGCGCGGTCATCACCGTCAGCGTCAGGCTGAAGTGGGTGAAGACGTGCTCCACCGCCCCCGCCTCGCGCCAGTCGGCCGCGATAGGCGCTGCGGCAGCAGGCTCGCCCGTCGTCCAGTCGCTGGTCGGCAGGCCCAGCATTCCGCCCAGCAGCCCTTTTTCGGGTCGCGTCTCGACTGCGACCCGCCCCAGTTCGTCGATCAGCACATAGGCCGCGCCCCGCCGATGCGGTCGGTCCGCCTTCTTCGTCTTCATCGGAAACCGGGCCGGGTCGCCCGTGGCCAGACCCAGGCATTCGCTGGCCACCGGACAGGTCCCGCACGACGGCGACTTGGGCCGGCACACTGTGGCCCCCAGATCCATCAACGCCTGCGCCCAGTCCCCAGGCCGCTCGTCGGTGACGAACAGGCCCGCCAGCCGCCTCAGTTCGGTCCGGGCGGCCGGGACCGGCGTCACGACCGCGAACAGCCGCGCCATGACCCGCTCGACGTTGCCGTCCACGACATTGGCCGCCCGGTCGAAGGCGATGGAGGCGACGGCCGCCGCCGTATAGGCGCCCACGCCCGGCAGGGCGAGCAGCGCCGCCTCGGTGTCCGGAAACACCCCGCCATGCTCGCCCGCCACCGCCCGCGCACAGGCCAGCAGATTGCGCGCACGCGCATAGTAGCCCAGCCCGGCCCAGGCCCCCATCACCTCCGCATCCTCGGCCGCCGCCAAGTCCGAGACCGTCGGCCATCGCGTGGTGAAGGCGTGGAAATACGGCGTCGCATGCGGCACGGTCGTCTGCTGCAGCATGACCTCCGACAACCAGACGCGGTATGGCTCGGTCCGCGCCGCGCCGACGGCGGCTCGCCAGGGCAGGCTGCGCGCATGGGCGTCGTACCAGGCCAGCAGCTGGGAGCGGATCAGGTCTATGTCGGGAGAGACGTCAGGCATCGGTCGGGCTATATAGACCCATGCGCCGCACGCTGCCCACAGACGCCGAGGTCCGCGAGATCCTGTCTCGCCGCCGCACCCGTCCGGTCCCCCGACCGGCGCCGCGCGCAGGCAAGGCTCTGACGCCCCTGATCAAGAAGCTGGACGAGCAGTTCGGTCGCGGCGCAGGCGCGCTGGAGCCCCGCTGGCGCGAGATCGTCGGAGACCGCCTGGCCCGCGTCACCCGACCGCAGAAGCTGACCAAGGGCAAGGGCGGCCAGCCCGGCGTGCTGGAGCTGCGCGTCGCCGGCGCCGCCGCCCTGCTGATCCAGCACCAGTCCGAGGACATCCTGGCCCGCGTCAACCTGTTCCTGGGCGCCGGGACGGTGGATCGGTTGCGCATCGCCCAGGGTCCGGTCGCCCCTTTGAAGGAGGCCGCCGCTCGTCCCAAACGCAGCGCCAAGCCGCCGCCCCTGCCCGCCCAGGCCGAGGCCGATCTGGCCGCATCGATCTCTTCAGCCCCCGACAATCTGCGCGCCGCCCTGGCCCGGCTGGGCCGCGTCGCCCTGTCGCGCTCCGACATCAAGCCCGACTGAGCGCCGCGCCTTGGTTGGCAGTCGCCCCCCGGTGCTGTAGGAAGAGGTTGTAAAGCGACAAATATCCGCACGGCGCTTCCGGTCGCGCGCCTGTATTCCGAGTCCCGATGAAGCAGCAAGACGACTGGCGACTTACCGATGTCGTCGAACACGAAATCGGGCGTGGAGATCCGTTCGCCGCCGCCATACGTGGCACGCGCATGCCGATGGTCATCACCGATCCGCGTCGCGACGACAATCCGATCGTCTTCGCCAACAAGGCCTTCCAGGATCTGACCGGCTATGAGCGCGATGAGATCATCGGCCAGAACTGCCGGTTCCTTCAGGGGCCGAAGTCCGACAAGGCCGCCGTCGCCAAGATCCGCGAAGCTCTCGAGGCCGGCGCCGACATCCACATCGATCTGCTGAACTATCGCAAGGACGGCAGCACCTTCTGGAACGCCCTGTTCATCAGCCCGGTGCGCAACGCCCAGGGGGAGATCGAGTATTTCTTCGCCTCGCAGCTGAATGTGACCGAGCGGATTGAGGCTCAGGTCTACGTCGAAAAGCAAAAGGCCCTGGTCGAACGCGAAGTCGCCGCTCGCACCGCCGATCTGCAAGAGGCGCTCGCCGCCAAGACCCTGCTGCTTCACGAGGTCGATCACAGGGTCAAGAACAACCTGACCATGATCGGCTCGCTGCTGCGGCTGCAATCGCGCTCGCTGTCCGATCCGGCCCTGACCGCCACCCTCGACTCCATGCTGGAGCGGGTGGACGCCTTGGCGACCGTTCACCGCAAACTCTATCAGTCCGAAGACGTCACCCAGTTCGACGTCGGCGCCTTTACCAACACCCTGGTCGCCGATGTGATTGGCTCGACAGGACGCACCGATATCGAGGTGTCCGTCGATGTGGAGCCCATGTTCATCCCCTCGACCCATGCCTCGTCGATCGGGCTGATCATCAACGAACTGCTGACCAATGCGATCAAGCATGGCTTCCCCGAGGATCGCGGCGGCCGATTGCAGGTCTTGGCCAAAAGAACGGAACAAGGCGGCCAGGTCGTTGTTCAGGACGACGGCCCCGGCATTCCCGGCGCTGCGCATCAGGGATTGGGCAAGACTTTGATCGGTCGTCTTTCAAAGCAGATCGGCGGCAAGACGCTGTGGCTGCCAGCCGACCCCGGAACGCGCGCGGTCGTCGACTTCCCCGTGAGCGGCTAGGTGCGCGCCGCCGGGCCTCACTTCGACATCCTGATCGTCGAGGACGAGGCCCTGCTTGTGATGGACCTCGAGGCGATGCTTGAGGACGAAGGCCACCGGCTGGTCGGAGAAGCCATGTCCCTGAGCGAGGTCGAGTCGCTGTCGCTCGACGCGCCGCCCGACATCGCCTTTGTCGACATCCAGCTGGCGGATAACTCCAGCGGTCTGGACGTGTGTCGCCTGATCAAGGATCGCTGGCCGTCCACAGCCGTCGTCTTTCTGACGGCAAACCCCAAGATGATCCCCGAGGACTTTCTGGGCGCGCACGGCGTGATCCCAAAGCCCTTCTCACGGTCCGGCCTGCTGTCGGCGATGCGCTTCATCCAGCAGGGCATAAGCGATCCGCCGCCGCGTCAGGACAGGCCGCAAAGTTTCATCCCCGCACCGACGATCGATCGGGCCTGGGCGCGCGGATAAGGCGCTGTTGACAAAACTTCGCCGCACCTGTTCCAGACTAGTTCAGGGTTGCGCCATTCCCGGGGAATCGCGCGATCATCGCCAACGATCCGATCCGAGGAACCTTCATGGCCGACACTGAATCCCGCTTCGCCCGCATGAGCCGTCGTGCGGCCATCACCGGCGCCGCACTGGCGACCATGGCTCTGGCGGCCTGCGGCGGCGGCGCCAAGGGTGCGGCGGAAGGCGACATGGGTCTGGGCGCGCCCGAAGGCGCCAAGGTCACGGTGGTCGAATACGCCTCGGTCACCTGCCCCCACTGCGCCCTGTGGCAGAAGAACACCTGGCCGGCGTTCAAGGCCAAATACGTCGACACCAACAAGGTCCGCTACGTCTTCCGCGAACTGCCGACCCCGCCGATCGACGCCGCCACCGCCGGCTTCCTGGTCGCGCGCTGCGCCGGCCCGGACAAGTATTTCGACGTGGTTCACCAGCTGATGGCGACGCAGCAGGAGATGCTGACGTCCTCGCCGCGCGACTGGCTGCTGCGCACCGCCCAGGCCGCTGGCCTGTCCGAGCAGCAGTTCAACGACTGCGTCACCGACAAGGACGCTGTCGCCGCCATGGAGAAGCGCGTGCAGGCCGCGCGCGCCCAAGGCGTGACCGGCACCCCGGCCTTCTACGTCAACGAAACCCAGGTCATCTCGCCCGGCGGCGAAGGCGCCAGCTTGGCCGACCTGTCCACCGCCATCGACGCGGCCCTGGCCAAGTAACCGAGGCCAAATCAGATGATGCGACGCGCCTTCATCGCCGCCGGTTTCGCCCTCGCCGCCCTGACCGGCGGTTTGGCGACGCCGGCGCTCGCCGCTGATGCGCCCCCGCCCGTCACGGCCCAGGATCATATCCTGGGTCGGGCGAATGCGCCGGTCACGGTGATTGAATACGCGTCCTTCACCTGCTCGCACTGTGCGGACTTCCACAACACCGTGCTGCCGGCCTTCAAGGCCAAATATATCGACACCGGCAAGGTCCGGCTGGTTCACCGCAACCTGCCGACCGCGCCCGCCAATGTCGCCGCCGCCGCGGCTGCGGTCGCCCTGTGCGCCGCGCCCGAACGCTATTTCGACGTGGCGTCCGTCTTCATGCGCGATCAGGCCAATCTGCAGACGACCGGCGCCCAACCCTGGTTCGCCGCCGGCATCGCCGCCAGCGGCAAGACCCGCGAGCAGATCGAAGCCTGCTTGAACGGCCCCACCATCCGTACGGCCCTCGACGCCCAGATCGAAGGCGCGCGCGCCGCCGGCGTCACCGGCACGCCCACCTTCTTCGTCAACGGGACGATGGTGATGGAGCATTCGCTGGAGGCCCTGTCGGCCGCCATCGATCCGCTGCTTCGGTAGTCCGCCAGGACGATGCAGTTCCAGCGCCTCCGGCTCGTCGGCTTTAAGTCGTTCGTCGATCCGGCGGAGGTGCACATCGAATCCGGCCTGACCGGCGTCGTCGGCCCGAACGGCTGCGGCAAGTCCAACGTCCTTGAAAGCCTGCGCTGGGTCATGGGCGCCAACTCGGCCAAGGCCATGCGCGGCCAGGGCATGGACGACGTCATCTTCGCCGGGGCCGCTGGCCGTCCTCCGCGCAGCCACGCCGAAGTCAGCCTGACCATCGACAACACGCAGCGCCGCGCGCCCCAGCCCTTCACCGACAGCCCCGTGCTGGAGGTGTCGCGCCGCATCGACCGGGGCCAGGGTTCGACCTACCGCATCAACGGCAAGGAGGTGCGCGCCCGCGACGTCCAGCTGCTGTTCGCCGACGCCTCGACCGGCGCCAACTCACCCGCCCTGGTGCGTCAGGGCCAAATCTCGGAACTGATCGCCGCCAAGCCGCAGAACCGCCGGCGCATTCTGGAAGAAGCGGGCGGCGTCGCCGGTCTGCACACCCGTCGGCACGAGGCCGAGCTGCGCCTCAAGGCCGCCGAGACCAACCTGGACCGGCTGGACGACATCGGCCGCGAGCTGGAGACGGCGCTGAACCGGTTGAAGCGCGAAGCCCGCCAGGCCGAGAAATACAAGAAGATCTCAGCAGAGATCCGCGCCCTTCAGGCCGCCCTGCTCTATGTGCGTTGGAACGACGCGCGTCTGGCCGCAGAGGCCGCCGCCGCCGAACTGCGCGAAGCCGACCGGGCGGTGGCCGACACCACGACTGCCGCCGCCGCCGCCCAGACGGCCGCCCTGTCCGCTCAGGACGCTCTGAAGCCCGCGCGAGAGGAGGACGCCGTCGCCTCCGCGCTGCTGCACCGCGCCAGCCTGGAGCGCGATCGGCTGGACATGGCCGAACAGGCGGCCCGCGCGGAAGTGGATCGCCTCAAGGCCGAGGCCGCACGCATCGCAGCCGACGCCGCGCGCGAAGACGGCATGGCCGCCGACGCCCAGCGCGAACTGGACCGGCTGGAGAACGAACTGAGCCGGCTGAAGGCCGAGATCGCCGCCGCCCCCGAACGCGGCCCCGAACTGGACAAGGCCCTGGCGGCCGCTGAGGACGCCCGCAAGGCTGCCGACGGCGAGGTCGAACGGCTGGCGGGGATGCTGGCCGCCGTCGAGGCCCGCGCCAACGCCGAGACGGCCCGCAAGCGCGACGCCGAGGCCCGACTGGCCCGCATCACCGCCCAGCACAATCAAGCCCGACGCGAACGCGAGGCTCTAGGGCCGCTGGAAACGCTAGAGCTGGAAGCCGCCCGCCAAGCGCTGGAAGCGGCGCAGGCCGACCTTGCCGCGGCGCGCGACGCCGTCGAGGCGGCCGAGGCGACACGCGGCGAACTGGCCCGCGCCGAACAGGAGGCCCGCACCGCCGCCCGCGCCGCTGAGGACCGGTTGGGCCGACTTCAAACCGAGGCGCGCGGCCTGGCCCAACTGCTGGTCACCGGCAAGCACGACCATCCCCCCGCCCTGGACAAAGTGCGGGCCGACAAGGGTTACGAGGCCGCCCTGGCCGCCGCCTTGGGTGACGATCTGGACGCGGCGCTGGACGCCAAAGCCGCCGCCTATTGGGGCGGAGCGGATGCGCCCTCCCCGTCCTGGCCCGCCGGTATCACGCCGCTTTCGGATCATGTTCAGGCGCCGGCACAGCTGACGGCGCGCCTCGCTCTTTGCGGTGTGGCGCCGAAGGCCGAGGCGGCCCGGCTGGCGGGACTTCTGCCTCCCGGCGCGCGCCTGGTGACGGTCGAGGGCGACCTTTATCGCTGGGACGGGTTCGTCAGCCGCGCCGAGGCGCCGCGCCCGGCCGCGGTGCGGCTGGCCCAGCGCACGCGACTGGCCGAGCTGGAGGCCGAGATCGACAAGGGCAGACCAGCGCTGGATCAGGCGCAGGCGGCTCAGAAATCGGCGACAGAAGCCTTTCGCGCCGCTGAAGACGCGGTCAAGGCCGCGCGCCTGAAGCCCTTCGCCGCCGAAAAGGCCGTGACCACCGCCCGCGACCGCGTGGAAACCCTGGCCCGCGAGCAGGCCCGCCGCGAGGCCCGCGCCCAGGCGCTGGACGACACCGTGACCCGGCTGGCGGCCGACGCAGCCGAGGCGCAAGCCGCCCTGGACGCCGCCCAGACCACCGACGCCCCCTCGGAGACGATCGCCGGCTTGCGCGATGAGCTGACTGCCGCCCGCGCCACGGCCGACGCCGCCCGCACCACCGCCCAGACCGCCCTGTCGGACCGCGACGCCGAGGCCCGCGATCGTCAGGGCCGCGAGCAGCGGCTGGGCAGCCTGACCCGCGCGCGCGAGGGCTGGGTCACGCGCTCCAGGGACAGCGCCGGCCGCGTCGCCGCCTTGGCCAAGGACGCCGACCGGACCGCCGCCCTGCTGAAACAGGCCGAGGTCGCGCCCCAGGGCTTCGCCGAGCAGCGCGGCAAGCTGCTGGACACCCTGGTCGCCGCCGAACAGAGGAAACAGGCGGCGTCGGACGCCATGGCCGTCGCCGAGACCGAGGCGAGCGAGGCCGACCGTGCATCGCGCGCCGCCGAGACCGCCGCGTCGCAGGCCCGCGAGGCGCGCGCCGGCTTGTCCGCCCGCGCCGAGGCCGCAGCCGAGAAGCTGGCCGAGGCCGAGACCACCCTGCGCGAGACGGCGCAGATGTCGCCGCAGGAGCTGGGTCAGAAGCTGACGGACGACGCCATCGCCCGCCCGCCCGACGCCGCCGGGGCCGAGAGCCTGCTCTATGGGCTGGAGCGCGAACGCGAGGCCCTGGGGGCCGTCAACCTGCGCGCCGAAGACGAGGCGGTCGAATACGGCGAGCGGCTGAACAGCATGAAGTCGGAACGGATCGACCTGACCCAGGCGATCGCCAAGCTGCGCGACGGCATCGACGAGTTGAACGCCGAGGGCCGTGAGCGGCTGGTGGCGGCGTTCGACGTGATCAACGCCAACTTCAAGACCCTGTTCGAAGCCCTGTTCGGCGGGGGCCAGGCGGAGCTGAAGCTGGTCGAGTCGGACGACCCGCTGGAGGCCGGGCTTGAGATCTACGCCTGCCCGCCCGGCAAGCGGTTGTCGGTCATGAGCCTGATGAGCGGCGGCGAGCAGGCGCTGACGGCGGCGGCCCTGATCTTCGGCGTCTTCCTCGCTAACCCCGCGCCGGTCTGCGTGCTGGACGAGGTGGACGCGCCGCTGGATGACGCCAACGTGGACCGCTTCTGTCGGATGCTGCACGAGATGCGCAGCCGCACCGACACCCGCTTCATCGTCATCACCCACAACCCCGTGACCATGAGCCGGATGGACCGGCTGTACGGCGTCACCATGCCCGAACGCGGCATGAGCCAGTTGGTCAGCGTGGACCTGAAACAGGCGGAGACCCTGGTCGCATGATCGCCCTGCTGCTCGCGCTCGCCGATCCGCAGCTGGTCCCGACCGGCGTGGGGCGGTTCGCCATCTATGCCGACGTGGCCTCGATCGAACGCGAGGGCGACGTGGCGCGGATGCGGGAGCTGCAGGTCACCGAGGCCGGGTTCAAGGTCGGAGATGTGACCTATGTCGGGGGCTGGTCGCGGTGGGCGTTCGACTGCCGCGCGAGGACGGCGGATCGGTTGGACTTCTCCTCTTTGAAGGCGGACGGGACGGAAGGGCCGGCGACGCCCGACGCCGCCCCCGCCTATGACGCCGCGCCGGGCGGGGATGCAGCCGAGCTGCTGGCTATCGCCTGCGGAGCCGAACGGCCGGCCCAGGCGCTGACGCTGGAGCAGGCCATCAGCCAGGGACAAAGGGCGCTGGCGGACTAACGGCCCCCTCGGCGGGCTTGTCCGACCCTTGTGGCCATTCGATCCGGTCGCGCGGCAGGGCCCCGCGGCATTCGTCGCGCATGAAGGCCATCAGCTTCTCGCGGATCTCGCAGCGCAGGTCGAAGGCGACCGGGGCCGAGCGGGCGCTGGCCAGGCAGCGCACCTGAAGCACGCGTTCGGTGATGTCGGTGACCTGCATCACCTGCACGTCGCCGTCCCAGTGTTTCGACGCCTTGACGATGCCCTCGAAGGCGGTGCGCAGCCGGTCGATGGGCGCTTCGTAATCGACGTAGAAGAAGGCGACTCCGATCAGGCGGGCGTTCTCGCGCGTCCAGTTCTGGAAGGGCTTGGTGATGAAGTAGGACAGGGGCAGCACCATCCGGCGCCAGTCCCACAGCTTGACCACCACATAGGTCGAGGTGATTTCCTCGACATTGCCCCACTCGTTCTCGACGATGACGGCGTCGTCCAGGCGGATGGGCTGGGTCAGGGCGATCTGGATGCCGGCGACCATGTTCGTCAGGATCGGCTGAAGCGCCAGACCGGCGATGATGCCGACCACGCCGGCCGAGGCCAGCAGGCTGACGCCCCACTGACGGAAGCCGGCGATGGTCATCAGAGCCAGGCCCACGGTGACGATGAACAGCACGACCTTGGCGACCCGCTGCAGGATGCGGGTCTGGGTCAGGTGCTTCCTGGCCAGCAGATTGTCCTCGACGGCGATATTGTACCGCTTGAGATGCATGACCGACCACATGTCGAGCACGCCCGACGCCATCCAGCCGAGGGTGAGGATGAACAGGAACAGCAGAGCGCTGCGGATATCCTCGGAAGGGCCGGGATCCATGGGCGAGACGGTCACGCCGATGCCGATGCCGATGATGATGATCAGGACGCGCAGCTTGACCCGGGCGCGTTCGACCACGCCGCGCCAGAAGAGATCCTTGTTCCGAACGACGCGACGCAGGATGGCGAAGACGATCTTGTGCGTCAGCCAGCCGCCGCCGACGAAGACCAGCAGGACCAGGCCGATGACCGCCCATTCGGGCAGCCAGTCGAACCGATGCCACAGGGCGCGGATCTGGCGGGTGACGGCGATGATTTCGGGAGGCATGGCTTCCTAACGCGTCAGGGCCGAGAGGGTTGATGTCTCCTCCCTGTCGCGAAGCGATGGGGAGGTGGCGCGGCGCGCCCTTCGCGCCGTGACGGAGGGGTTCCTTCGGCGCGAAGAACCCCTCCACCGCTACGCGGTCCCCCTCCCCACACGTGGGGAGGAGACATTATGCACGTCCCGCCGTCGCCTCGACGAGGTCGGCCAGGCGTTGGGCGGCGTCGGGGATGGCGACGCTGCGGGCGGCGGCGGACATGGCCGACAGGCGCGCCGGATCGGACAAAACGCTGGTCAGGGTCGAGGCCAGGCGATCGACGGTCAGGTCGTCTTCCAGAATGACCTCGGCCGCGCCCGCATCGGTCAGGGCCTTGGCGTTCAGGCGCTGGTGGTCGTCGGTGGCGATCTTCAGCGGGATCAGGACGGACGGCAGGGCCGCGACCGCCAGTTCGGCGCAGGTCGAGGCGCCGGAACGGCCGACGACCAGATGCGCCTTGGACAGCCGTTCAGCCATGTCGCGGAAGAAGGGGGCGACCTCGGCCTCAATCCCGGCCTCCAGATAGATCTGGCGGGCGGCCTCCAGCGTCTCGGGGCGGGACTGCTGCTGCACCTTCAGGCGACGGCGAAGGGCTTCCGGCAGGGCGGCCAGGGCGCGGGGCGTGGTCTCGGACAGGATGCGGGCGCCCTGGCTGCCGCCGGTGACCAGCAGATGGATCGGGCCGTCAGCGGCGGGGGCGACATAGGTGCGGTCGAACAGGGCGCGGATCTCGGACCGCACCGGCGAGCCGACGACGTGCGAGCGGCCCTGGACCTTGGCCGGCGCGCGTTCGAGTGTCGGAAAGGATGAGGCGACCTGACCGACATAGGGGGCCAGGATGCGGTTGGTGCGGCCCAGGACCGCGTTCTGTTCGTGGATCACCGTCGGTCGCTGGGACGTGACGGCGGCGACCAGGGCCGGGGCGGACGGATAGCCGCCGAAGCCGACGACGATGTCGGCGCCCAGCCGGTCGAAGGCCGTTCGCGCCTGGACCACGCCCTTGAAGATGGCGACGCCGGCCTTGATCAGGCCCAGTGGGCCGGAGCCGGTGGCGGCGTCCAGCGCCAGCCGTTCCTCGGCCGGAAAGGCGTGGGCGTATTGTTCGCCCCGATGATCGGTCGCCAGGACGACGCGCCAGCCGCGCGCCGCCATCTCGCGCGCCAGCGCCTCGGCCGGGAACATATGGCCGCCGGTGCCGCCGGCGGCGACAACGCAGAGCTTGGTCATGGGCGAGGCTCCGAAAAAGAGGGTCTGAATAGTCTGAAGTTCAGACGGTGGGCAGGCAAAAACACCGTCTAATTCGTCTAATCTGTCTAATGTCGGCCAGGAACGGTGCGGCGAGGAATGGGGCGGCGACAGGATCGCACGGTTTTGCGGCGTGGGCAGGAGACGGTCGATCGCGAGCGGTAAGCGACGGAAATCGTCCGGATGTTTTCGTCAAAGAAGGCTGGCTAACCGCTCTTTCGTCCTCCTCCGACTGGCGTAGCGAGATCGCGGGACGACGAAAGAGAACTACAGCAACCGCCGGCCCATGGTCAGGCTGGCGCCGGGTTCGTAGGCGCCGGGGCGGCGCCGCGTCAGGGCGAGTGCAAAGCCCATGGTCAGGCCCATGGCCAGCATGGAGGAGCCGCCGTAGCTGATGAAGGGCAGGGTCATGCCCTTGGTCGGGATCAGGTTCAGGTTCACCGCGACGTTGATGCAGGCCTGAAGCCCGATCAGCATGAACAGGCCCGCCGCCGCCGTCTGCTCGAACGGGTCGGTCAGCTTCATCGCCCGGCGCATGCCGCGAATGACGATGAAGGCGTAGAGGCTAATCATGATCAGGCTGAGGATCAGGCCGAACTCCTCGGCGCCGACGGAATAGATGAAATCGGTGTGCAGGTCGGGCACGCGACGCTTCATCACGCCCTCGCCGATGCCGCGTCCAAGCAGGCCGCCGGCGCGAATGGCCTCGGACGCGCTGTCGATCTGGTGGGTGTCGGTCGTCTCGGGCGAAAAGAAGCGGCTGAGGCGGTCGCGCATATGGCCGAAGACGAAATACAGCGACACCAGCCCCGCCATGCCCAGGCTGGCCAGAACCGCCATCCATTTGAACGGCACCCCCGCCATGAAGAAAACGGCCATGAAGGTGGTGGTGATCAGAAGCGTTTGGCCGATGTCGGGCTGGATCAGCAGCAGCGAGACGGTCAGGGCGTAGAAACCAAACGCGATGGTGACGCCGGGCACCCCTTGGCCCTTTTGCGCCTCGGCGAACATCCAGGCGGCGAAGACAATCAGGCCGGGCTTGGCGAACTCGGACGGTTGCAGGCTGAAGGGGCCGAAGTTGACCCAGCGGGCGGCCCCTTTCACCGTATCGCCGATGAACGGCAAGGCCATCATCACGACGATGGCCCCGAACAGGGCCAGGACCGCGATCCGCCGCACGCCGCGCGGCGACATCAGCGAGGTCGTCAGCATGATGCTGAGCCCCACGCCCGAAAAGACCATCATCCGCCAGGAATAATGGAAGGGGTCGGTGATCGATTCATCGGCCAGGATGGCGGCGGGGCTGGAGGCGAAGCTGAGCGCCACGCCCAGAGCCATCAGGGCGAGCGCCGCGCCCAACAGACCGCGATCCACGGTCCAGAACCACTGGGCCACATGGCTTTGGTCGTTACGGGAAAAGGCGGGGGTGTAGGGAGCGCTCATGACGCGGTTTCCGGGACGGCGCCGAGGGCCAGAACGGCGGCGCGGAAGGCCTCGCCGCGCGCCTCGAAGTCCTTGAACTGATCGAAACTGGCGCAGGCGGGGGACAGAAGGACGATCTGATCGCCGCCGGCAGAGGCCGCATCGACGGCGGCGGCGGCCACGGCGGCGTCGAGGGTGTGGGCGATGACGTGGGGCGTATCAGCAAGTGCTTCGGCGAAGGCCGGGGCCGCATCGCCGATCAGATAGGCCTTGGCGATGCGGGGAAAGAGGTCGGCGAGGTCCGCGATGCCGCCGGCCTTGGGCACGCCGCCGGTGATCCAGAAGACGGACGGATAGGAGGCCAAGGCCTGACGCGCGGCGTCGGCGTTGGTGGCCTTGGAATCGTTGATGAAGCGCACGGAGCCGAGGCGGCCGACCGCCTCCATACGGTGGGCCAGGCCGGGGAAGGACAGCAGGCCGGCGACGGCGGCGTCGTGATCAATGCCAAGCGCGCCGGCGGTCGCATAGGCGAAGGCCGCGTTCTGGGCGTTGTGACGGCCGGGGAGTGAGCGAGCGGTGGTGAGATCGGCGACCCGTTCACCATCCTTCGAAACCGCGCCCGGCTGCGCAACATATCCTTCTGCTCTCTGTGAGGGGTGAGTCGAGATGACGGTGGCGCGATCTGACAGGTCACGCGCAATCCCCTGCCCCCAGGGGTCGTCCACGCCCACCAGGGCCACACCATCCGGTCCCTGATTGACGAAGATGCGCGCCTTGGCCGCCACATAGCCGTCCATGCCGCCGTGACGGTCCAGGTGGTCGGGGCTGATGTTGGTCAGGATGGCGACATCGGGGGCGAAGGTGGTTGTCAGGTCGAGCTGATAACTGGAGACCTCGATCACATAGACGGCGTCGGGCGTGGGTTCGGGCAAGGCCAGGACGCCGACGCCGATATTGCCGCCGACGTGGACCGTCAGGCCCGCCGATTTCAGCACCCAGCCGATCAGGGCGGTGGTGGTGGACTTGCCGTTCGTGCCGGTGATGGCGACGACGCGCGGCCGCTGATCCTTCGGCCGGGCGGCCAGGGCGCGGGCGAACAGTTCGATGTCGCCGAGGACGGGCACGCCGGCCGCGCGGGCCAGGTCCACGGTCCAGTGCGGCCTGGGATGGGTCAGGGGCGCGCCGGGCGACAGCACCAGGGCGGCGAAGTCGGACCAGTCGGCGGCAGCCAGGTCCTCGACCGTGAAGCCCTCGCCTTTCGCCTGCGCGCGGCCGGCCTCGCCGTCGTCCCACAGGATCGGGATCGCGCCCCCGGCCTGAAGAGCGCGCGCAGCCGTGATCCCCGACCGTCCCAGGCCGAAGACCGCGACCCGCCTGCCTTCAAAGCCGGGAACGGGGATCATCGGATCAGCGCAGCTTCAGCGTCGACAGGCCCAGCAGGGCCAGGGCGCCGGCGATGATCCAGAAGCGGATGACGACCGTGGATTCCGGCCAGCCCATCTTCTCGAAATGGTGGTGGACCGGCGCCATCAGAAAGATGCGCTTCTTCGTCAGCTTGTAATAGCCGACCTGGATCATGACCGAGGCGGCCTCCATGACGAACAGGCCGCCGACGATGCCCAGGACCAGTTCGTGCTTGGTGGTGACGGCGATGGCGCCCAGCGCGCCGCCCAGAGCCAGCGAACCGGTGTCGCCCATGAAGATCTTGGCCGGGGGGGCGTTGTACCACAGGAAGCCCGCGCCGCCGCCGATCATGGCCGCGCAGAAGATGGCCAGTTCACCCGCGCCAGGCACGTGGTGGACCTGAAGATACTGGGCGAAGACGAAGTTGCCGGCGAGGTAGCTGATCACGCCGAACGCGCCCGCCGCCATCATCACCGGCACGGTCGCCAGGCCGTCCAGACCGTCCGTCAAGTTCACCGCATTGGAGAAGCCGACGATGGTGAAGGCCGCGAACGCCACATAGAACCAGCCGATGTTCAGCAGCACGGCCTTGAAGAAGGGGAAGGCGATCGACGTCTCGAGCCCTGGCGAGGTCGGCGAGACGGTCATCCACAGGACGGTCAGGACGCCGGCGACGACGGCGACGACGGTCTGGGCCAGGAGCTTCTGCTTGGAGGTCAGGCCGGCCGAGGTCTGTTTCGTCACCTTGGCGTAGTCGTCGATGAAACCCAGCACGCCGAAGGCCGCCGTCACGAAGCTGACGATCCAGATGTAGGGATTGGTCAGGTCGCCCCAGAGCAGCACCGCCACGCCGATGCCGGCCAGGATCATCAGACCGCCCATGGTCGGGGTGCCCACCTTGGACAGGTGGGACACCGGGCCGTCGTCGCGGATCGGCTGGCCCCGGCCCTGTTTGGCGCGGATCCAGTTGATGAAGCGGCTGCCCATGGCGACGGCGACGATCATGGCGGTGGCCATGGCGAGGGCCACGCGCACCGTCTGGTACTGAACCAGGTTCAGCAGCGGATACTGGTGCGCCACGTCGGCGTAGTAGAGATAGAGCAGGTAAAACATTCGGCTTCCCTATCGCGTCGTGGGCGTCGTGTCGCGGCCTTGAAGGTCGGCGAGCGCCTTTGCCACCAGCGAGGCCTTGGAGCCGTTCGAACCCTTGACCATGACGATGTCGCCGGGCGCGACCAGCAGGGCCGCCTCGGCCGCCAGTTCCGCCGCCGTCGCGCGCCAGACGCCGCGTCGCGAGACCGGAAGCGCGTCGTAGAGCCAGCGCATCTCGGGACCGGCGGCGTGGACCAGGTCCAGACCGGCGGAGTCGATGGGGGCGGCGAGCCCTTCGTGCAGGTCGCGGCTCTGGTCGCCCAGCTCCAGCATGTCGGTCAGCACCACGACGCGGCGGCCCGAGGTCGAGCGCGCGCCCAGGGTCTTGAACCCGGCGGCCATGGACAGCGGATTGGCGTTGTAGCTTTCGTCGATCAGGGTGAAGGCGCCGTCCGGCGTCGTGACCGTGCGCGTCTGGCCGCGTCCGGTCAGAGGCTGGAACCCGGCGAGAGCCTCCAGGCCCGTGTCTAGCGACACGTCCAGGGCGTCGAGCATCAAGAGAACGCACAGGCTGTTCAGGCCCCAGTGGGCGCCGGACTGGGCCAGGCGATAGTCGATGCGTCGCCCGAACAGTTCGGCGGCGACCGCCGCGCCCTCGGCGTCCGGCCGGAAGTCCAGCAGACGGGCGTCATGGCCGGCGTCGGATCCGAACGTCAGCAGACGCGCGCCGACCGCCTTGGCCGCGTCGCACAGGATAGCCGAGAAGGCGACGTCGCCGTTCGCCACGGCCGCACCGCCCGGGACCAGACCCTGGAAGATGGTCGCCTTTTCACGCGCGACCCCGGCCTCGCCGTCTGCGAAGGCCTCGATATGGACCGGACCGACCGTGGTGACGCAGGCGGCGTGGGGGGCGACGAAGCGCGACAGCGGCGCGATCTCGCCCGGCGCATTCATGCCGATCTCGAACACGGCGCGCCGGGTTTCGACCGGCATCCGGGCCAGGGTCAGGGGCACGCCGATGTGGTTGTTGTAGCTCTTGATCGACCCGTGAGCGGGACCGGCGAGGTCGAGGCCCGCCTTGATCGCCTGGGTGACGCTGGTCTTGCCGACGCTGCCGGTGACGGCTGCGCGCCTTACATGGGGCGCGCGCTCGCGAGCGGCGACGCCCAGGGCTTCGAGGCCGCGCAAGGTGTCGGGCACAACGACGCACGGGCCGACGTCGACCTCGTTTTCGACCAGGGCGGCCGCAGCGCCCGATGCGAAGGCGCCGCTGGCGAACTGATGTCCGTCGCGTTCGCCCTTCAGCGCCAGAAACAGATCGCCGGGGACGATCTCGCGGCTGTTGTAGGTCAGGCCCGTAATCGGGCGGTCGTCGCCGTGCAGCACGCCGCCCGTGGCGGCGGCGACTTCGGCGGCCGACCAGAGCGGGCGGGCGGAGTTTTCAGGCATAGAGAGACAGGGCCTCGGACGCGACAGTGGCGTCGTCGAAGGGGTGGGTCACGCCCGCGACGATCTGACCCTGTTCATGCCCTTTTCCGGCGATGACCACCACATCCCCGTCACGCATCATTTCGACGGCGGCCTCGATGGCGGCGCGGCGGTCGCCGATCTCGATCCCGTCCGGGCAGCCGGCGCGGACCTGGGCGCGGATGGCGGCGGCGTCTTCGGAACGCGGATTGTCGTCGGTGACGATGGCGATGTCGGCCAGACGCCCTGCGATCTCGCCCATCAGGGGACGCTTGCCACGATCGCGATCGCCGCCGGCGCCGAAGACGACGATCAGTCGGCCAGTCGCGTGCGGACGCAGCGCGTTCAAGACCGTCTCAAGCCCGTCGGGCGTGTGGGCGTAGTCGACATAGACCTCGCCCCTCCCCCTGTTCTCTTGGCCTTCTAGGCCGCCGTCGATGCGCTGCAGGCGGCCTTGCGCCCCGGTCAGGCCTTCCAGCGCGCCGATGACGGCGTCGGCGGGATCGCCGGCGGCGATGCACAGACCGGCCGCCACCAGGGCGTTGGACGCCTGAAACGCGCCGGCCAGCGGCAGCAGGATTTCGCAAATGTCGCCGCGCACGTCGATCGTCAGACGCTGGCCCTCAGGCGTCGCACGCCGGCCGATCAGGGTCAGGTCGCGACCGCGCTCGCCCACGCCCATGACGCCCAGGCCCGCCATGATCGAGGCCGAGGCGAAGACCGAATAGGCGTCGGAATCGGCGTTCAGCACGGCGGTGCGGCCGCGCGGCAGCAGGGTTTCGAACAGGCGCATCTTGGCGGCGCGATAGTCCGCCATGGTGCCGTGATAGTCGAGATGGTCCTGGGTCAGGTTGGTGAAGGCGGCGGCCTTCAAGGCGACCCCGTCCAGGCGGCGCTGATCGATGCCGTGGGAGGAGGCCTCCAGCGCGACATGTGTCACGTCCTTGGCGGCCAGTTCGGCCATCAGGCGCGCAGCCTCGGCGGCGTCGGGGCTGGTCAGGCCGGGGCCGGTCAGGGCGTAGGTCTTGACGCCCTTCTGGCCGATCACGCCCAGCGTGCCCATGCTGGCGGACTTGTGGCCGATCCCGGCCCAGATCTGGCGGCAGAAGGTGGCGACCGACGTCTTGCCGTTGGTGCCGGTTACGGCGACGCAGGTCTTGGGCTGGGCGCCGTAAAAGCCGCGCGCGGCGATGGCGTAGGCCCGGCGCACGTCGCCCGAGGTGACCAGAACGGGCGCCGCGCCATCCGGCGTATCGGTCGGGGCCAAAACCGCAGCCGCGCCTTGCGCCAGAGCTTGCGGGATGAAGGCGCGGCCGTCGGCGGCCGTGCCCGGCAGGGCGACGAACAGGGCGCCGGGCGAGACCTTGCGGCTGTCGGCGGTGACGCCTGTGATGACCGGGTCCGAGGACACGTCGCGGCGCAGCAGGTCGGACAGGTGAAGCGCGCTCAAAGCCCGTCCCCCGCCACGTCCTGATATTGCGGGATCTTCTCGCCCGAGGCCGTGCGCCAGCGGTCGTCGCGGCGTTCGACGCCCAGGAAGCCGGCGATGCGGTCGGCGATATTGTGCACAGCGGGCGCGGCGACATAGGCGCCGGTCTTGGGATAGGTCCCCGGCTCGTCCATCACGATCAGGATGGCGTAGCGCTTGCCGTTCAGCGGGCCGTCGACGGGGAAGACCGCCGCGAAGGAGCCCAGGGCGTGGCTGGGGTCATAGCGGCCGCCGACCAGTTTGTTGGCCGAGCCCGTCTTGCCGCCGACCCGCAGGCCCGGCGCGTCGGCGAAACCGCCCGAACCCTTGACGACGTTGCGACGCAGCAGGTCGAGAATGGCGCGCGAGGTCTCTTCGGTGACGACCTGTTGCGGTTGGACGTTGCGGGCGCCGCCCTTGCGCAGCGACAGCGGGATCATCCGACCGCCATTGGTCAGGGCGCCCATGGCCTGAACCATCTGGGCCGGGGTGATCATGATGCCGTAGCCGAAGGACAGCGACGCCAGGGTCGAGTTGTCCCAACGACGCGGCACGACCGGCTTAGCCGATTCCTTCAGCTCGATCTTGGCGGCGTCCAGCAGGCCCAGGCGTCGGAAATAGTCGCGCATGGTGTTGGGGCCCATCTGCACCGCCAGTTGCGACGTGCCGATGTTGGAGGAGTGCAGATAGACCTCTTCCAGCGTCATCACCCGGTTCTGGGCGTGGAAGTCCTTGATCTTGCGATCGCCGATCTGGAAGGCCTGGGAGGCGTCGAACAGGGTGTTCATGTCGGCCCGGCCGGTGTCGAGGCCGGCGGCGACGGTGAAGGTCTTGAACACCGAGCCCATTTCGTAGTGGCCCGAAACCGCGCGGTTCAGCGTGGCGCCGTCGGGCGCCGCGCCGCGGTCGGCCGAGTTGAAGGTCGGCCAGGACGCCATGCCCAGCACCTCGCCGGTCTGGACGTCGGTGACGATGCCGACGGCGCCCTTGGCCTGGTTCTTGATCGCGGCGGCGGCGAGTTCGTTTTCCAGCACGCCCTGCACGCGCAAGTCGATGGACAGGGGGAAGGCCTCGCCGCGCTGACCGGCCGCGCGGATCTCGTCGTTGAAGGCCAGTTCGGCGCCCGAGACGCCCTGCCCGCCCGTGTCGGCGTCGCCGATCAGATGGACGGCCGAGGTCCCCAACGGATAGGCGCGACGGTCCTCGGGCTCGAAGGTGACGCCGCCCAGCGCCAGGTCGTGGACCGCGGCCTTTTCCTGAGGCGTCAGGCCGGTCAGGGCGATCAGGCGACGGTCGCCGCCCAGCACCTTCTTCAGACGCTCAGCCGAGATGCGCGGCAGGGCGCGGCGGATCTGGCGATAGGCCAGGTCGCGATCCCAGATCTCCGCGGGGTCGATGTAGAGGCCGTAGTGGACGATGTTGGTGGCCAGCAGTTCGCCATTGCGGTCCGTCAGGTCGCCGCGCACCAGGGCGTTCGGATTGACGCCGCGTCCCAGGCCGTTGGCCGGGGCGAACAGGGCCTTGTATGACGCGCCGATGGCCAGGCCGCCGAACACGCAGGAAAAGACGATCAGGATCAGGAAGATTCGGACGCGGGTGTCCTCTTCCGGGCGGGCGTCGGCGCGGGCGCGCTCGAAGCCGTGCTCCAGCCGCCAGACCAGTTCGGTCAGCCAGCGCCAGAAGGGCGATAGGCGACCTTGCAGTCGTTCCTGGAAATCGGCGCCCGGCGCGGGACGGTGATAGCGATGATCCTGAACGCTCATTGCGCCGGCTCCGGCGAAGGCGTGGGAACGGGCGCGTCGTCGGCGACGGCGGCGGGCGCCGGCGCGGCTGCGGGAGCAGATGCGGCGGATTGAGCGGGGACGGGTTTCAGGGCGGTCAGCTGACCTTCCTTGGCCTGACGGGCGACGGCGACGGGAGCCATGCCGATCTGGCGAGACAGGCTTTCCAGACGCGCGGGCTGCTCCAGCCGGGCGACCTCGGCGCGCAGCAGGCGGACGCGCTGTCCGTTCTCGCGGATGTCCTGTTCAATCTGGGCGATGCGGCTGCTCTCACGCGCTGCGGCGGCCTTGGCGGCATAGACCGACACGATCATGATCGCGACCAGGGCCACGCCGATGATCTCGACCCAGCGCACGCCACGCACCTTCCAGTCGAACAGGCGCTGAAGGGCGGTGCGGGAATAGGTGAAGAAGGGCGCCGTGGTCATGCCGCCGCTCTCCCATCGATCCGACCCCAGGCCGGGGCGTCGGTGCGCACGGCGGCGCGCAGCTTGGCCGAGCGGGCGCGCGGGTTAGTGGAACGCTCTTCGTCGCCCGCCTCGCGCGCGCCCTTGAACTGGAGCGTGAAGCTGGGCTTGCGCGGATCGACGGCCATCGGCGCATGACGCGAACCGGCGGGGCTGTTGCCCGTGCGCTCGGTCAGGAAGGCCTTGACGATGCGGTCTTCCAGCGAATGGAAGGTGACGACGGCGAGGCGTCCACCGGGGGCGAGCGTCGCCTCGGCGGCCTCCAAACCGCGTTCCAGCTCGCCTAGTTCGTCGTTGACCGCGATGCGCAGGGCCTGGAACACCCGCGTCGCCGGATGAATGGGCGCGCCGCGACGGCCGCCCAGAGCCTTTTCGACCACCTCGGCCAAATCCAGGGTGCGGGTGAACGGCTGTTCGGCGCGGCGACGCAGGATGGCGGTGGCGACGCGGCCCGACTGGCGCTCTTCGCCATACAGTTTGAAGATGTGGGCCAGGGGACCGTGGTCCCAGGTGTTGACGATGTCGGCGGCGGTCGCGCCCTCATCGGACATGCGCATGTCCAGCGGACCGTCGCGCATGAAGGAGAAGCCGCGCTCGGCCTGATCCAGCTGCATTGACGAGACGCCGATGTCGAAGACGGCGCCGTCCAGCTTCGCCTTGCCGCTGTCGGCGAACGCCTGAGCCAGACCCGAGAAGGGGGTGCGGATCAGCTGGAACTGGCCGGGGAAGTCGCTTGCGACGGCGTCGGCGTGCGGCTGGACCGTCGGGTCGCGATCCAGGGCGACGACCTGGGCGCCGGTCTTCAGAATGGCGCGGGTATAGCCGCCGGCGCCGAAGGTGGCGTCGATCACGACATCGCCGGGCGTGGGCGCCAAGGCCTCGATCACCTCGGCCAGCAGGACGGGGGCGTGAGGGGCGTTGGGGAGAACGTCGGTCACGATCCGCCTCCCGCCAGCTTCATCTGGGCCGCCAGCTTCAGGGCGCCGATCTGGGCCATGCCGGCCTTGGCCAAGGCGCGCTGTTCGGCGCGGCGGGCCGCCCATTTCTCGCGCGACCAGATCTGAAAACGGTCGTTCAGGCCGACGATGACGACGGTGTCGCCCAAACCCGCCTCGGCGCACAGCGCCTCAGGCAAGGTGATCCGACCGCCGGAATCGTAGGCCAGACGCACCTGCTCGCCCATCACCTGCCACTCCAGCGCCGAACGCTCCTCGGAGCCGAACGGCAGGGCCTCGATCATTTCGGCATAGACGGCGAACAGGCGATCGCCGCCCGCTTCCAGACAGTCGGCCTCGATCGAGGGGAAGATGAAGACGCCGCCAGCGGCGCCGTTTTCGGTCGTGCGGAAATCGTTGGGGATGAGGAGACGGCGCTTGCCGTCCAGCTGCTTCTCATAGGTCGAGAGAAACACGCCCTGTCCAATCGAGCCCTTCGGCCCGTCCCTAGATGCCCTGACGAACGCCCGCCGCGCCCGCCTCTCAGCCCCAAATCATGGTGCTGGGATAGCATGGGATGAAATGGGCCTCAATGGGATCAAAGCCAAGATTTAACCATGTTTTGACGTGTGACGACTTAAGCACGCTCGAACAGCTGGAACATACACGGAACAAACAAAGTATTCACAGGCTGTGAGGCGTTCTAACCTTCCATTGCCAGACAATAGGTTAACGCCCGCCAACACGCGGGACCGCCGCCAGAACGCTGAATTGCGGGGATAATCCCAACTCGGATTAGGCGACGCGCTTAGGGAGGGCGCCAACGCCAACCCTACGGGCCTCAAGTAGGCCGAAGGCCGATAGGCCCAAAGAAAAAAGTCGGCCTCAAGCAGCGCGAAGCGCGGTAGGCCGAGAAAATCGGCCTCAAGCAGGCCGAAGGCCGATAGGCCTAAAGAAAAGTATGCCAGACGGCCTGTAAGCCGGGTTTTGTTCCGTTCCTGAGAACGGCGACGATCATTCCTCTGGACCGACCATTGCTGATCGGTTCTCGCGACCTACCCGGACATCTGAGGCGGTGAGCCCCGCGAGCGAGCCCGCGCGATGTCCCTATTTGGTCTTGCTCCAGGCGGGGCTTGCCATGCCGTCCCTGTTGCCAGGTCCGCGGTGGGCTCTTACCCCACCCTTTCACCCTTACCGGCCTCGCAAGGCCGGAGGTTTGCTTTCTGTGGCGCTATCCCTCGGGTCACCCCGGGCGGAAGTTATCCGCCGCCTTTTCACCGTGGAGCCCGGACTTTCCTCGACGGACGCGAAGTCCGCCGCGACCGCCCAGCCGTCTGGCGCGCGCTAGATGCGCGTTAGCGGCGCGAACGTCAATTCAATACGCCCGTGACACTCTCGGCGCTGGCCAGTTGGAGCAGGCCGACCAGGCGAGCGCGGGTTTCGCCGTCGGCGACGCCGTCGACGCGGGCCGGGCGCCAATGACGCTGGAAGGCGCGGACGGCGGTTTCGACGGCGGCGTCGTAGTCGCCGCCTGCTTTCAGGCCATAGCCCAGCCGATGCAAGCCGGCGCTGAGCACCATCGGGCCGATGCCCTGATCGCCCTTCTGCAGCAGGCCGCCCAAGGCCTGCACCCGTTCGGCCGCGGGCTCGAACCACAGGCCGTGCCCGGCCTCGGCCAGACGTTTCCAGGGGAAGAGCTCGCCCGGATCTTCCTTGCGATCCGGCGCCAGGTCGGAATGGGCGATGATGCGGTTGTCGGCGATGGTCCAGCGACTGCGAATATCGGAGATCAGGGCGATGACGGCCGTGATCTGGGCTTCGGGGAAGGCGCGATAGCCGAACTCATGGCCGGGATTGACGATCTCGATGCCGATGGAGGCGGCGTTGCAGTCGTCCTCGCCCTGCCAGACGCCGCGGCCGGCGTGCCAGGCGCGGCGCTCCTCGGGCACCAGCTGAAAGACGCGGCCGTCTTCCTCGACCAGATAGTGGGCCGAAACCTTGGCCTCCGGGTCGCGCAGGCGGGCCAGCGCGGCCTCGCCGGTCTGCATGCCGGTGTAGTGCAACACCAGCATGTCCGGCGGCGCACGGCGCACGTCGAAGTTGGGCGAAGGCGCGTCGATGTAGGACGTCATGGGCGGCGTCGGCTCAGCGGCCGTTGCGCTCCCAGCCATAGGCGACCCAGGCGCCGTCCACCTTGTGGGCCTCGATCAGGTCGGGATCGCTGTTGCGGCGACGCGGCGCGATATTGCGGCGGGTGCGCATGACCAGACCGACCAGAAAGACCAGAACGCCGGCGAACAGCGCGATCACCGCCACGGCCGCAGCGGTGAAAACGGCGAGGACGGCGCCGACCGCCATGGCGCAGACGGCGGCGATCATGCCGGCGACCCACATGACGGACGCCACCAGGCCGTTGGGACGGTGGCGGGCGGCATGGCCGATGGCGGCGAGACGTTCAGGCTGGAACATGGATCATCCTTTCAGGCGATCCGAGGAACGCCTGATACGCAATGTCGGTCCATCGGGGCCTGCGGTCAATGGACCGCGACGCACGGTCGCGTGCGCCGTGCCCCGTCAAAAGATCGGCTGATCGGCCAGAACCACCGCGCCCTGGCTGCGCATGCGGTCGCTGTCGATCCGGCGCATCACGGCCTGGGCCTGGGGATCGGCCATGACGCCGCCCAGCATGACCAGGGCCTTGGCCGCCTCGGTCTGGACGCCGAACATTTCCGACAGGGCCTCGAACGGCGACTGCTGCTTGGGGAAATGCTTGAAGCGGACAGGCTCGTTGTCGGGGATCTTGGCCAGCTGGCGAGCCTTATTCACCGCCTCGGTCACGCCGCCCAGCTGGTCGACGAGGCCCAGAGGCAGGGCCTGGGCCCCGGTCCAGACGCGACCCTTGGCGATTTCGCGCACCCGGTCCGGCGACAGTTTGCGGCCCGTCGCCACACGGGTGATGAAGTCGTCGTAGATCCGGTCCATCGAACCGGCGAAGGCCGCGCGCTGCTGGGGCGTGAACTCCTGCGTCGGCGAGAAGGCGTCGGCGTATTCCCCGCCCACCGTCAGCTCACGCATGTCGACGCCGAACCGGCCCAGCGCATCGGCCAAGACGAACTTGCCGCCGAACACGCCGATCGAGCCGGTCAGGGTCGTCGGCTGGGCCACGATCCAGTCGGCCTCGGAACTGATCCAGTAACCGCCCGAGGCCGCATAGGCGCCCATGGACACCACCACCGGCTTGCCCGCCGCCCGCGCCGCGCGCACGGCGGCCAGGATCTGCTCGGACGCTTCGGGCGAACCGCCCGGCGAAGAGACGCGGAAGACGATCGCCTTGACGCTCTTGTCCTCGATCGCGTCGTAGATGGCCTCGGCCGTGTCGTCGGAATGGATGGACGAGCCGCCGCCGAAGCTGGCGCCGCCGCCGCGTCCGGTGACGATGGCCCCCTCCCCGCCGACGATGGCGATGGCGTTCTTGCCCGAACCCGTGCGTTCGCCCTTCTGGCTGGCGTATTTGCCGAACTCGACGATCTCGGCGCCTTTGCCGGCGCGGGTCTTGATGGCGATCTCGGCCTCTTCGACCTGGCCCACCTTGTCGATCAGCCGGTTGCTGAGCGCCTGCTCGGCCGAATAGGGGCCGGCCTCGATCACCGTCTTCAGCGCCGGGGCCGTCGTCTTGCGATCCTTGGCCGCGTTGGCCAGGGCGGTGTCGTAGATCGACGTCATCCAGGCCGTCATCGCCTCGCGGTGCGGGCCGGTGTAATCGCTCTGGGTGTATTCATTGACGGCGTTCTTGTACTCGTAGCGCTGTTCGAACTCGGGCTTGACGCCGTATTTCTGGAAGGCGCGGCCCAGGAACAGGCTGTCGGCCGAGAAGCCCGTGGCCTGGAAGCCGGCGGTGTTCTGCATCCACAGCTCCGACGCCGAGGCCCCGACCATATAGGTGGACATCACCGCGCCCGACGGGGCGAAGCCCTGGCTGTGGGCGATGACCGGCTTGCCTGCGTTGCGGAAGCGATGGATGGCCTGGCGCAGTTCGTCGGCCGTGGCGGGCGTCATGCCGCTTTCCGGAAGGCGGATCAGCAGAGCCTTGACGCTGCTGTCGCTCTGGGCCTGATGCAGGCCATCGACCACGTCCGTCAGGGCCAGGCCGGAACTGCCGAAGGCCGCGAACGGATTGGACGACGGCTGGTCGCTGACGCCGCCGCGCAGGTCCAGCTCAAGCACGGTGGTCGCCGGCGTCGTCGGCTTGGACGACGAGGCGACGGCGACCGTCAGCAGCACCACGGGAATGACGACGACGAACAGGATCAGCCCGGTGAAGACACCAAGGACCGTCAGGAAGAATTGCTTCATCGGAGGGAAAACGCGCGCTCGCAGGCCGGAAATGGCGTCGCCAGCATAGGGGGACGCGGGCCGTCGTCAAATGAAGCGCGTGCAATCCGTCGGTCGACGTCGCGTTCGCAGCCGCACCCGATTGCTGCGACGCAGCGTGCGGATTGATGCGAGGCCCGAAAATCCCTATATGAGCCGCCTGTGAGCGAGGCCTGCGCCCCGCGTTTTTCTTGCTGGAGACCGCACGATGCTGGTCACCCTGATGAAGTCCAAGCTGCACCGCGCCACGGTGACCCAGGCCGATCTCGATTACGAGGGATCGATCGCCATCGACATGGACCTGCTCGACGCCGCCGGCATCTATCCGCACGAGCAGGTCGATGTGCTCAACATCACCAATGGCGCGCGCTTCACCACCTATGCGATCGAGGCGCCGCGCGGCTCCAAGGTCATCGGCGTCAACGGCGCCGCCGCCCGCCTGGTGCAGAAGAACGACAAGGTGATCGTGGTCACCTACGGCCAGCTGCCGCAGGAAGAGGCGCGCCAGTGGAACCCGAACGTGGTCCTGCTGGACGACGCCAACGCGATCAAGAACGCCGGCTAAGGCGCTTCGCCTCTCAGAATGCAAAAAGGCCCGCCGGCGACGGCGGGCCTTTTCTTCATCCGGTTGATGCGATCAGCGGGCGATGTCGTAGACGCCCGTGATGTCGATCCGCACCGTCAGTTCGCCGGCGGAAACCGGGGTGCTCTCGGCCCGATCCATCGACACAGCGCGGGCGGCGAACATCGGCATCGGCGGCTGAGGCGCATAGCCGCCGCCCTCGGTCAGGTTGCGAATGCCCGACAGCTGGACGTTCAGCGACTGGGCGTACAGCTGGGCCTTGGCCTGCAAGTTGCGCACGGCCAGCTGGCGCGCCTGGTTTTCGACGGCGGTCGGATCCTTCAGGCCGAAGCTGATGCCGTCGATCTGGTTGACGCCGGCGGCAACCACGGCGTCGGCCGTCGTGCCGACCTTGCTCAGGTCGTTGATGACCACCGTCACGCGGTTCACAGCCTGGTAGCCGCGCAGCTTGGGTGGTTCATTCTGGACGTAGTCGTACTGCGCCGACAGGTTCAGACCCGAGGTCTGGATGTCGCGTTCGGCGATGCCCGCGCGGCGCAGGGCGGCGACGACGCGCGTCATTTGCGTGGCGTTGTCACGCATGGCTTGCTGAGCCGTGACGGCCTCAGTCTGCACGCCGAAGGTGATGGTGGCCATGTCCGGCGCGGCCTTCACCTCGCCATAGGCCGACAGGTTCAGCGACGGCGCGGGTTGCATCATGTGCATGGCTCCCATGGGTTCGGCCGTCTGAGCCATGGCGCGCGGCGTGGCGGCGGCAAGGAAGGCGGCGGCGGCGACGGCGCCGCCCAGGGCGACGGTCTTCAACGACAGGGTCTTCAGGGGGGCGGCGGCCAGGGTGCGGGTCATGCAGTCTTCTCCGTAAGCGATCCGGGACCGGCGCGTTCGCCGATCCGTTGCAACGACCTTGGCCGTTCTCGCCTGAACCAACGCCCGTGCGCCTTGGCAGTTTCCGTTCATCTTCGTGAAATCGCCGAAAGATCGCCTTCTTGCCCGCCCCCGCTTGGCAAGCCGCGCCCGCGCCTGCTAGGCGAAACCCCTACCGCCGGGGCGCGCCTTGGGGGCCTGTAGCTCAATGGTTAGAGCCGACCGCTCATAACGGTCTGGTTGGGGGTTCGAGTCCCTCCGGGCCTACCACACTGTCTGTCGAAACCACTCGGAAGCGCCTCAAGACCGCTCAACGGCAGTGTCGCGCACATGCTCACCAACGGAAGGCGAAACGACCCAGAGCAGCGCCCAAGGCCGCGACGAGGCCCATGCCCAAGGTGTACCAGACCGCCACAAAGGCGGCCGTGTGCTCGGGGCAATGCAGGCCATAGGCGGTCGCGGCCAGCCCTGCGGTCAGAAGACCGGCGGCGGCGCCGGCGAAAGCGGGTTTCACAGGGGCGAATCGTCTCGCAGCGAAGAAGATGAACGGCGCCGCCAGAGCGCCGAGCGACAGGATGTTCGTCGGACAGACCCTGGCGGAGCGACCCATGACCATGTCCATTCGCGCGTCAGGCGCGGCGCCCAGCAACTCCACGACAGCCCATCCGGCCGCGACGGCAAGAATGGCTGCAAGCAGAATTAATGGACGTCGCGTCGAAGCTCCCGGCCGCCCCAGTCGATCCAGGAGCCAGAAGCCGGCGGCGCACAGGGCGGCCGTATAGGCCGCCTTCGCCCAGAAGGTCGGTCCGGCGATGGCCGACATCAAATCCGGCCTCAGTCCCAGCCACCACACAACACCGGAAAGGGCGACGCCCGCCGCCGGCAGCATGAACAGCAACACACGACGGTCGACGTCGCTTTGAGACGTGGGCGGCAAGTCCAGCGCCAGGCTGGTGATCAGGTCGTCAGTCTTCATCGTTGGACCCTGCTGCTCCAGCCGCGAAGCGCGCGGTCAGAGCTTTGAAGCTGCGATGGATGCTGACCTTGGCGGCGGCGACGGAATAGCCGTGACGCTCGGCCGCCTCGGCCACGCTCAGCCCGGTGACTTTCACATCATGGATCAGGGCGCGCTGTCGCGCCGGGAGGATCGACAAGGCGCGGGTCAAATCGCGTCGCATGACCCCGTCCTCGACCGTGTGCTCGGCCAGCAGCACGCTTGCGTCATCCAGCGGCTCGGTGAGGCGTCGGCCTTGGCGGCGCAGGTGGTCGATCAGCTTGTGGCGGGCGATCGTGAAGGCCCAGGCCGTGAATGACTGGTTGCGATCCCATGTAGCGCGCTTGGCGTGAATGGCGATCAGGGTCTCTTGCACGAGGTCCTCCGCGTCGCTTTCTCCGTTGAAAAGACGGCGTTTGAAAAAGGGCCGCAGGTGCGCGGCCAGGTCCGACAGCAGCACGCGCCAAGCCTGCGCGTCACCATCCAGGCCATTGAGCATCAAGGCTTTGAGTTGTGATTCCCGGTCAAGCACGTGCGACTGCGACCTACGCTGCGGAGACCGCGACGGTTACATGGCGTCTCGCAAAATGATGCACGAAAAATAGTTGGCTCGAAAATGTAACGCGCGGCGGGTCGTCGGCGAAAGGCGGATTCAGCGGCCACGGACGGCCGTGCTTTTCGAGAAGGACCTCTTGCATGACTCGCACAAAGATCGCCGCCGCAACCCTTGTCGCCCTGACCGCCGGCGCCGGCATGGCCCACGCCCAATCGACCAGGAACGCCGAGATCAGGCCGGCCGCCATGGAGAAATGCTACGGCATCGCTCTGGCCGGCAAGAACGACTGCGCCGCCGGCCCCGGCACGACCTGCGCCGGCACTTCGGTGCGCGACTACCAGGGCAACGCCTGGAAGCACACGCCCGCCGGCACCTGCACCAGCATCCGCACCCCGCGCGGCAACGGCTCGCTGACTCCCGTCTCGCGCTGATCGGAGCTGGACCGATGAACCATGGATCGATCGCCACGACGCCTGTCCCCACCGTGGGACTGGGCCTCAAAGCCCGCCATTACGACGAGGCTCTGGCGTCTCAGGCGGCCGGTCTGTGGTTCGAGGTCCATCCCGAGAACTATATGATCGATGGCGGCCCTCGCTTGAAATGGCTGGAGGCCATCCGCCGAGAAAAGTCTCTGTCCCTTCATGGTGTCGGGTTGTCGCTCGGCGGAGACGAGGCGCCGGACCCGGAGCATCTGGCGCGGCTCAAGATGCTCGCTGACCGGTTCGAGCCGTTTCTGATGTCCGAGCATCTGGCCTGGTCGCGGGGCGGCGGCGTCTATCATCCTGATCTGCTCCCGTTTCCGCGCACCCGACAGATGTTGAAGCGGGTCAGCGACAACGTCGGGCGCGCGCAGGACGCACTGGGCCGACGCCTGCTGATCGAGAACCCGTCCCTGTACCTCGACCTGAAAGGCCACGAGATGGGGGAAGTCGATTTCCTGGTCGAACTGGCCGCCGCGACAGGCTGTGGCCTGCTGCTCGATCTGAACAATGTGCACATCAGCGCCAACAATCTGGGCGCCGACCCGCGGGACTATCTGGCGGCCGTTCCGGCCGATCTCATCGGCGAAATCCATCTGGCCGGCTTTGCGCCCGATCCCGTCCACGCAGAGGCGCTGTTGATCGATACCCACGACGCGCCGGTCAGCGACGCCGTCTGGTCCCTCTATGCCGAGACACTCATGCGGATCGGGCCGCGTCCCACGCTGATCGAGCGCGACGACAACATCCCCGACTTCGCCGAGTTGATCGCCGAACGCGATCAAGCCGTCGCCATAATGGAGGCCTGCCATGTCCAGTGCGCCGCCTGACGATCCGATGCTGTCATTTCATGCGAGCTTCTCCCTGGCCTTACAGGGGCAAGGCTCCATGCTCACACCGTGGCTGGCGGACCCGAATGCGCCCGGACTGGCGGTTTATCGAAACACGGTGGCCAAGGGGCGTGCCGACGCCCTGGCGGGTCTCTATCCGACGGCCGAACGGTTGGTCGGTCCGGACTGGTTTCGCGACGCCGCTCTGATCTACGCCGACAGCGCGCCTCCCTCCTCCCCGGTTCTCGATGCCTATGGCGAGGGCCTCCCGGAGTGGCTGGCGACGTTTCCGCCCGCGTTTGAACTTCCGTTTCTGCCGCCTGTCGCCCGTCTTGATCGCGCATGGAGCCGCGCGCACCGCGCCGCTGACGCACCGACCCTGCGCCCTGGGACGGTCGCCGCCCTGTCGCACACTGCTCTCAACGCCGGCAGCGCGGTCCTGCATCCGTCTGCGCAAGTCTTCTGGTTCGACTGGACCGCGCCATCGATCTGGCTGGCCAATCGTCTGGCTATGCCTTCGGAAGACATGCTGTGGGACCAGTCCCCTGAGGGCCTGTTGATCGTGCGTCCGGAAATGGAGGTCCAGACCCATCGGCTGAACCGGCCCCAGTTCGCCTTCCTTGACGCCTGTCGTCACGGCCGCACTGTCGGAGCGGCGGCCCTCGCCGCCCTCGCCGCCGATCCCGCAGCCAATCTGTCCGAGCTGTTCAGAGATCTGCTTCTGAGCGGCGCCTTCACCCGCATCGATACCGGAGCGCCACAATGACCGAACTGACCGCCGCATCGTCGCCGCGCCCCTTCTTGGCGGCCCTCCCACGCCTGGCCCAGGCCGCGATCCCCCTGCCGGTGCTCAGCCTGATCGCACGCGTATCAATCGCGGCGATCTTTTTTCTTTCCGGCCGGACAAAGGTGGAGGGCCTGCTGACCATCACAGACAGCACCTATGCTCTGTTCGCCGAGGAATACCGACTGCCTCTGATCCCCAGCGATATCGCCGCCCACCTGGCGACCTATTCGGAACATCTGTTCCCGATCCTGCTGGTGCTCGGCCTCGGCGCGCGCTTCGCCGCGCTCGCGCTTCTGGGCATGACCATAGTGATCGAGGTTTTCGTCTATCCCCTCGGTTGGCCGACCCACCTGCTCTGGGCGACGGTGCTGCTCTACATCATCAGGTTCGGCGCCGGGCCGATCAGTCTGGATCATTGGCTGAGCCGGCAAACCTGATCCGCAGAGCGTATTTAGTCTGTTTTTCCAGCGTCCCTAGCTGCATGCCGTCAACGCAAATCCAGAACAACCGGAGGCACCATCACGTGCTGAATTGATCAGCAGCCGGAAAGATTAGGTGCTTTTCACGTGGTGCTTGGGCCACTCTCGAGTGGTCCCGGCGCATTAGGCCGTCAGAACGCGGTCTAAGAAATCGGCTTCAGCCATTGTCGTTTCCGGCGCTTTGGCAGCGGTGTTCGAGCGATAGTCGGCGGACGTCGGCGGCGTTCTGAAAGACGGCGCGGCTGATGAAGGCGCCCATTTCGCGCCAGGCGCTGGATATCGTCTGAAAGGTCTGTTCGTCGGTCTGGCTGGCGGCCAGGGCTTCGTTCCAGCGCAACGTCAGCGCATTGATTTCGTCGAGCATCAAAAGCCGCCCGCAGGCCAAGGTCATCCGGTAGCTCGCGCTTCCTTCGCTCATTTTCAGAACTCCTCCCAGCCGGCCGTGCCCGCCTCCTCCACGACGGCCAGGGCGGCCGAGCCGGAGGATCGCATCGCGGTTGAGCGCGTAGGCCGGGGCGCGCTCGGCTTGCGCGGCGCCGGCGCGGCGAGGGCTCGGCTGCTCAGCGCGGTTTCGCGCGTCAGGCTGAAGCGCTGGACCAGATCCGACAGCTGACGGCTCTCAGAGGTCAGGCTATGGCTGGCCGCCGTCGACTGTTCGACCATGGCGGCGTTCTGCTGGGTCACCTGGTCCATCTGGTTGACGGCGGTGTTGACCTCTTCCAGCGCCGTCGACTGCTCGCGCGTCGAGGCCGTAATCTCGTTCATGAGCTCGTCGATTTCGGCGACGCGCTTGACGATGGACGACAGGGCGTCGCCCGTTTCCGCGACCAGGGTGACGCCGGACTTCACCTGGACGGACGAGGTGGTGATCAGCGACTTGATCTCCTTGGCCGCCTCTGCGGAGCGCTGCGCCAGGGCCCGAACCTCGGAGGCCACTACGGCGAACCCTCGCCCCGCGTCGCCCGCGCGCGCGGCCTCGACGCCCGCGTTCAAGGCCAGAAGGTTGGTTTGGAAGGCGATCTCGTCGATGACGCCGATGATCTGGTTGATCTGCGACGACGACTGTTCGATCGCGGTCATGGCTTCGACGGCGCGGCTGACCACCTCGCGCGACTGCTCGGCGGATTGACGCGAGGTTTCGACGACCGCGGCGGCGCGACTGGCGCCTTCGGCCGCCCGCTTCACCGTAGCGGTGATCTCGTCCAGCGCGGCCGCCGTTTCCTCCAGCGTGGCCGCCTGATGCTCGGTGCGCCGCGACAGGTCGTCGGCGGCTTCGCTGATTTCGGCGGCGCCCAGTTGCATGGCGCCCGTATTGCCGGCGATCTCGGCCATGGCGTCGTCCAAACGCTGCATGGCGGTGTTGAAGTCGGTCTTCAGGCGCGCGTAGCCACCGGTAAAGTCGGACGCGATGCGGGTTCGCAGATCGCCCTGCGCCAGGGCCGCCAGAGCCGCCGCCGTATCCTCCACCACCCGCGTCTGCTCGGCCTCGGCCTCTGCGCGCTTCTGGTCCGCCTCCAGGCGCTTGGTCTCGGAGGCTTCCAGATACAGCGAAATGACGAAATCCATGTCGAGCATGGCGGCCTTCACAACGCTGGCCAGTGTCGCAGACAAGGCCTTGCCGTCGTCGCGCTTCGAAAACAGCGACCGCGTCTTGGCGTGGGATGTGACGATCGCCTCGATCAGCCCTTCCAGGACCAGGGCGTAGCCGCCGATATACCAGCGCGGCTCCAGGCCGATCCGGGCGTGGGTTTGGCCGATGCGGCGCACGCCCTCGACATAGGCCGGATCAAAGGCGCCCGAGGCGATCAGGCCCCAGTGTCGCGCCTGGGCGTCCTTGGCCCCCGCGATCTGGCTTTCCGCACCGAAGAAGCGGGCCACGTCCGGCGTCGCACGAACCTGGGCGTAAAAGGCTTCAAGGCTGGGCTGAAGCGCGGCCTCGATGACGGGTCTGGCGTCAGCGAGACGAGACCTCGCGGCCTTGTCCAGCTTCAAGAAGCGAAGTCTTTGGTCCAGATTCATTGCGTCCGACATGACGGCCCCCTTGCATGGCGGTCAGTTGGACGAGGTTCGATCTAAAGGCCGGTTGAAGTCTCTTCAGCCTGTAGACTGTTTCACAGCGGAAGCATTGTTTGCGCCGGTCTGACGTCAGGTCGCGGCGTGACCGACGTCCTTTGCCATGGCCTGCAGCAGCGGGATCAGCTGGGCGGCGGTCGTCAGACCCTCGCTGGTCAACAGTCCGGCCAGACGGCCGTATTGCGACCGCCGATCTTCGAGAACGGCGCGGCCTGCCTCGGTGATTTCCAGCATGGTGACGCGCCGGTCGTTCGGATGGGGCGAACGCTTGACCAGATCGGCGCGAACCAGATGATCGACCAGACGCGACAGCGAGGCCGGCGGCGCCTGAAGCGTCGATCCGAGAGCGCATTGTTTGACGCCGCGACGGCCCTCGCCGGCGATCAGGCTCAAGGCGCGGACGGCGGCATTGCTTTGACCATCGGCGCGCAGGACGCGATCAAGCTGGCGATCGAGTTCGAGCAAGGCGGTGTCGAGCGCATACAACGCCATCGCGGGATCATCGAACGCCCGCACGGTGAACTCGTCCATCGTCCCCCGAACACCCATAGGTCTGGTGTGACAGGATTGGCCGCAACCTGCAAGATAGACGGAGGTCAACCCTTAGGGCTACCGAACTCCTAACAGCGCATCCAGAAGGAAATGATTTCGTACCGGCGCAATCCTAGATTGCCAAGCAAGCCTTTGGAAACAAAGTGGCGAGGCAACAACCGGAAAGAGCCGATGGCGTCGGTCAGAAGACATCCCGCCCACCCAGTCACGGAGACACGATCGCTGGGGATGAGCACGGGAGGCGCGCTCGATGCCGAGCTTCGAAGAGCGCTCGAAGTCGCGGCTATTCTGGTGACGACCGATCGACATGGGGTCATCACCGACTGCAACGAGAAGTTCGTGGCGGTCAGCGGCTACAGCCGAGAGGAGTTGATCGGCTCGACCCATCGGATCGTGAACTCCGGCCTGCATTCCAAGGCCTTCTTCCAGGATCTGTATCGCACGATCCGCAGCGGCAAGGTGTGGACCGGCACGTTGCGGAACCGTCGCAAGGACGGCTCCCTCTACTGGGTCGACACGACCATCGTGCCGGCGCTCAGCGGTCCCGAGGGCCCGACGTCCTACACGGCCATCCGTTTCGAGGTGACCGAACATGTGCTGGCTCTGGAGGCCCTTTCGGAAGCGCGGCTCGTCGCCGAACGCGCCGCCGCGCTGCGCGATACCTTCCTCGCGACGATGAGCCATGAGGTTCGTACGCCGTTGAACGGCGTCCTGGGCCTGGCGCAGTCCCTGTCAGGCGCCGACCTGTCCGACGATGCCCGTCAAAAGGTCGATCTGATCATCAAGTCCGGCGAGACGTTGAGGCGCATCCTGGACGATGTGCTGGACCTGTCCAAAATCCAGGCCGGCGAGATGAACCTTGTCGACGAACCCTTTGCGCCGTCCGACACCATCTCCGGCGCGGTCGATCTGATGCGGCCGCTGGCAAGCGAAAAGGGACTTGAGCTGATCTCCCGGTTCGACGGTCTTCCAGCCCATCTCATAGGCGACGGGGCCCGCCTGCGTCAGATCGTGCTGAACCTGGTCTCCAACGCCATCAAGTTCACTGCGGTCGGCCAGGTGCTGGTCGATGCGCGCTACTCGAAGCCGTCCAGGCGCCTTCGCATCCGCGTCGCCGATACCGGCATGGGCTTTGATCGATCGACGGCCAAACTGCTGTTCTCGCCGTTCAGCCAGGCCGACGATTCCATCTCGCGGCGGTTCGGCGGCACGGGCCTTGGCCTCTCCATCAGTCGTCGTCTGGCGGAGCTGATGAGCGGCGGCGTCAGGGTGCGTTCAAAGCCCGGTCGGGGAACGCTCTTCGTTCTCGACCTGCCGATGGATCCCAGTGGCGAGATCACCCGCGAAAGCGAAAGCCATGTGGAGGCGCTGGATCGACTCTATGGCGCGCGGATTCTCTTGGCGGAGGACAATCTCGTCAACCAGCAGGTCGTCCAGGCGCTTCTCAGCGGCTTCGGCTGTCAGATCGATGTCGCCGAAAACGGCCAGGAAGCCGTCGATCTGTGGTCGGCGCACGCCTACGACCTGATCATGATGGACATGCAGATGCCGGTCATGGACGGCGTCGAGGCCATCCGCAGCATCCGCAGAGGCGAACAGCAGCGCGAGATCAACAGGCTCCCGATCGCCATGCTGACGGCCAACGCCTCGTCCAACCATCGCGATCTGGCCTCACGCGCCGGCGCCGACGTCGTCATCCCCAAGCCGCTGTCCGCCGATCATCTGATCTTCGAATCCGCCCGCCTCCTCAACAACGCCGCCCGCTGTCACTGGATATGAAGGCGGGCCACGGGCTTCGAAACGAGGGTCACCGCACGCAGATGCGCGCGCGGTCATTCGTCCAGCAGTAGCCGTCCAGGCGGACCGTTCCAAGCGGATCGCCGGCCTTGTCGTCGTCGGGGTCGGCGTTCCAGGTGGCGTCGGCCGAGCCGTCGGCCATCAGGACGACGACGGCGAAATGTGAGTTCTTGGGCTTGCCCTCGGACCAGGCGTTCATCGTGTAGCCGCCGTCGCCGAACGGATAGACGAGGCAGGGCTCGTCGAGCAGAACCTTGCCGTCGATCGAGAGATAACAGGGCTTGCGTGACGCCGCCGGCGTTGCTGACGCTGACGACGAGGTCGCAGGGTTCGTGTTGATTTTCGCCGGTTCCGGAGGCGGTGCTGTCGGCTCTGGCGCGGACGGCGCGGGGGTCTGCGTCGCGTCAGCTGGCCCAGGCGCGCCGGCGTCCTGACCGCAGGCGGCCGCGGCGGCCGACAGCATCAGGGCGGCGATCAGGCTGAGCGATCGTGAAAGGGTTGATGTCACGCGAGCCTCCGTCGTTGTCTCCCAGAGCCAACACAGGGGCGTACGGAAGCGTTCCCGGCGAAGCGGCGGCGAATGACGGTGCCCCTCCCCTTCGGCCGAGCGCTCGCCTATATCGCCAGCCTGTCCTGCTCCGGAGTTTTTCCATGGCCTATGTCGCCCGCAACGATCGTCCCGCCGACAAGGCGGCGCGCTATCTGGAGGTCGAGGCGGAAGTCCTGGCCGTGCTGGACGGCGAGCCGAATGTAACGGCGCGAATGGCGACGGTGGCCTCGATGCTGGCGGATGCGTTCGAGCACTATTTCTGGACCGGCTTCTATGTCGTGGCGCCGGAAAAGGAGGATGAACTGGTGGTCGGGCCGTATCAGGGAACGCTGGGGTGCCTGCGCATCGCGTTCGGGCGCGGAGTGTGCGGCGCGGCCGCAGCGACGGGCCAGACGCAGTTGATCGAGGATGTGCACGCCTTCCCCGGCCATATCGCCTGCGACAGCCGTTCGGCCAGCGAGATCGTGGTGCCGGTGCGCGACGCTTCGGGTGCCCTGATCGCGGTGTTCGACGTGGATGCGACGACGCCGGCCGCCTTCGATACGGACGATCAGGAGGCGCTGGAGCGGTTGATGGCGAAGGTGTTCGCCGACGCTTGATTGGGGCCGGTTGATCCGGCCGCAGCCGGCTCTATGGTCCCCGGCGACATGGAGGATCGGATGATGCAGCGGACAGTCGCAATCACGGGCGGACACGGCGTCCTGGGCCGGGCGGTGCTGGAGGCGGCGCTGAAAGGCGGCTGGCAGGTCGCGGTCATCGACCATGCCTCAGGCCATGCCGTGCCCGACGGCGTGCTGGAGGTCGGCGGGGTCGATCTGACGGACGCCAGCCAGGCGCAGAAGGCCGTCGACGCCGTGATCGCGCGGTTCGGGCGGCTGGACGCCCTGCTGAACATCGCCGGCGGCTTCGTCTGGCAGACGACCGACGATGCGGATCCGGCGTGGGACCGGATGCATGCGCTGAACGTCACCACCGCCCTGAACGCCAGCCGCGCGGCGCTGGATGCGCTGAAGGCCTCGCCCGAGGGTCGGATGGTCAATGTCGGCTCGGCCGCCGCGCTGAAGGCCGGGACCGGCATGGGGGCCTATGGGGCGGCCAAGGCCGGGGTCCACGCCCTGACCCAGGCGCTGGCCGAGGAGTTGAAGACCACAAAGGTGACGGTCAACGCCGTCCTGCCGTCGATCATCGACACGCCGACGAACCGCAAGGATATGCCCGACGCCGATCCGGCGACCTGGGTCGCGCCGGCCGATCTGGCGGCGGTGATCCTGTTCCTGGCCTCGCCTGAGAGCCGGGCCATGACCGGCGCCTTGATCCCCGTGACGGGCCGCGTCTGATGCGCAGCGACCGGGTCCGCAGCGTCCTTTATCTGCCCGCCTCCAATGCGCGGGCGATCGAGAAGGCGCGGATGCTGGATTGCGACGTCGCCGTGCTGGACCTGGAAGACGCCGTGGCGCCCGAGGCCAAGGCTGACGCCCGCGACGCCGCCGTCGCGGCGGTTCGGGCTGGCGGGTTCGGGCCGTGCCTGGGCGTGCGGATCAACGGGCTGGAGACCGACTGGGGGCTGGACGACCTGGTGGCGATGAAGGCGGCGGGGGCCACATTGGTCGTCGCGCCCAAGGTGGAGACGCCCCAGGCCGTGCACGCCCTGTCCGCCGGCTTGGCCAAGGGTTGCGCCCTGTGGGCCATGATCGAGACGCCGCGCGCCTTGATGGCCCTGGCCGACATCGCCACGGCGGACGGGGCGCTGGACGGGCTGATGCTGGGGGTCAACGACCTGGCCAAGGCGTTGGGGACCGGGGCGTCGCCGGATCGCGAGCCGTTCAAGCCGTGGCTGGCGATGCTGGTCGCCGCCGCGCGGGCCAATGGCTTGCTGGCCATCGACGGAGTGTTCAACCGGATCGAGGATGCCGAAGGCCTGGCGGCCGAGGCACTGCAGGGACGACTGTATGGGTTCGACGGCAAGAGCCTGATCCACCCGTCGCAGATCGCGGCCGCCAACGCCGCCTTCTCGCCGTCCGAAGCCGAGATCGCCGATGCGCGAGCGATCGTCGCCGCCTTCGACGCGCCAGACGCCGAGGGGCGGGGCGCGATCCGCGTGAACGGGGCGATGGTCGAACGGCTGCATCTGGAGCAGGCGAAGGCCCTGCTGGCGCGGGCGGACTAGCCTGTATCCTCCCCACTTGTGGGGAGGGGGACCGCGAAGCGGTGGAGGGGCTCTGGAAGTCCTACAGACGCCTGTGATGATTTGAAGAGCCCCTCCGTCTCTCGCTGCGCTTCGAGCCACCTCCCCATGAAATGGGGAGGAGACTGGCGGGTGTGACGCAACCGCCGTAAAGCTCGCGTTGAACCTCAGCGGACCCGCCTTGCCCCTACCCTCCGACACGCCTTCGAAAATTCCGGCCTGGGTGTGCGCGCCCGGCGTGCTGAAGGTCCCGTTCCTCGACGTTTTTCTGGCCGACTATGACCTGCGTCGCCTGCCCGGCGAGGACGTGCAGGCGGCGCTGGGCTGGGGGATGAAGCCGACGGCGGCGGCGGGGCGACGGTGGGCGCAGAAGAACGGGCGGCCCTATGTGGCGCTGGAGGACGGGTTCCTAAGATCGGTCGGGATCGGCGAGGCGGGGGCGACCAGCCTGAGCCTCATCGTCGACGATCTGGGCGTCTATTATGATGCGACGCGGCCCAGTCGGTTGGAGCATCTGATCCAGACGGCCGACGACTGGTGCGACGCCGCCATGACCGTGCGGGCGCGCGGGTTGATCGACCGGATCGTGGCGTCTGGCGTGTCCAAGACCAATATGGGCGGGCCGCTGGATCCGGGCCTGCTGAAACCCGGTCGGCGTGTGCTGATCGTGGACCAGACGTTTGGAGACGCCTCAATCGCCTGTGGCCTCGCGACGGCCCAGAGCTTCGATGAGATGATCGCCGCCGCGCGGCGCGACGAGCCGGACGCCCAGTTGATCGTCAAACGCCATCCGGCGGTGGCGGCGGGCAAGAAGCGCGGCTGCGTGACGGACCTGACGGGCGTCACTCTGGTCGATACGGATGTACGGCCCGCCGACCTGCTGGCGGCGGTGGATGCGGTCTATTGCGTCACCTCGGCGCTGGGCTTCGAGGCGCTGTTGCGCGGCCTGCCGGTGCGGTGTTTCGGTGCGCCCTTCTATTCCGGCTGGGGTCTGACGACCGATGCGGTCCAGACGGGGCGGCGCGGCGTCGCGCGGTCGATCGAACAGGTCGCCGCCGCCGCCCTGATCGCCTACAGCCGCTATGTCGATCCCGTCACCGGCGAACGGTGCGAGGCCGAACAGGCGCTGGAGCGATTGATCGCGTTGCGCGACCGGGCCGACCGACTGGCGGGCTTTTGGTCGGCAGTCGGGTTCGCCCCCGCCAAGCGTCCGCCGGTGCGCCGCCTGCTGAACTCGCCCAAGGCGACGATGCGTTATTTCATGTCGCCGTCGCGCGCCGCCGCCCATGCGACCGCCACCAACGGCCGACTGATCTGGTGGGCGGGCAAGGAGAGCGAGGCGACGCGTCAGGCGGCGGCTGCATTTGACGGCCCGACCGTGCGGATGGAAGACGGCTTTATCCGTTCGCGGGGCTTGGGGTCCGACTTCGTCGGCGCCCTGTCGGTCGCCCTGGACGATCAGGGCGTCTATTACGATCCGTCGCGGCCTTCGCGGCTGGAAACCCTGATCGAGACCTCGGACCTGTCGCCGGTTCAGCTGGCGCGGGCCGCCGCCCTGCGGACGCGCGTGGTCGATGCCGGCCTGTCGAAATACAATCTGCGGGGTCAGGCGCCGACGGACTGGCCCGCCGATCGTGACATCCTGCTGGTCGTCGGTCAGGTCGAGAACGACAAGTCGATCCTGCTGGGCTGTGCGCCGGATCTGAACACCAATTCGGCCCTGGTGGAGGCGGCGCGGCGCGACCATCCGGACGCCTTTCTGGTCTATCGCAATCACCCCGACGTGCTGGCGGGTAACCGGCCCGGGCGGCTGGACGCCGGGGCCATGGCCTCGGTCGATGCTGTGGGCGACGGGCTGGATATCATCGACTGTCTGAACGCCTGTCGCCGGGTGGCGACCCTGACCTCTCTGACCGGGTTTGAGGCCCTGATGCGGGGCAAGGCGGTGTCGGTCTATGGCCGGCCCTTCTATGCCGGATGGGGGCTGACCGACGACCGGCTAACGTTCGAGCGCCGCAGCCGCCGCGCCGGCGTCGATCACTTGGTCCACGCCGCCCTGATCGCCTATCCCCTCTATGTCACGCCCGAGGGCTGGCCCTGCGAGGCCGAGGATCTGGTGGACCGGCTGATCGCCGCGCGCGACCAGCCGACGCCCAAGGCGCCGCGCGGCCAGGTGCAGCGCTGGGCCGCCGGCATCATCGCCAGTCTCGACCGCAAGCCGCCGCCGTCCTATTGACGCGTTCTGATAGGAAACGGACTGTCATCAAGCAGCAAGGTCCCGCGGGCCGAGCGATAGGAACACACTCCTCAAGCAGCGAGACGCCGCGCGTCGAGCGATAGGAACAAACAAGTGTCGAATGCAGTGATCGCCGCCACCGGCCTCTTCACCCCCGAACAGTCGGTCTCGAACGCCGAACTGGTCGACAGCTACAACGCCTGGGCCGACGGCTGGAACGCCCGCCACGCCGCCCAGATCGAGGCCGGCGAGCTGGAGGCCAAGTCGCACTCCTCGCCCGAGTTCATCGAGAAGGCGTCGGGCATCAAGAGCCGGTTCGTGCTGGACAAGGCCGGGATCATCGACCCCGAGCGGATGGCGCCGAACCTGGCCGAACGCTCCAATGACGAAATCTCGATCCTGGCCGAGATGGCGGTCAAGGCGGCGCGTCAGGCGATCGAGGCGTGGGGCAAGCCGGTCTCGGAAATCGGCGCCGTCCTGTGCGCCGCGTCGAACATGCAGCGCGCCTATCCGGCCATGGCCATCGAAGTGCAGCAGGCGCTGGGCATCGAGGGCTTCGCCTTCGACATGAATGTGGCGTGCAGCTCGGCGACCTTCGGCATCAAGACGGCGGCGGATTTCATCGCGGGCGGCTCGGTCAAGGCGGTGCTGATGGTCAATCCGGAGGTTTGTTCGGCCCATCTGAACTTCACCGACCGCGACAGCCACTTCATCTTCGGCGACGTGGCGACGGCGGTGATCGTGGAGTCGTCGGATACGGCGGGACCGGGCGGCTGGGACGTCCTGGGCACGCGGCTGAAGACGACCTTCTCGAACAACATCCGCAACAACTTCGGCTTCCTGAACCGCAACGCGCGCGACACCGCGCATCTGGACAGCCCGGAGGCCGACGACAGCGTCCAGAACGACAAGCTGTTCATCCAGCAGGGCCGCAAGGTCTTCCGCGACGTGGTGCCGATGGTGTCGGACATGATCGTGGATCACGCCAGCGAACTGGGCCTGGATCCGCATGATCTGAAGCGCCTGTGGCTGCACCAGGCCAACATCAACATGAACACGATGATCGGCAAGAAGGTGCTGGGTCGCGAGCCCTCGGCGGATGAGAACGTCATCATCTTGGACGAATACGCCAACACCTCCTCGGCGGGGTCGATCATCGCCTTCCACCTGCACAACGACGGGTTCGAGGCGGGCGATACGGGGCTGATCTGCAGCTTCGGCGCCGGCTATTCGGCCGGGACAGTCTTCGTCAGGAAGCGTGCCGCCTGAAGCCCTAAAGCCGGGGCAGGAACAGGACGAAGTCCAAGCTCCACAGCCCCGGTCCATTGGCGATCAGCCAGACCAGGATGACCATCAGCAGGGTCTCGGGCAGGTCGAAATAGCTGGAGAGGCGATAGCCGAGGCTGGTCCCCTCCACCGACTTTGACGCCACGGTCACCAAGGCGACCAGGCTGATGATCAGCAGCACCAGGGCCGCCAGGCTGGTGAACAGGCCCATGATCAGCAGGGCGCCGAAGGCGAACTCGCACACCGAGACGAACTTGGCGGTCTGACGCGGCGCGGCGATGCCGGCCTCGACCATCGTCTTCTGCATCTTTTCGGCCTGGGCCGGGGTGAACAGCTTGTAGAAGCCGGACAGGAAGAACATTCCCCCGACCACGACCCGCGCGATCAGAGGCGCGATGTCCATCAGGGCCGGAACGCCCAGGCCGAGGCCGCGATAGAGATCGATCATGGGGCGAAGGCTCCGCTTGGAATGGCGAAGCCTTCAATGCCCTAGCGACGCGTCGGTTGCCCTGCCGAGGCTTGGGCGGGATGCGTCGCCTTCCATTCCATAGCGCGGCGGATGCGGTTCTCCACGCTGGGGTGATCGTAGAACAGGAACTCCTCGATCGCCGACGGCGATGGCGCGCGGTATTCAGCGGTCTTGATCAGGGCCTTGGACAGGCCGTCCGGCGCATTGGCGTGAACCAGCGAGAAGTGGTCGGCGTCCTCCTCCATCGTGCGGGTCATGGTGGCGAAGACCGGGGTGCCCAGCACGCCCAGGAAGGCCAGCACCAAGGCCAGGACCGGCAAACCCGCAGGGTCGGAGATATCGCCCACACGATCCGCCCTCAAAAGACGATGCGCTACGGGATAGAGCCGGTCGGTCAGCCAAAATGCCAGCACCGACAGGAGGACCAGAATGCCGACGGTCCAGAGAATGTGCGCCCGGACATAGTGGCCCATCTCGTGGCCGACCACGCCGCGCACCTCGGCCAGGTCCGCGCCCTGTTTAAACATGGTGTCGCTCATCGCCACCCGCGCCGTGCCGAACAGGCCCGAGACATTGGCGGTGTAGCGATCGGACTGTTTGGAGCCGTTGTAGATGAAGATCTTGTCCGACGGCGTGCCGGTCTGTTTGGCGAGGGTCACGACGGCGTCGCGCACCGGCCCGTTCGGCGCGGGCGTATAGGTGTTGAAGATCGGCTCGATCACCAGGGGCGCGAGCACCAGGCCGATGACGATGAAGGCCGCCGTCACGCCGGCCGCCCAGGCCCACCAGAACCGACGCGCGCGCCGGATCAGGGCATAGATCGCCACGAGCAGCAGCGAGGTCGCCACGACCGAAATCGCTGCGCCGATCACAGCCTCGCCCAGCCAGCCGCCCAGGGCCTGGCTGGTCAGTCCATAATGTTTCTCTCGCCACCAGCCCTGATAGATCGCCCACGGCAGGGTCAGCGCCCAGCTCGTGCCCGAATAGACCAGGGCGACGGCGAAACTGGCCAGGATCGGCCGACGACGGCGACGTTCGATCCGGCTGCGGATCGCGACCAGCAGGCCGGTACGCACGATGATCCAGGCGACCAGGGCCGAGACCAGGAAGCTCCACAGGATCAGCCAATGCGAACCGTGGGTATAGGCGATGGCCCGGGCCGTTTCCTGGGGCGACAAGGTCGCCAGCCATTGGGCCGTAGCGGCCGCCGGATCGAAATTCGTCATGGTTTTCTCCCTTGAGAGAACCAAACCGCGCGACCCGCGTTATGTCAGGTTAATTCGCATCCATGATGATTCTCGCCCGGCCACGCTTGAATCTTTCACGACTTTTTGTCACGCATTCTCCTGTCGAGAACAGGGGATGTCCCAGATGGCTCACAAGACGCCCAAGCAGGTCCTGGAAAGCTTGGCTCATGATATCGCCACCGTGTTGAAGAGCATGGGTGGCTCGGCGCACCAGAACATGGTGGTCGATTGCGTGGCGGCGATGAAGCGCCAGCGCGGCGAGGCGGTCAACCCGCCCGATCTTCGACAAAAGATCATCGAGACCTTTGAATACTATCGCGACTGGTTCGTTCGCCCGTTCGGCGAAGGCTCGCAGCGTTGGGCCCTGGCTGGCGACTTCGGCTGATTTCGCTGTCCTGAACGAAAAAGGCGCGCTCCCTGCGGAGCGCGCCTTCGTCGTTAGGACTGATCGATCAGATCAGAAGCGACGGATGTAGCTGACCGAATAGGCGTCGGCTTCACCACCGTTGTCGCGGTAGTCGCGACGGGTCCAGTCGGCGCGCACGCCGTTGACGCCGTCGAGGTAGTAGTTGGCGCCGGCGCCGTAGTTCCAGCTGTCGCCGCCCACGTCGGTGTTGGCGCCCGGGAACTCCTGCTTCAGCTCGGTGTGGCCGTAGCCGCCGCGTGCGAACAGTTCCAGCTTGTCAGAGACCGGCACCTTGCCGACCACGTAACCGGCGGCGTCCCACTCGTGTTTGATCTCGCCATCGACGCCCGCGACGGTGAAGTCGTCATGCTTCACGCCGACCGAGGCTTCGGTTTCCACAGCGATGTAACGGTTGAGGTTGACGCCAAGACGACCGGTGACAGCGCCCGTCGTTGCATTGTCGCCTTCAAGATGAGTGTAGCCCAGCGAGCCGTAACCACGCGGCTCAGGATTGGTTTGAGCAAAGGCCGGAGCGGCGATTGCGGAAACGGCGACAGCAGCGAGAAGAATGTTACGCATTGTTTCTTATTAACTCCTAGATGTGATGACCGAGCCGATCATCAGCCCCATCCAGCGAGTGCTTAAATAGGTCACAGCGTCATCTGTTCCAGGGGCGCGAAAACACGCCGAATGCATGTGGACGCCGGGACACATACAGCGTTCCGCCAAGATCGGCGACTTTGTGGCGCCGCAGCAAAAAGGGCGGCCTCGATCGAGACCGCCCTTTCATCTTGCTATCCGTCATCCTCGGGCTCGACCCGAGGATCGGACATCAGACAGACTGTGCGTCGCCGTCATAGCACCAGCGGCGGAACCGCCGGTCCTCGGGTCAAGCCCGAGGATGACGGGTCTTGGGTAGCTTTTAGCGGTCCTTCTCGCGCTCCACGTTCAGCGCGGCCTGGGCCGCCGCCAGCCGGGCGATCGGCACGCGGTAGGGCGAGCAGGAGACGTAATCCAGCCCGGCCTGTTCGCAGAAGGCGATCGACGACGGGTCGCCGCCATGTTCGCCGCAGATGCCCAGCTTGACCTCGGGCCGGACCTTGCGCCCGCGCTCGGCGGCGATCTCGATCAGGCCGCCCACGCCGTCTTGGTCCAGACGCACGAACGGATCGGTTTCGAAGATGCCCTTGTCCAGATAGGCCTGCAGGAACCGGCCGGAATCGTCGCGCGAAATGCCGAACGTCGTCTGGGTCAGGTCGTTGGTGCCGAAGCTGAAGAACTGGGCGTATTCGGCGAGGTCGCCTGCACGGATGGCGGCGCGCGGCAGTTCGATCATCGTGCCGACCAAGTAGTCGAGGCTCTGGCCCGTCTCCTCGAACACGGCCTTGGCCGTGCGGTCGGTCAGCTCGCGCAGATATTTCATCTCCAGGCCCAGGGCGACCAGGGGGTGCATGATCTCCGGCAGGGGCGCGGCGCCCGACTTCTGCTTGACCTCCAGCGCCGCCTCGATGATGGCGCGGACCTGCATCTCGTAGATTTCGGGATAGGCGACGCCCAGCCGGCAGCCGCGGTGGCCCAGCATCGGGTTGGTCTCGTGCAGTTCCTTGGCGCGGCGCTTCAGCTTTTCGGCGTCAATGCCGGACGAGGCGGCCAGGGCGTCGATGTCTTCCTCGGTGTGGGGAATGAACTCGTGCAGCGGCGGGTCCAGCAGGCGCACCGTCACCGGAAGGCCGGCCATGATCTCGAACAGTTCGACGAAGTCCGACTTCTGGAACGGCGCAATCTTGGCCAAGGCCGCGCGACGGCCCTTCTCGTCGTCGGCCAGGATCATCTCGCGCACGGCGGCGATCCGGGTGTCGTCGAAGAACATATGCTCGGTGCGGCACAGGCCGATGCCCTCGGCGCCGAAGCCGCGCGCGGTCTTGGCGTCCAGCGGGGTCTCGGCGTTGGCGCGGACCTTCAGGCGGCGCACCTTGTCGGCCCAACCCATCAGGGTCTGGAAGTCGCCGGTCAGTTCCGGCTCGATCATCGGCACGGCGCCGTCCAGCACTTCGCCCTTGGAGCCGTCGATGGTGATGACCTCGCCAGCCTTGAAGGTGCGGCCGCGCGCGGTGAAGACACCCTTGGCCTCGTCGATATGGATCTCGCCGGCGCCGGAGACGCAGGCCCGCCCCATGCCGCGCGCCACGACGGCGGCGTGGCTGGTCATGCCGCCGCGGGCGGTGACGATGCCGCGCGCCGCATGCATGCCGTGGATGTCCTCGGGGCTCGTCTCTTCGCGCACCAGGATGACCGCCTCGCCCAGACCCGACATGCGCTCGGCCTCGTCGGCGTCGAAGACGATCTTGCCGGTCGCGGCGCCGGGCGAGGCCGGCAGGCCGGCGGCGACCACGGTGCGCGCCGCATCGGGGTCCAGCGTCGGGTGCAGCAGCTGGTCCAGCGCCGACGGCTCGACCCGGCTGATGGCCTCTTCCTGAGAGATCACGCCCTCGGCGGCGAGGTCCACGGCGACCTTCAGCGCCGACTTGGCGGTGCGCTTGCCGTTGCGGGTCTGCAGCATCCACAGACGGCCCTGTTCGACCGTGAACTCGATGTCCTGCATGTCGCGGTAGTGGCTTTCCAGCTTGCCGACGACATCGACGAACTGGGCGAAGACCTCGGGCATGGCCTCTTCCATCGAGGGGGCGATCTCGCCCATCTCCTCGCGGCCGATCTTGGTCAGGGACTGGGGGGTGCGGATGCCCGCGACCACGTCCTCGCCCTGGGCGTTGATCAGGAACTCGCCGTACAGGCGCGCCTCGCCGGTCGAGGGGTTGCGGGTGAAGGCCACGCCGGTCGCCGAGGTCTCGCCCATGTTGCCGAACACCATCGACTGGACGTTGACCGCCGTACCCCAACTTTCGGGGATGTCATGCATGCGGCGATAGAATTTCGCCCGGTCGTTCATCCAGCTTTCGAACACGGCGCCCACGGCGCCCCACAGCTGGTCCTTGGGATCCTGCGGGAAGGCGTGACCCAGTTCGCGCTCGACCACGGCCTTGTAGTCGGCGACCACCTTCTCCCAGTCGGCGGCGGTCAGGTCGGTGTCGACCGTGACGCCCAGGCGATCCTTGTGCTGGTCCAGCACCTCTTCGAAATCGTCGTGGCTGAGGCCCAGAACCACGTTGGAATACATGGTGATGAAGCGACGATAGCTGTCGAAGGCGAAGCGGCGGTCGCCCGACAGTTTCGCCAGACCTTCGACCGTCTGGTCGTTCAGGCCCAGGTTCAACACCGTGTCCATCATGCCCGGCATCGACGCACGCGCGCCGGACCGCACCGAGACCAGCAGCGGGTTTTCGACATCGCCGAAGGTCTTGCCGACCACGCCCTCGACCTTGGCCAGGGCGGCCTGGACCTGAGCGTCCAGATCGGCCGGATAGGTCTCGTTGTTGGCGTAATAGTGGGTGCAGACCTCGGTGGTGACAGTGAAGCCCGGGGGAACCGGCAGACCCAGCGACGACATTTCCGCCAGATTGGCGCCCTTGCCGCCGAGAAGGTTCTTCATCGACGCGTCGCCGTCGGCGGAGCCTCCGCCGAAGCCGTACACCCACTGAGTCATCATGCAGTCCCTGAGCTTTTCGGATCGTCCGGCGGGTTGGCCCCGCTCGCACATGCAGCATGATCTAGCGCGTGAGAGCGGCCTTGACCATTGCGGATGTAACAATGCGTGAGGGGGTGTGCGGTTTCCTAGCGACGTGCGCGCACAACCTTGACGTCATCGTCTCCTCCCCATGAAATGGGGAGGGGGACCGCGAAGCGGTGGAGGGGTTCTTGACGCACGAAGGCTCCGTCTCGCGCGCCCGCATCCTGCGGCGCGCCCTGACCCCGCCCGAAGCCCGCCTGTGGGTCCATTTGCGCCGCCGCGCGCTGGGTGGGCTGAAATTCCGCAGTCAGCATCCGGCGGGCGTCTATGTGCTCGACTTCTATTGCGCCGAGGCGATGCTGGCGGTCGAGGTCGATGGCGAAAGCCATGAAGGCCGAGGCGAGCATGACGCACGACGCACGCGCTGGCTTGCGACCCAGGGCATTGCGGTCATCCGCGTCTCGGCCGAACAGGTGCGGGTCGACCTGGGCGACGTGCTCGATTTCATCGCCGACAGGGCGAGAGATCGAATCCGAGGCTAAGAGCCCCTCCACCGCTACGCGGTCCCCCTCCCCACAGGTGGGGAGGAGACGATGCGGCGAAGTCCCGTCTCCTCCCCATTCCATGGGGAGGTGGCTCGGAGCGCAGCGGAGAGACGGAGGGGTTCTGTCCTACCCCGCGATCTGACCGAAGTCCGCGACCTGGCCCATGACGTCGCGGACCTGGCCCAGCAGTTTCAGGCGGTTCTCGCGTTCGGCGGGGATGTCGGAGTTGACCAGAACGTCGTCGAAGAAGCGGTCCACGGGCGCGCGCAGGCGCGCCAGGGCCGTCATGGCGGCGGCGAAGTCCTCGGTCTCCAGCGCGGTCTCGACGGCGGTGCGGGCGGCGCCGACGGCGAAGGCCAGGGTGGTCTCGGCCTCGGGCTGGTTCGGCAGGCCTGTCTGGACCATGCCGGTCGGCAGCGGCCCCTTCTTCTCCTCGGCGCGCAGGATGTTAGAGGCGCGCTTGTAGCCGGCCAGCAGATTGGCGCCGTCGTCCGTGGCGAGGAAGGCGGCCAGCGCCTCCACCCGACGCACGATGCGGACGAGGTCGTCGTCGCCCAAAGCGAAGACGGCCGCGACGAGGTCGTGGCGCTGGCCTTGGTCACGGAGGAGGACGGTGAGGCGGTCTAGCAAGAACAGACCAAGATCGGTCCAATACTCCCGCTCCCAATCAACGGGAGGCACGTCGTCAATGGTGGAGCTACTCAAGGCCACGCGAGCCTTCTCGGCAACAGGGCCCAACCCTCCATTTACATTTGGAGTGACGTTGAAGCCCATGGCTTCAACAGATTTGACGACGTTCGGGAAGGCGTCAGTAAATTGACCAAGTAGTTGAGCAGCTAAGCGCCGACCGTGATGCACGAGCAGTCGATTCAACTGCAGGCGGTAACCGGATGCCAGCAAAATCCTAGCAATCCCAAGCGCCGACCGACGAAGTGCGAAGGGGTCTTTAGAGCCCGTTGGCTTCTCACTGATGAACCAGAACCCGACCAGGGTGTCCAGCTTGTCGGCCAGGGCGACGGCGACCGTGACGGGCGCGGTCGGGACCGTGTCGGCGGGGCCCTGCGGTTTGTAGTGGTCGCGCACGGCGTCGGCGATCGCGTCGGAATGGCCGGCGAGACGGGCGTAATAGCCGCCCATGATCCCCTGCAGTTCCGGGAACTCGCTGACCATGCCCGACAGCAGGTCGGCCTTGGACAGGCGGGCGGCGGTTTCGGCCTCGTCGGCGTCGGCGCCGACCAGCGGCGCGATCTCGCGCGCCAAGGCGGCGATGCGCTCGACGCGCTCGGCCAATGTGCCCAGTTTGGCGTGGAAGGTGACGCCGGACAGTTTGGCGTTCCAGGCGTCGAAGCCGACCTTCTGGTCCTCGTCCCAGAAGAAGCGCGCGTCGTTCAGGCGGGCGCTCAGGACGCGGCTGTTGCCGGCGGCCAGGGCCTTGCCCCCGTCGGTCGCCTCGACGTTGGCGACGACCAGGAAGTTGGGGGCCAGGCCTTCTTTCGACGGATCGCGGACGGCGAAATACTTCTGGTGCACCTTCATCGACAGGCGCACGACTTCCGGCGGCAGGGCCAGGAACTGCAGGTCCATGTCGCCCAGGATCGGGGTCGGCCATTCCGCCAGGCCCGCCACCTCGTCCAGCAGGCCGTCGTCATCGACCAAGGCCAGGCCGCGCGCGGCGCAGGCGGCCTTGGCCTGTTCCAGAATGCGTAGCTTGCGGTCGGCGACGTCCAGCAGGACGAAGTTCTTTTCCAATTGGGTGCGGTAATCGACGAAGTCGCTGACGCGCAGCAGCTCGCCGGACCCCAGGAAGCGGTGCCCCTCGGTGATCGCATCGCTCTGGATTCCGTCAATCTCGAACGGCACCACCTTGCCGTCGAACAGGCACAGGATGCGCTTGATCGGACGCACCCAGCGCAGGGTTCCGGAACCCCAGCGCATCGACTTGGGCCAGGGGAAGGTGCGGATGACCTGATCGACCGTCTCGGCAACCAGATCGGTCGTGGCGCGGCCCTTGGACGACAGGACGGCGAACAGGACGCCGTCGCGCTCGGTCAGTTGATCGCGCGTCAGGCCGGTCTTGCGCAGGAAGCCTTCCAGCGCCTGTTCTGGGGCGGAGGCGCGAGGGCCCTTGATCTCTTCCTCGCGGTCCGGCGTGGCCGTGGGCAGGCCGTCGATGACCAGGGTCAGGCGGCGCGGACCGGCATAGGTCGTCAGCGCCTCCCACGTCAGGCCGGCGGCCTTCAGACGGTCGGAGACCATCCGCTCCAGGTCGCGCGCCGCGCCCTGCTGCATCCGGGCGGGGATTTCTTCGGAGAAGATTTCGAGGAGAAGTTGGGGCATCAGGCGGTTTTCCGCTCTTGTTCGACGTAGGCGAGGGCGCAGGCTTTGCAGAGTTCGCGGATGCGGCCGATGTAGCTCTGGCGTTCGGCGACGGCGATGGCGCCGCGGGCGTCCATCAGGTTGAACAGGTGACTAGCCTTCAGAACCTGATCGTAGGCGGGCAGGACCAGCGGCTGATCCTGCGGCCCGCGCATGTCCAGCAGGCGCTGAACCTCGCTCACCATGTCCTCGAACCGGCGCTTCAGACCGTCCACGTCATAGCCGTGGAAGTTGGCTTCCGACTGCTGGCGCTCGTTCTCCAGGAAGACCTCGCCATAGGTCAGGCCCTCCTCGGTAAACTTCAGATCATAGACGTTGTCCACGCCCTGGACGTACATGGCCAGACGCTCCAGCCCGTAGGTCAGCTCGCCCGACACCACATCGACCTCGATGCCGCCGACGCCCTGGAAATAGGTGAACTGCGTCACCTCCATCCCGTCGCACCAGACCTCCCAGCCCAGCCCCCAGGCGCCGACGGTGGGGTTCTCCCAGTCGTCCTCGACGAAGCGAATGTCGTGCAGTTTCGGATCGATGCCGATGGCCGCCAGCGACCCCAGATACAGCTCCTGAAGGTTGTCCGGGTTCGGCTTCAGGATGACCTGGTATTGGTAATAGTGTTGGAGGCGATTGGGGTTTTCGCCATAGCGGCCGTCGCCGGGGCGGCGGCTGGGCTGGACATAGGCGGCCTTCCACGGCTTGGAGCCGAGCGCGCGCAGGACGGTGGCGGGATGCAGCGTGCCGGCCCCGACCTCGATGTCATAGGGTTGCAGAATGGCGCAGCCCTGCTCGCCCCAATAGCGGTGGAGCGTCAGGATCAGGTCCTGAAACGCGAGCGGCTCGGTCGAGGTGGTCAAATCGGGCTCGTGGGAGGGGCTGTAAAAAAGACGGCGGACCATAGGGCCCGCCGCCTTCCGCTTCAACACGCTACCGAGCGAGCGCGTGGATGACCCTGATCAGTTCGGGGTCGGCTTGGCTTCGGCCGCGCCGTCGGCGGCGAGATCAGCCGCGTCGACCGGCGGGGTGGCCGGAGTGTCGACCTGACCATCGGTCGGATTGACGACCGGCGACGAGGACGTGGTGGTCGTCATCGCGGCGGGCTGGCCGTTCGGCGCGGTCGGGGCCGGCGTCGCTTCAGCAGCCGGCGTCGCCTCAGCGGCTGGAGCGGCGGCTTCGGCGGGCGCGGCGGCCTCTTCATCGCCCATGGCAGCCATGGAATTCGCCGGGTTCAGGACCTTGTCGATCGGGAAGATGGCGCCGTTCGAGGCGTCCAACTCGGCGCTGACGACGGTCGCGCCGTCAGCCTTGATGGCCGAACCGGTGCCATCCAGCAGAATCTGGCTCTCGGCGGCCGTCTCTACGCCGCCCTTCTTGCCCATGATCTGGTCGGGCGTCACGTCGGCGACGATGACGTGATACAGCAGCAGCTGGCGCAGTTCGGCGGCGTTTGCCGGGTCCATCAGACGCGTACGCTCGGCCTCCGGCACGGCGGCGAAGGCGGCGTCGGTCGGGGCGAAGATCGAGATGGCCGGACGGCTGGCTAGGGTGTCGGTCAGCTGGGCGGCGTCCAGCGCGGCCAGCAGTGTGGTGAACTGACCGCTGGCCTTCAGCTTGTCGACAACGGTTTCGCCGGCGACAGGCGTGGTTGCCTCTGCAGTCGTGGTCGTGGTCGCGGCGGCCTCAGCCGTCGGAGCCGGCGTCTGCGGCGTGGCTGGCATGGCCGGATCGGTTTGCGGCATGGTCGCCGGGGCGGGCGTCGTCGTGGTCGCCGGGGCGGTCATGTCCTGGGCGAAAGCAGGGGCAGCCATCAGGCTGACGACGGCGGTGGCGGCAAGCAATTTTGCACGAAGCATGGCGATTTCCTTTTTCCTGTTTGAGGATCGCCACGAGGGAGACGGCGACCCGTTCCAGACATCGGAACTGCCGACTCAAATCAGAACGCCGTGATCTGGTTCCGAGATTTCGAAACAATACGTAACGTTTGTGATGATCTGGGCGAGACCTGGGCGAAATCGCCGGTTTCGCAGCCTGATCGCCGGTATTCGGCCACAAAGCTTTAGTGTTGCTGTACGGACAGTTGCGTTGCTTTGACCCAGGCCGTGGGATGTGCTGCGGACAATGCGCGCGCAGCGGATTGGGCCGCGTCGTCGCTGGGATACAAACCGAACACCGTCGCGCCTGAGCCGGACATGCGGGTCAGAGCGACCTGGTCCGTCACCGCAACCGCCGACAGGGCCGCGTCGATCGCCGGCGTCAGGGACAGTGCGGGCGCTTCCAGATCGTTGCGCTGGGCCGACAGCCAGTCGATCACGGCGGCGATGGACCAGTCCTGGGGCGGCGTGGGTCTGTCGGCGGCCCGCACCGGCCCTGCGTCGTAGGCCCGGTAGACGGCGCCGGTCGGCGAGGGGACGCTAGGGTTGAACAGCACGGCCGGCAGCGGCGGCAGGCGGGGTTCGTCGATCAGCACGTCTCCCCTCCCCTCTGCCCAGGCCGTGCGCATCCGCAGACACATCGGTCCGTCCGCGCCGACGAAGCCCGCAACCGCCTCAAGCGCGTGGTCGTCGAGATCGAACGCCAGGACGTCACGCGCCAGTTTCAGCGCCGCGCCCGCATCGGACGATCCGCCCCCCAGCCCCGCCGCGATGGGCAGGTGTTTGTCCAGCGTGACCTTCAGTTTCGGCTCTCCAATGCCGCAGGCCTCGCCCAACTGACGCAGCGCGCGCAGGATCAGATTGTCGTCCGTCGCGCCCAGCCCGCCGCCGAAGGGCCCGTCGACCGTCAGCGACAGGCGATCCGCCGGCTCGACCGACACGCGATCCCCGACATCGGCGAAGGCGACCAGGCTGGACAGCGGATGATAGCCGTCAGCGTCCACCGCGCCGACGTGTAGGAACAGATTGATCTTGGCCGGCGCCAAGGCGGTCAGGGCAGGCATGACCTATTGCGCGACGCCCTGAGCGCTCGGCGCGCCGTCCAGCCCATTGGCGATCTTGCGTTCGACCTCGGCCCGACGTTCGGGTTCAGGCTCCAGCACCAGGACGCGATTCCACAGCCAGACGGCTTCGCGTTGACGGCCGACCTTCCAATAGGCGTCGCCGAGGTGATCATTGATCTCGGCGTTGGACGGTTCCTTGTCGACAGCCTCTTCCAGCGTATTGACGGCGGTTTCGTACTGGCCCTGTTTGAACTGCGCCCAGCCCAGCGAGTCCTGGATATTGCCGTTGTCGGGCTCCAACGCATGGGCGCGGGCGATCATTTCGGCGCCTTCCTGAACCCGCAGCCCCTTATCAACCCAGAGATAGCCGAGGTAGTTCAGCATGTCGGCGTCGTTCGGCGCGGTCTGAAGCGCGGCCCACAGTTCGGCCTCGGCCTCGGGAACACGACCCAGCGCCTCATAGGCGGCGCCGCGCAGGAAGTGGACGCTGGCGCCCTGATCAGCGGTGTTCAGAAGCGGCCCGTCCAGCAGGGTCAGCGCCTCGTCATGCTGTTTCAGCTGCATCAGCTGACCGGCCAAGACCAAGGCGATCTGCCGATCGTCGGGGCTGGCGGCGGCGGCGAGGCGCAGTTCGGTGAGCGCGTCCTGCGACTGGCCGTCCTCTTCCAGCGCGACGGCCAACTGGGCGCGGGCGGCGGCGTAGAGTTTTGGATCGGCGCTCCCGACCCGCGACAGGGCGTTGCGGGCGGCGGATTTCAGACCGGCGCGCGAGAGGACCTGGGCCAGCTGATATTCCGTCTCGTCATCGTCGTGCAGGTTCTGGGCGAGGCGCAGATAGACGGCGGCGAACTCATTGCCGCGCTCGGCCGAGGCCTGGGCGGCGGCTGTGATCAGGCCCTGGGCGGCGCCTTCGCGGAAGTCGGGCAAGGCCGGCGGGCGGCCGCCGTCCTTCAGCCGCTGCAGCGCGCGGGCCACGCCCGGATCGACGGGTTGCACCGCCATGGCGGCTTCATACAGGGCGACGGCGTCGTCGCGGCGTCCGCGCCGTTCCAGAAACTCGCCATAGGGGCGTTTGAACAGGGCGCCGACGCCGGCGACTTCGGAAGCGGTCTTCAGCTCGACCTCGGCCTCGGCATAGTCGCGACGTTTTTCCAGCAGGGCGGCGCGATTGATGCGGGCGAAGGCCAGCGTCAGGGGATCGCCGGCGGTCGGGACCGACTGAAGCGCCCGGGTCCAGTCGCCGGCTGCGGCGGCGATCCACGGCGCGACCAGCAGACCGGCGCGCGCGTGCGGGGCGCCGATGGGCTGACCGGCCAGTTCGGCGTTCGGCGTCCTGGCGTCGCCGCGCACGAAGTCCTGCACCAGACGCACCAGCCGCCCACCCTCCACAAACGCGGGAGACGCGGTCGCATCGGTCGGGGCCAGGGCGGCCGCCACATCCAGATCGCCGGTCAGCAGGGCGGAGGTGAAGGCTTGTTCGCGCACGCGCGGCTGTTCCGGCGTCAGTCGTTCCGCCTGGGCCAGATAGTCCGAGCCGGTCGCCCCCTCGCCCTGCATCAGGGCCAGCTTGCCCGCCAGATACAGACCATAGGCGCTGCGGCCCTCGGCGTTCGTCGGGATCGGCGCCCATACGGCCGGGATCGCCGGCGTCACGGGCATATTGGTGATGATGATGCGAGGATCGGGCGCGGCCTCGGCCGGCGCCTGACTTGGTGCGGCCTGAGCCGGCGCAGCCTGGCCCGGCGCCGTCTGGCCCGGCTCCAGGATGACGGCCGGCGGATGGGTGTCCGGCGTCGGGGCGGGCGGGGTCGTGTCCTGAGCCGAGGCATGGCCGGCAAGCGCCACGGCGAGGACGGTCAGGGAGGCGGCGAACAGGCGAGAACGGGAGGCGATCATGCCCGGACCCTTCACGCTTTTGCAGCGGCGGGCAAGGGCGGAACGCCGCCCCTGCCCCGTTCCGTCACATGTTCGGATAGTTGGGACCGCCGCCGCCCTCGGGCGTGGTCCAGACGATGTTCTGCGACGGATCCTTGATGTCGCAGGTTTTGCAGTGAACGCAGTTCTGGGCGTTGATGACGAAGCGGGGATCGGCCTTGGCCGCCTCGTCGCCATAGACCACCTCGTACACGCCCGCGGGGCAGTAAAGCCGCGCCGGCTCGCCGTATTTGGGCAGGTTGACCCGGATCGGGATCGACGGATCCAGCAGCTTCAGGTGGGCCGGCTGGTCCTCGGCGTGGTTGGTGTTGGAGATGAAGACCGACGACAGCTTGTCGAACGACAGCTTGCCGTCCGGCTTCGGATAGGCGATCGCCTTGTGGTCGGCGGCCAGGCCGGTCGAGGCGGCGTCGGTCTTTTCGTGCTTCAGCGTCGGGATCGGCGACAGGCCGCCGAACAGGGTGCGGCACCACATGTCGAACATCCCCAGCGCCCCGCCCAGCGTCGTGCCGAACTTGGACAGCAGGGGCTTCGCGTTCCGGACGACCGACAGCTCCTTGTAGACCCAACTCTTTTCGAAGGCGGTCTGGTATTCGACCAGTTCGTCGCCCGCGCGCCCGGCCTGAACGGCCTCATAGGCGGCGTCGGCGGCCAGCATGCCGGTCTTCATGGCGTTGTGGCTGCCCTTGATTCGGGGCACGTTCACGAAGCCGGCCGAACAGCCGATCAGCACGCCGCCGGGGAAGCTCAGCTTTGGGATCGACTGCAGGCCGCCCTCGGTGATGGCGCGCGCGCCGTAGGAGATGCGTGTTCCGCCCTCCAGGTGCTGAGCGATCTCAGGGTGGTGTTTGAAGCGCTGGAACTCGTCGAACGGCGACAGGAACGGGTTCTTGTAGTTCAGGTGAACCACGTAGCCGACGGCCACGTAGCGATCGCCGAAGTGATACAGGAAGCTGCCGCCGCCGGTGTGTTCGTCCAGCGGCCAGCCGGTCGTGTGCTGGGCCAGGCCGGGCTGGTGCTTGTCGGCCGGCACCTGCCACAACTCTTTCAGGCCGATGCCGTATTTCTGGGGCGACTTGCCGTCCTGAAGCTTGTGCCTGGCGATGATAGTCTTGGCCAGGGAGCCGCGCACGCCCTCGGCGATGAAGACATATTTGCCGTGCAGTTCAATGCCGGGCTGGAAATCGCCGGTCGGCTTGCCCTCGCGGTCGATGCCGAAGACGCCGGCGACGACGCCCTTCACCTGACCCGTCTCTTCTTCCCAGACGACGTGGCTGGCGGCCATGCCGGGATAGACCTCGACGCCCAAGGCCTCGGCCTGCTCGCCCAGCCAGCGCGTGACGTTGCCCAACGAGGCGATGTAGCAGCCGTGATTGTGCATGAAGGGCGGCATCAGCGGCATCGGCAGCGACGCCGACCCCTGCGGGCCCAGCAGCAGGAATTTGTCCTTCGTGACCGGCGTCTCCAGCGGCGCGCCGCGTTCCTTCCAGTCGGGGAACAGCTCGTTCAGCGCCTTGGGATCGATGACCGCGCCCGACAGGATATGACCGCCGACCTCAGCCGCCTTTTCCAGAACGGCGACGGTGATTTCCTTGCCGTCCTTTTCCGCGCGCTGCTTCAGGCGGATGGCCGCCGACAGGCCGGCGGGGCCGCCGCCGACGATCACGACGTCATATTCCATGATCTCGCGCTCGACGCCGTTCAGCGCCTCCAGCGGCGGCAGATTGTCGATGATGGCGTCCTGACGGGCGTTCTCCGCGCCGCCTTCGATGGCGTCTTCGGCCATGGTTTCCCCTGAATCCCGGTTATCTGTGTGGTTATGCCGCTTATCGGAAGGTGACGCGAGGGCGGTCAAGGCTTATCGGTGGTTCGAGACATGAACGCGCAACCCCATGACATCGCTGCAGTCGAAAGCCTGCTCGCCTTCTGGCGGGATGCGGGGGTCGACGCCTGTTATGGCGATGCGCCCGTTGATCACACCCATGTCGCCCCGCCGCCGGCCGTCAAGGCGGTGCAGAGGGCGACGGCCTCGGTCGTCATGCCACTAGCCGGCGTCAACGCCGATGACGCCCTCGCCGAGGCGCGGCGGCTGGCCGCCGGCGCCGCGACGCTTCAGGATCTGGCGGCGGCGGTCGCGGCGTTCGAGGGCTGTCCGCTGCGCGGCATGGGCGCGACGCAATCGGTGTTCGGACGCGGCAACCCCAACGCCTCGGTCCTGATCGTCGGCGAAGGTCCCGGCGCGGATGAGGACCGGGCGGGCCAGCCCTTCGTCGGCAAGGCCGGGCAGTTGCTGGACCGGATGCTGGCGGCGGCAGGCCTGACCGACAAGGTCTTCATCACCAACACCGTCTTCTGGCGCCCGCCCGGCAACCGCACCCCTAGCCCGCAGGAACAAGCGGTGTGCGCGCCCTTCTTCGAGCGCGCCTTCGCCCTGCTGAAGCCCAAGGCCGTGCTGCTGCTGGGCGCAGCCTCGGCCAAATCGGTGCTCGGCGCCGAAGAAGGCATCATGAAGCTGCGCGGCAACTGGAAGGAATGGCGCCTGCTGGAAGGGGCGGTGTCGGCGCCCGTCATGCCGACCCTGCATCCCGCCTTTTTGCTGCGTCAGCCACAAGCGAAACGACAGGTCTGGAGCGACCTGCTTTCGCTGGCCGTTCGCCTTGAAACGGACTCGGTTGAAGAACAAGGCTAATCGCGGCATGTTCGCATGCTGACGACCGATCGCCATACACGCGCCCGTAGCTTACGCGCGTCGCCAACGAGGGGGCCGCCGCTTATGTTTCTGATCCGCCGCGCGATCCTCGCGTCGACGCTTGTCCTTGCGTTCTGCGCCGCCACGACGGCCGCAACCGCCGAGACGCCCTACGGGTCAACCGCCGAGGCCGGAGCCGGTTCCGGACGTCCCACCGCGCTGAGTTCGGCCGACAGAATCTCCTACACCACCGCCTTTGACGCCCTGCGACGCGGCGACATCGAGACGGCCCGCATGGCGGCCCGTCAGGCGCAGGACCGCGTGCTGCTGGGTCAGGTCGAGTTCGAGAGCCTGTTTCATCCCGACCATGTCGCCACCTACGAAGAGCTGACGGCCTGGCTTGAGACCTATTCGGATCTGCCGTGCGCGGACCGCGTCTATACGCTGGCGCTGCGTCGTCGCCCCGACGGCGCGCCCGAGCCGGTGCGTCCTGGCGGCGTGCTGGGCCGCACCTGGAACAGTCTGGTCAGCGCCGTGTCCGGCGACGGCGGCGTGACCGATCCGGCCAAGGCGGCGCGCGTCGCCTACAACAATGACGACCTGACCGGCGCCTCGGCCCTGGGGCGCCAGATCGGCGACTGGTGGACGGTCGGCCTGGCGGAATGGCGTCTGGGCCAGTTCCACGAATCCTTCGCCGCCTTCGAACGCGTCGCCAACGATCCAACCGAGGACGCCTGGGTCCGCGCCGGCGCCGCCTTCTGGACCGCGCGCGCCGCCGCCCAGTCCGGTCGCCAGGATCGCGTCACCGACTATCTGCGCCTGTCGGCCCAGTGGCCGGCCACCTTCTATGGCCAGATCGCCCTGCGTCAGCTCGGAGAAGAGCCGACGATCGAGAACATGGGGCCCCGCCCCTACGAGGCCGAGCCCCGCCTGCGCCGCGCCGCCTATGTGCCCCAGAGCGCCGCCGTCGAACCGACCGCTTTGGAAGCCTTCGTTCAGGCCGACGCCCGCGCCAAGCGCACCGTCGCCTTCTATGAGGTCGGGCGCAACGCCGACGCCGAGACCGAGCTGCGGTCCGGCCTGCGCACCGCCGTGGGCGATGCGGCCAAGATGTGGACCGCCCTGGCGCGCGCCATCCTGCCGGTCAACAACGGTGACGCCACGCGCATCGACGCGACGCGCTATCCCATCCCGGACCTTACGCCCGAAGGCGGCTTCGTCATCGAGCGGGCGCTGGTCTACGCTCTGGCGCGCAAGGAGACCGACTTCAATCCGAACGCCCGTTCCAGCGTCGGCGCCTATGGGCTGATGCAGGTCATGCCGACGACGGCGGCCGAGATGACCGGCGATCGCACCTTCGTCTCGGACCCGACCAAGCTGCTGGTTCCGGCGGTCAACATGCGTCTGGGCCAGGCCTACATCAACAAGATGCTGGCCCTGCCGGCCTTCCAAGGTGATCTGCTGCGGGCCGTGGCCTCCTACAACGCCGGGCCGGGGCCGATGCTGGCGGCGGTCAGGAAGTTGGGCGCGGACGCCGATCCCCTACTGCTAATCGAGACGATCGACGTGCCCCAGGCGCGCGACTACGTCGAAAAGGTCATGGCCAGCTACTGGATCTATCAGCGCTTGTTCGGCGGCCCGCTGAAGACGCTGGACGCCGTCGCGTCGGGGGCGCGCGCCGTGCCTATGGCGCTGGATTACGTCGCCCCGCCGCCGCAGGCCGAGCCGGTCCTGATCGCCGAGACTACGCCCATCGCCGGCGCGCGCTGACCTCTTAGAAGACCGCGAACAGCAGGCTGGCCCAAAACGCCGCCCCGACCAGGGCCGCAAGCCCATAGGCCATGACCGGATTGAGGCCGCGCGCAGCGGCTTGGGTCGGAGGGCTGGGCAGGATCGGGCGCGTCATCCCCATCGAGATAACAGCGTCCGCTTAACGCGGCGTCAGCCGGGATGGTTGTCGTGCGTTAAGCCCAGCGCGTCGGCTTCCCACTCAAGAAAATGCGGTTGAGCCAACAGGGTCTCGGCATAGGCCCGGGCCGTGCCGTCGTCTCCGTGCGCCGCGAGGTCGAGCTGGAAATGGCGGATGCGGGCGGCGACCGGCGTGAAGAAGGCGTCCGGCACGGACCAGTCGCCGAACAGATACGGCCCGCCCGCGCCGAACCGCTCACGCAGGCTCCGCCACAGTTCGACGATGCGGCGCAGATCCTTGGCCAGTCCCGGATGGTCCGGCGCGGATGCGCGACTGGGGCCGACCATCCAGTGATCCGGGCCGGTGGAACAGGCCGTGCGCAGAGCGGTGAAACCGCCGTGCATCTCGCACGCCGCCGAACGCGCCAGCCAGCGCGCATGGGCGTCCGAAGGCCAGAGCCGCGCTTCCGGATAGCGTTCGGCCGCCCAGACGGCGATGGCCATCGAATCCCAGATCACCTCGCCCTCGACCTTCAGCACCGGGACAAGGCCGGACGGCGAATGCTCGCGGATGCGCTGATCGGTGTCGGGCTGGTTCAGCGGCACGAGGATCTCGTCAAAGACCGCGCCGCAATGTTTCAGCACCAGCCACGGCCGCAGCGACCACGTCGAATAGGCCTTGTCGCCGATCACCAGTTCCATCACGCGTCTCCTGTCGCCGCCATCAATGGCTCGCCGCCAGCTTCAGCACAACCAGGCCCGATGCGACCAGGGCGACGCCCGCGATCCTGAGCGGCGTCAGCGGCTCGCCAAGAAAACTTGCGCCCACCACAAAGGCGCCCACCGCGCCGATGCCGGTCCAGATGGCGTAGGCCGTGCCCAGCGGCAGGGTCTTCATCGCCAGCGACAGCAGACCGAACGAACCGATCATGAAGACGATCATCCCCACCGTCGGCCACGGTCGCGTGAAGCCGGCCGACGCCTTCATCAGAAACGCCCAGACGACTTCGAGCAGGCCGGCGAAAACAAGGAATACCCAGGCCATGACATTCTCCCTGCATGGCGTCGGGTCGTCCCGGCGTTGGTCCCATGTGGGGAGGTCGTCCTCCTGAAAGCGCGCTGAATCTGGGACAACAGCCGGCAAAGTCAACCTCGCCGCCCCGCAAACCTTGACTCCGCGGCCCCCACGACCGACACGACCCGCCCATGATCACGCGCTACTCCCGCCCCGTCGCCGCCGCTATCTGGTCCCAGGAAACCAAGTACAAGATCTGGTTCGAGATCGAGGCCCACGCCGCCACGAAGATGGCCGAACTGGGCGTGATCCCCAAGGAATCGGCCGACGCCATCTGGGCCAAGGGCAAGGATGCGACCTTCGACGCCGATCGCATCGACGAGATCGAGCGCACCACAAAGCACGACGTCATCGCCTTCCTGACGCACGTCGCCGAGATCGTCGGCGAGGAAGCCCGCTTCCTGCACCAGGGCATGACCTCGTCGGACGTGCTGGACACCTGTTTCGCGGTTCAGCTGGCGCGGTCGTCGGACCTGCTGATCGAGGGCGTCGACCGGGTTCTGGCCGCGCTGGAGACCCGCGCCAAGGAGCATAAATACACCCCGACCGTGGGCCGCTCGCACGGCATCCACGCCGAGCCGGTGACGTTCGGCCTGAAGCTGGCGGGCTATCATGCCGAGTTCCAGCGCGCCAAGCGCCGCCTGCTCGCCGCCAAGGAGGAGATCGCCACCTGCGCCATCTCCGGCGCCGTCGGCACCTTCGCCAATGTCGACCCGGCAGTCGAACAGTATGTGGCCGATCAGATGGGCCTGACCGTCGAGCCGGTCTCGACCCAAGTCATCCCGCGCGACCGCCACGCCGCCTTCTTCGCCGCACTGGGCGTCGTCGCCTCATCGGTCGAGCGTCTCGCCGTTGAGATCCGCCACCTGCAACGCACGGAAGTCCTCGAAGCCGAGGAGTTCTTCGACAAGGGCCAAAAGGGCTCGTCGGCCATGCCACACAAGCGCAACCCGATCCTGACCGAGAACCTGACCGGCCTGGCCCGTCTGGTCCGCTCGGCCGTGACGCCCGCGATGGAGAACGTCGCCTTGTGGCATGAGCGGGACATCAGCCACTCCTCGGTCGAGCGCGGCATTGGCCCGGACGCCACCATCCACCTGGACTTCGCCCTGCACCGTCTGGCCAATGTGGTCGAGCGGCTGAACGTCTACCCGGAGAATATGCAGAAGAACATCGACCGCCTGGGCGGTCTGGTGCACTCGCAGCGGGTGATGCTGGCCCTGACCCAGGCCGGCGTGTCGCGCGAAGACGCCTATGCCGTCGTTCAGGAAAACGCCATGAGGGTCTGGCGCGGCGAAGGCGCCTTCCTGGATTTCCTGAAGGCCGACGAACGCGTCACCCTGCCCGCCGACCAGCTCGAGGCCCAGTTCGACCTCGGCTACCATACCAAGAACGTGGACGTGGTGTTCAAGCGGGTGTTCGGAGACGCGTGACCGACGTCCGACGCATCGGCTTCGCACCCGTCGTCGATACGGAAACCCGATTGTTAATCCTGGGCAGTTTGCCCGGCGACGCTTCGCTGAAGGCGGCCCAGTACTACGCCCATCCGCGCAACGCCTTCTGGCCGCTGATCAGCGGGATGCTGGGTGAAGACATGGCGGCACAACCCTATGAGCAGCGACTGGATCGATTGAAGGCGCGCGGCGTGGGACTGTGGGATGTGATTGCGTCGGCGGAACGGTCAGGCAGTCTGGATGCCGCGATCCGCTCGCCGGAGGCGGCTGATCTGCGCGGCCTGATCGGCGGCTTGCCGCGGCTGAGAGCGGTCGCCTTCAACGGCAAGCTAGCGGCCAAGTTGGGACGGCGCATTATCGGCGACGTCGCAGGGGTTGGCCTTATCGACCTGCCTTCAACCAGCCCGGCTCATGCGATTCCACTGGCAGGCAAGGCGGACATCTGGAATTCGTTGACTGATCTGATCGAACGATAGTTCTCTTGCTGCAAAGCAGCATAGAAGTGCGCGCGAAAACTGAATGGTGAAGCTGCGATGTCTTGTCGCGCGGCATGCATCCATTGTGCGGTGTCGCGCGTAACGTTCCCGTTACCGCCTTGAGAGCGGCCCAAAGGGAACGAAACACATGACCAAACTTCGCAATCTTATGCTCGTCGCCGTCTCCGGCGGCGCGCTGATGGCGCTCGGCGCCTGCGGCAACAACGAGCCGGCCGCCACGACGCCGGCGGAATCGACCGCCATGGCTCCGGCCGACGGCGCCGCCATGGCCCCCGCGACCGACCCGATGGTGGGCGGCGCTGCCATGAGCCCGAACGAGACGATCGTCGCCAACGCCTCCAAAGCCTCCAACCTGACCACCCTGGTCGCCGCCGTGAAGGCCGCCGGCCTGGTCGACACCCTGCAAGGCGCGGGCCCGTTCACGGTCTTCGCCCCTGACAACGCCGCATTCGAGAAGATCCCCGAGGCGACGCGCACCAGCCTGATGCAGCCGGCGATGAAGGCGGATCTGACCAAGATCCTGACCTACCACGTGGTCGCCGGTCGTCTGACGGCCGCCGATATCGCAGCCCAGGCCGAGGCCAACGGCGGCACCGCCACGCTGAAGACGGTTCAGGGTGAAGAACTGAAGGTTTCGGCCGGCCCGAACAACACCTGGGTCATCACCGATGCCAAGGGCGGCAAGTCCACGATCACGCAGGCCGACGTGGGACAATCGAACGGCGTCGTCCACGTCGTCGACACGGTTCTGATGCCGTAAAAAATATTTGGTTTCGGGCGGCGACGCCTGAAACCAAATCTCGGCCCTGGTGTTCTTCAGGGGCGCGAGACGCACAGTACGCCGGGTGAGACATCCCCCAACGTCCCCGGCAAGAAGAAAGGGCCGCACTTTCCCCCGGGTGCGGCCCTTTCGAATTCTCAGATCAGTTCGAAGACCGAAGCGATTACTCGCCGGCGCGGATCTGCTCGCGGGCGATCGAGGCCAGTTCGTCGATCTTGGAGCGAATCTCGCCCTCCGACACCGACAGGCCCGAGGCCTTGAAGTCGCCGGCGACCTTGCGGAACACGTCCTCGTCTCCCGGCTGTTCGAAATCGGCGCGCACCACGGCGGCGGCGTACTGGTCCCCGCTTTCGCTCGACAGCCCCATCTTTTCGGCAGCCCAGAGGCCCAGCATCCGGTTGCGCCGGGCGATGGCCTTGAACTCCTGCTCCTGATCGAGGGCGAACTTGGCCTCGAAGGCCTTTTCCCGATCGTCGAAGGTCGTCATTTCGCTCAGCAAAGCTCCGTCCACCCCGCTAACGTCGGGGCAAGCGCCGTCTATAGACCGCCCGCCCGTGAACGCAACCTGACTTCCGTCGCATGGACATCCTGTCCCCAATGATTGCGGCGGCGGCCATCCTCATTTGTGTCGCGGGCCGCCTTCGGCTAAGGAGACCCCGAACGAGATTGACTGCCCGAACGATTCCGAAACGCGCCGCCAGGACCGGGTCTTCCCCCTCCACATATGGCCGCGCGATTTTTGTTTCTGGAGGGCGCCCGTAAGCCGGGACCGGACCATGAATAGCAAGCGCAAGAAGATCTACGAGGGCAAGGCCAAGATCCTGTACGAAGGACCGGAGCCCGGCACCCTGATCCAGTATTTCAAGGACGACGCCACCGCCTTCAACGCGCAGAAGAAGGCCGTTCTCGAAGGCAAGGGCGTGGTGAACAACCAGATCAGCGAGTTCATCATGTCGCGCCTGAACGGCATCGGCGTGACCAACCACTTCATCAAGCGCCTAAACCTGCGCGAGCAGCTGATCCGCGAAGTCGAGATCATTCCGCTGGAGGTCGTGTGCCGCAACATCGTCGCCGGCTCGATGAGCCAGCGCCTGGGCATCGAGGAAGGCACGCCCCTGCCCCGCTCGATCATCGAATTCTACTACAAGAAGGACGAGCTCAACGACCCGATGGTCACCGAAGAGCACATCACCGCCTTCAACTGGGCCTCGACCCAGGAGCTGGACGACATGCTGGCGATGACGGTGCGGGTGAACGACTATCTGTCGGGCATGTTCAGCGCCGTCGGCATCACCCTGGTGGACTTCAAGATCGAGTTCGGCCGGGTGTGGGAAAACGACTTCAGCCGCGTCCTGCTGGCCGACGAGATCAGCCCCGACAGCTGCCGCCTGTGGGACGCCTCGACCGGCGAGAAGCTGGACAAGGACCGTTTCCGCCGCGACCTGGGCAATGTCATTGAAAGCTATACCGAAGTCGCGCGTCGCCTGGGCATCATGAAGGGCATGCCGACGGTGATCCAGGGAGGACTGCACTGATGGCCCCAACCGCTTCAAGCAAGGTCAAGGTTCACGTCTTCCTCAAGCCCGGCGTCCTGGACGTTCAGGGCAAGGCCGTCGAAGGCGCATTGCAGGGTCTGGGTTGGTCGGGCGTCTCCAACGCCCGCGTCGGCAAGCTGATCGAGTTCGACCTCGCCGGCGCCGAAGACCCGCAAGGCGAAGCCAAGAAGATGTGCGAGCAACTGCTCGCCAACACGGTGATCGAAAGCTACCGCATCGAGGCGGCGTAAACTCTGCTGTCTCCTCTCCCATGTCCTGGGAAGGAGACAGTTGCATCCTTCGGCATCGACGCCAGTTAAGCAGACGGCTTGATTGACGGAGCGCCCATGACCTTCACCCTTACCTCCACCGATATCCAGGACGGCGGCGTGCTGCCGGACGCCCAGGTTCACGCCAAGGGCAACACCTCGCCGCAGCTCTCCTGGTCCGGCGCGCCGGAAGGGACCAAGAGCTATGCGATCACGTGCTATGATCCCGATGCTCCGACCGGCTCGGGCTTCTGGCATTGGACGGTGGCCAATATTCCCGCAGATGTGACCGAGCTGCCGGCCGGCGCCGGCTCGCCGGGCGGGCATCTGCCGCATACCGCCGTTCAGGGCCGCACCGACTATGGTCAGCCCGGTTTCGGCGGCGCCGCCCCGCCGCCCGGCCATGGTCCGCACCGCTACATCTTCACCGTCTTCGCCGTGGATGTGGAGAGCTTGGAGGTCACGGCCGACGATTCCGGCGCCGTGTTCGGCTTCAACCTGCACTTCCACACCCTGGCCAAGGCGTCGCTCACCGCGACCTACGAAAACAAAGCGTGATCGGTGCTGGGCGGCGTCGCCCTTGTGGCGTCATGAACGCTGATTAGTGTGCAGCGCAACATGACAGACGCCGCTCTAGACACCGCACTTCCCGTCCGCTCGCGCGGGGCGGTCGCCCTCGTGCTGATCGCCCTGGCCATGGGCGGATTTGCGATCGGTGTGACTGAGTTCGCGGCCATGAGCATTCTGCCAGACTTCGCCGCCGGGCTCGGCGTCGATGCACCGACCGCCGGCCATGTCATCAGCGCCTATGCCGCCGGCGTCGTGGTCGGCGCGCCGATCCTGGCGGTCCTAGGCGCACGCTACCCACGCTGGCTGCTGCTGATCACCTTCATGGCCCTGTTCGCCATCGGCAATGTGGCCAGCGCCCTGGCCCCAACCTATCACTGGATGCTGGTCTTCCGCTTCCTCAGCGGCTTGCCGCATGGGGCCTATTTCGGCGTGGCGGCCCTGGTCGCGGCCTCCATCGTGCCGCTGCATTTTCGCACGCGGGCGGTTTCGACCATCCTGATGGGGCTGACGGTCGGGACCGTTTTAGGCGTGCCCGTCGTCAACGTCATCAGCCATGCCTATGGCTGGCGCTGGACCTTCGCCATCGTGGGCGTGCTGGCGGTGATCACCATGGCCCTGGTCGCTCTGTTCGCACCGCGGGATCCGGCCCACCCCGACGCCAGCCCCTGGCGCGAGTTGGGCGCCTTGAAGCGCAGCCAGGTCTGGCTGACGCTGGGCGTGGGCGCCATTGGCTTTGGCGGCATGTTCGCAGTTTACGCCTATCTCGCCTCGACGCTTGAGGCGGTGACGGGCGCCAGCCCCGGCGTGCTGCCGTGGGTTTTCGCCGTGTTCGGCGTGGGCATGTTCCTGGGCAATATCGTGGGGGCCTGGGCGGCGGACCATCTGGGGTTCAAGGCGGCGGGCGGCCTGTTGCTATGGAGCGCGGCGGCGCTGGCGCTTTATCCGCTCGCAGCGCCTCACCTGTGGGCCGTGATGGTCGTGGTCTTCCTGATCGGCGGCGGAGGCGGCCTGGGGTCGATCCTGCAGACGCGGCTGATGGACGTCGCCGGCGACGCCCAGACCCTGGCGGCGGCGCTCAACCATTCGGCGTTCAACACGGCCAACGCCATCGGACCGCTCTTGGGCGGGATGGCGATTGCGGCCGGCTACGGTTGGGCGTCGACAGGCTGGGTCGGCATGGGCCTGTCGCTGGGCGGCTTCGTCATCTTCGTGATCGCCTGGCTGAGCGGTCGGGCGCGCGCGACGACCTGACAAGGCGAAAGAACCCTGCTAAAGGCCCGCGCCATGAGCGCAGCCGTCATCGTCTTCCCCGGTTCCAACTGTGATCGCGACTGCAAGGTCGCCGTCGAACGCTCCACCGGCGAGCCGGTCTCGATGGTGTGGCACGCCGAGACCGAACTGCCCCAGGGTCTGGACCTGATCGTCATTCCCGGCGGCTTCTCCTACGGCGACTATCTGCGCTGCGGCGCCATGGCGGCCCAGTCGCCGGTGATGCAGGCGGTCAAGAAGGCCGCCGACGACGGCGTCGCCGTGGTCGGCATCTGCAACGGCTTCCAGATCCTGTGCGAGGCCGGAATGCTGCCCGGCGCCCTGCTGCGCAACAAGGGTCTGAAATACGTCTGCAAGCCCATCGCCCTGACCGTCGCCAACGGCCAGACCCGCTTCACCGCCGGCTATCAGGGCCAGCGCGAAGTGACGATGACCCAGGGCAACGGCGACGGAAACTTCTTCGCCGACGCCGAAACCCTGGCCCGGATCGAGGGCGAGGGTCAGGTCGTCTTCCGCTACGTCGACAATCCCAACGGCTCGGTCAACGATATCGCCGGCATCCAGAACGCGCGCGGCAACGTTCTGGGCATGATGCCCCACCCGGACCGCGCCTTCGAAGCCGAACTGGGCTCCGCCGACGGCGCGACCCTGTTCCAGAGCATCTGCGCGGCCGCCTGATCAGTCGGCGTCGTCGACGCCCTGAACGGCCAGGCTTTCGTCCAGTTCGTCAGCGTCGGTCGACGCGCCGTCTTCAGAGCCTTCGTCCTCATCCGGCGTAACCACGCCGCCCGGTTCGCGCTGGGCGGCCAGCTCACGTGCGCCGACGCCGAGGCCCTGTTCGATGGCGCGGTTGGCGGCGACTTCGTCTTCGAGCGAGGGCTGGGTGTTTTCCGTATCGGCCATGATGGGCTCCCTTGAGTATGGACTGCCCCTGACAACCGCGCGGTCAGGCCGATTGTTCCTAACGGCCGAAAAACGGCTCCAGACTGGCGCGCGACAGCGGGCGGAAGATCAGGAACTGACCGTCCACCGTCACCGTCACCTCATGCGCTTGCGGACGTTGCAACAGGGCGGGATCATCGAGCGACACGGCGCGGCCTGAGGCGATATCGCGCGCATCCAGCGCCGGGGTCGTCGGCCGCCCCTTTTCGTTGGCCAAGATCGACAGGAAACCGCGCACCTCATTAGCCTGTTGCTGAGGCGTCAGGGCGGCGCGAACCCGTGACCAGGCGGTCTGGACCGAGGTGGGCAGCGGCGCTCCGCTCGTCTGGGCGGACGCCTGGCCCGCTGCCAAGACTATTGCGCTCAACAGAGCCGGCAGGGAGGTTTTCAGCGTCATGTCGGGCAGGATGAAGCCGCCGCCCGCCAATGCAAGCTTCACTTTTCTGCCGGTCGCGGTGAACCTTCTGGCGTGGCGAGGCGTAAAGGCGGGAACACGCGTCGCACTGGAAATCGAATGTCCTCCATAATCCGTCCCACGCCCCGCCAACGCACCCGTCGTCTGATCGTCCTGGCCGCCGCCCTGTTCGCCATCATCGTGCCCCTGGTTCAGAACCTGGCGGGCCTGGGCCTGAACCAGGCCGAGTTCGCCGCCGACGGCAACAGCACCCTGCGCGTTGCGGGCTACGCCTTCTCGATCTGGGGCCTGATCTATATCGGCATTCTGGCCTATGCGATCCGTCAGGCCCTGCCGCAGACGGGCGAAAGCCCGCTGCTGGGCCGAATGGGTCTGCCGTCCGCCGTCGCCTTCTTCGGCATCGGATTCTGGATCATCGTGGCGGCCCTGAACCTGAAGGCCGCCAGCGTGGGCGTGATTTTCGCCTCGCTGATCGCGGTGTTGCTGCCGATGCTGGCCGTATCCAGCCACATCCGCGCGCTGCGGATGTTCGATCGCGAGCGCATCCTGCTGGTCTGGCCGCTGGCGGCCTTGGCGGGCTGGCTGACGGTGGCTGCGCCGCTGAACCTGATCACGACGGCGACCGCGTTCAACGCTCTTCCCGCCGCCCTGACGCCTGACCTGTGGGCCATCGTCGCCATCGTCGCCGTCACGGTCGTCGCCCTGGCGGTGACGGCGGTGCTGCGCACCCTCGCCTATCCGCTGCCGACGGCCTGGGGTCTTCTGGGCGCGTTCGTCGCCGAACAGGCGGACAAGCCGACCGTCGCCTTCACGGCCTTGGCCGGCGCGATCGTCCTGTTGATCGGCGGCCTGCTGCTGACCTTCCGCCTGCGACCGGGCGTCGAACGCGCTCGCTAAGCCTCAGGGTTTGTCGGTGACCGCGTCGTCCTGAGGCGCATGGTCGTCGGCGCCCACGTCGAAGGCGCCGGTTTCGTCGAAGCCGACGCTGCCGACCCCGACGGCCGAACCGGTCAGCCGCTGACGACGGCTGGCCAGAGCCGCTTGCGGCGCCGCGGCGTCCATCTCCGCAGTGGTTTCAGGATCATTTGAACGATCCATCTGCTGGCCCGAGGCCGGGACGATGCGGTCGGTGTGGGGCTTGCTCACGCCTCGTCCTCCTCGGCATCATCGGCCTGTTTCTGAGCCCGCTCGGCCAAGGCGGAGGCGCCGGCGTCGTCGGCGGCGATCTCGGGCAGGTCGTCATCTTCGGGGGTGGCGGCGGGGTCGATGGGCGTGTCGGTCATAGAGGCTCCTTTGGCTGTCGATGAAATCAACCACCTGCGATGGACGATGTTCCCCGTTCTTGCGCCGCGCGGGCTGACATTCGGCCCATCTGCGGCTAGAAGCGCCGCCCATGAGCGCTCCGCAAAAGACTATGGCTGAACTGGCCGCCGAATACGGCCTGGCCCCCAATGAATATCAGGTCGTCCTCGACCGACTGGGGCGCGAGCCCAACCACGTCGAGCTGGGCGTCTTCTCGGTCATGTGGTCCGAGCACTGCTCCTACAAATCGTCCAAGATCCACTTGGGCAAGTTCCCCACGACCGGAGAGCGCGTCATCTGCGGGCCAGGCGAGAACGCCGGCGTGATCGACATCGACGACGGCGACGCCTGCATCTTCAAGATGGAGAGCCACAACCACCCATCCTACATCGAACCCTATCAGGGTGCGGCGACCGGCGTGGGCGGCATCATGCGCGACGTCTTCACCATGGGCGCCCGGCCGGTGGCCCTGCTGAACGCCCTGCGTTTCGGCGATCCCAGCCATGAGAAGACCAAGCGTCTGGTCAAGGGTGTCGTCTCGGGCATCGGCGGCTATGGCAACTGCGTCGGCGTGCCCACGGTCGCGGGCGAGACCAACTTCCACAAGGGCTACAACGGCAATATCCTGGTCAACGCCATGTGCGTCGGCCTGGCCCGCGCCGACGAAATCTATTATTCGGCCGCGCCGGAGGCGGGCCATGACGTGGTCTATTTCGGCTCCAAGACCGGCCGCGACGGCATCCACGGCGCCACCATGTCCTCGACCGAGTTCGACGACGAGTCGGAGGCCAAACGCCCCACGGTTCAGGTCGGCGACCCCTTCGCCGAAAAGCTGCTGATCGAGGCGACGCTGGAGCTGATGGCGTCCGGCGCCGTCGCCGCCATTCAGGACATGGGCGCGGCGGGCTTGACCTCCTCCTCCGTCGAAATGGCGGGCAAGGGCGGCGTCGGCATCGAACTGAACCTCGATAAGGTGCCCCAGCGCGAAACCGGCATGACGGCCTATGAGATGATGCTGTCGGAAAGCCAGGAGCGGATGCTGGCGGTGCTGAAGCCCGGCTATGAGGACGTCGGCTATCGCATCTTCCAGAAGTGGGGCCTGGACTTCGCTATCATCGGCGTGACCACCGACACCGGCAATCTGGTGCTGAAGCATCACGGCGAGACCGTCTGCGACGTGCCGCTGGCGCCCCTGTTCGACGACGCGCCCCTGTATGACCGCCCGTGGGTCCAGCCGGCGCTTCAGCCCAAGCTGAACCACTCGGACATTCCTGCGCCCGAAAACTGGGCTGATGCGGTGATGAAGGTCGTCGCCTGCCCCGACATGGCCTCCAAGCGCTGGATCTGGGAACAGTACGACCGCCACGTCATGGCCGACACGCTGCAGGACTCCTCGACCGGCGCCGACGCCGGCGTGGTGCGCGTGCATGGCACGGACAAGGGTCTGGCCGTCACCTCGGACTGCACCCCCCGCTACGTCCAGAACGACCCCTATGAGGGCGGCAAACAGGCGGTGGCCGAGGCCTGGCGCAACCTGACGGCCGTGGGCTCGCGTCCGATCGCCATCACGGACAACCTGAACTTTGGCAATCCGCAGCGCCCGGAGATCATGGGCCAGATCGTCCGCGCCATCGACGGGATGGCCGAGGCCTGCCGCGAACTGGTGTTCCCGGTCGTGAGCGGAAACGTGTCGCTCTATAACGAGACCAACGGCGTCGCCATTCCGCCGACCCCGACCGTGGGCGCCGTCGGCCTGCTGCCCAACTACGACGTGGTGACCGGCTTCTCGACCATGGCCGAAGGCGATGCGCTGGTCCTGATCGGCCAGACCCAGGGTGAACTGGGCGCCTCCATCTATCTGCGCGAGGTCCTGGGCCGTGAGGACGGCGCTCCGCCGCCCGTGGACCTAAAGCTCGAAAAGAAGACCGGTGATTTCGTGCGCGACCGGATCGAGGCGGGCGAGCTGACCGTGGTTCACGACCTCTCGGACGGCGGCCTGATCGGCGCCGCCGCCGATCTCGTGCTGGCCTCCGACGTCGGCGTGACCCTGGACGCCTCCAGCGCGGCCCACGCCCACATCTTCCTCTTCGCCGAGGATCAGGCCCGTTACCTGGTCGCCGTCCCCGACGCCGACGCCATCATCGCCAAGGCGCGCGAGGCGGGTCTGCACGCTTCGGTCGTCGGCCATGCGGGTGGCGCCGCCTTCGCCTCCAAGGGCGACAAGGGCGAACTGTTCAGCATCCCTATCGCCCACCTGCGCGAATGGCACGAAGGCTGGATGCCGGGTTGGCTGGGCGACGCCGCATGATCCGCGTCCTGACGCCGCTCGCCCTGCTCGGCCTGCTGAGCGCCTGCGATGGCGGCGGCGATCCGGTGCAGCAGGCGCTGCGCGACACCTCGGCCGCCAACCAGGCTGCGGCGGCGCGCACGACGGAACAGATGGAAGCCGCGGGTCATGCCGGTCACGACATGGGCGGCTCTACCCCCGGAGACAAAGCCTTCGCCGCCTCCGAGGCCGAGATGCACCGCAAGATGGCCGCCGCCTCGGGCCAGACGATCGATCAGGCCTATGTCGCCAAGATGATCGCGCACCACGAAGGCGCCGTCGCCATGGCCAAGGTCGCTCTGCGCGACAGCCGCGACCCCGAAATCCGACGCATGGCCCAGAGCGTCGTCGACACGCAGACGCGCGAGATCGCCGAGATGAAGGCCTGGGCGCCGACCGCCCCTCCGGCGAACTGAGATTGGCCAAGGGACCCTATCGCGGCGGCGGAAAGCCAGCGGCGCCCACCCGCACCAAGGCTCCGTCGACTGGGCGCCCGTCGTCCAAGCCTTCGCAGATCACCAGAGACGAGCTGAGGCATTTCGCCTTTCGTGATCGCTCCAAGGAGGCATTTCTGGACGAGCTCGACCCCCTGCTCCGCGCCTGTTTCAAAAGCGGCTTCACCCGGCCTAACGAGGTCGCCGGCCTGCTGAACAAGGCGGGAAAGAGCACCGCCTGCGGCCAGCCGTGGACGCCTCACCTGGTCTGGGGTCTTCAACGCTTCCTTTTCGAAAGGCGCGAAAAGAAGAGAGCGGCTCAAGCCGCGGCCCCCGCAGCGACGATTTCAAAACCCGCCGTGTCCAGCCAGCGCGCGAAAGATCTGGCTGCCGAAGATATGACGCGCTTGCTCGCCGCGATCGGCAGGGCGCGCCCGTCGCGTTGACTTCGCATTGATCCCGCATGAACGCAGGAGCCGGATGGCGCGTTTCAGAAGCGATGCGCCTGGCTGAACCGGCGACTTGAACAGGGAGCGTCTGATGGACGCGACGACCGCCGACACCATTTTCCGCCCTGCCATACCGCCCCGGCGCGCGGGCAAACCACTGTCGCTGCTGCCCTTCCTGTGGATCAGCTGGCGCGATCCGATCCAGATGTGGTCCGAGCGGCATTTCACCGAGCCGCAACTGCATGGATCTTCGGCCTTTGGCGAAATCCTGGTTGTCAGCCATCCCGAGGGCGTGCGGCATGTCCTGACCGAGAACGCCGCCAACTATGTGAAGGGCGATCTGCAACGGCGTGTGCTGGGGCCGATGCTGGCCGAGGGCCTGCTGCTGACCGAGGGCGAGGTCTGGCGTCGCGCCCGGCGTATCCTCGCGCCCCTGTTCACCCCCGCCAAGATGGCGACGCTGAACGCCCGGATGGCCGAGGTCTGTCACACGCGCGTGGCCGCCTGGTCGCTGTCGGCGCGCGGGCGGGTGCTGGATATCGACAGCGAAATGTCGGGCCTGACCTTCGACATCCTGTCCGCGACCATGTTCTCGGACGAGCTGGGCGGTGAGGCGCGCGGTTTCGAGCGGGCGTTAAACCAGTTCTTGGCCAACGGCGCGCGCATCGATCCGCTGGACGTGCTGGGCGCGCCGGACTGGGCGCCGCGCTTGGGCCGGCTGGCCAGTTTCCGCTCGGCCCGCTTCTTCGAGCAGCGCGTCACGAAGCTGGTCGAGGCCCGACGCGCCCGGATCGAGCGTGGCGTCGAAACGGGCGATGCGCCGCCGGCCGATCTGCTCAGCGCGCTTCTGCTGGCGCGGGATGAGAACGGCGGTCCGGGTCTGACCGACGAAGAGGTCGCGGCCAACATTCTGACCTTCATCCTGGCGGGGCACGAGACGACGGCCCGCGCCCTGGGCTGGACCCTGCATCTGCTGTCGCGCCAGCCGGAGTATTTGGCGCGGCTCCAGGCCGAGGCCGACGCCTTCGACGTCTCCGATCCCAAATGGGCCGAGGCCCTGCCCTGGACCCGGGCCGTGCTGGAGGAGACGATGCGCCTGTTTCCGCCCGCCCCGACCATGGCCCGCAAGGCCCTGGCCGACGACGAGATCGGCGGACAGACGATCAAGGCCGGCGCCACCGTCATCATCTCGCCGTGGATCCTCCAGCGTCACCAGCTGTTGTGGGACGACCCAGACGCCTTCAAGCCCGAGCGGTTCCTGCCTGAGAACCGCAAGGCCATTGATCGCTACGCCTACATCCCATTCAGCGCCGGACCTCGCGTCTGCATCGGCGCCGCCTTCGCTCTGCAGGAGGCGATGATCGCCTTGGCCGCCATCCTGCGCATCGCCGATGTCGAGGCCCTGACCACGGTGGAACCCCGTCCGGTCCACCAGATCACCCTGCGCAGCCGCGAGCCCATGCGATTGCGGCTGAGGGCGAGGCGCAAGGGCTGATCCAGCCCAAACTTGGCCGCAAATCCGGCGCGTCGTGGGCCGTCGAAACCGGATCGCCACGATGAGCACCACGCCCGCTGAACCGTCTATCGCCGGCACGGTGGACAAGGTGGCGAAGGTCACATTGGCCTTCTGGTTGATGAAGATTTGCGCGACGACGGTCGGCGAGACCGGCGGCGATCTGGTATCGATGACGCTGAAGGTCGGTTATGCCGTCAGTTCGCTGATCCTGCTGGGCTTCTTCGTCATCACCCTGATCGCTCAGTTGCGGTCAAAGCGGTTTAATCCCGCCCTCTATTGGCTGGTGATCCTGTCCACCAGCACGGCGGGAACGACCCTGTCCGACTTCATGGATCGCAGCCTCGGCCTGGGTTACGCCACGGGTGCGACGATCATCGCCGGCGTCCTGATTGCCGTTCTGGCGGCCTGGCGGCTGACCTATGGCTCGTTGAAGGTCGATCATATTCGCGAGCCGGGGGTGGAGACCTTCTACTGGCTGGCCATCCTGGCGTCGAACACGCTGGGTACGGCCCTGGGCGACTTTCTGGCCGACACCTCGGGCCTGGGGTATCTGTGGAGCAACGCCCTGATCTCGGGCGGCATCGTCCTGACGATCCTGGCCTGGAAATTCACCCGCATCTCGCCCACCGTCCTGTTCTGGATCGCCTTCGTCCTGACCCGCCCCTTCGGAGCCACCATGGGTGACCTGTTGACGAAATCGCACGCCAAGGGCGGACTGGACCTGGGCACCATCGGATCGACGGCGGCGTTGCTAGGCCTGCTGGTCGTGCTGCTGATCGCCACCACGGCCAACTATCGCAAATGGTTTACGGGAGCGCGCGCCGCGTGATCCGCCGGCTCTCACCCTTGAAGCTCGTGCTGATCTCGGCCGCCGTCAGTCTCGTCTGCCTGATCGCCTACATCATCGGCGTCGCCCTGAGCGGCAATGTCCACACCGTCATCGCCGGAGAGATTTATCGGGCCGGTCAGCCGCGCCCCGGCCTGCTGGACCGGATGGAGCGCCAGCACGGCATCCGCACCGTGCTGAACCTGCGGGGCCACAACCCCGGCTCACCCTGGTATGACGACGAGGTCGCCGAAAGTCGTCGCCTGGGCATCCAGCACATCAACTTCCGCATGTCGTCCAAGGAAGAGCTGACGCCGCAGGAGGTCCGCACCCTGATCGCCATCATGCGCGATGCACCAAAGCCCCTTTTGATCCACTGCGCCGGCGGATCGGATCGCACCGGGCTGGCGTCGGCCTTCTACGTCGCGGCGGTATCGAAGGGCGGAGAGTCCGCCGCAGAGGACCAGTTGTCGCTGCGCTTCGGCCATATCGCCCTGCCCAATCTGGACGCCTACGCCATGAACCGCACCTTCGAGAGGATGGAACCGGAACTGGGCTACCCGAACAGCTAAGGCGCCGTCGCCGTTCCGCCACGAACCGTCTATAGGTCGCGCCGACTTTCCCACTGGAGGCGACCTTGCGCACCGCCATCCTGCTCCCGCCGGGATGCCTGTTTTCCGAAGCTCAGCCGAACTCGATGGAGACGGTGGTGCGGACGATGGCGGGCGTCGATCAGGGCGGCGAGACGCGCATCTTCTGCTGCCAAGGCGCGGACGACGGCGTTTCAGCGAGCGTGGACGCCCTGCCCGCGGGGCGTAGCCGCATGCCGACACTTATCGAGCGGCTGCGCGCCTTTCGACCCGATGTGATCGAACATCATCAGCAGGTGAAACAGACGCTGGCCGTGCAGCAGGCCCTGCCCGACACGCCCCATCTGCTCTATCGCCACAACGCCCTGCGCCCGCCGCGCCACCTCATCGACCGATGGCGGTATCGGGCGCGTTATAAGCGGCTGGACGGCCTGGTCTTCGTGAGCGTGGCGGAGCGCGACGCCTTCGTGCGCACCTTCCCCGATCTTGACGACCGAGCCTTCGCGGTGCCCAACCCCATCGACGCCGGCGCCTGGCTGGCCTCGCCCGAGGATCGAGAGCCGGTGATCGCTTTCGCCGGGCGCGCCATGCCCGAAAAGGGCGTCGATGTGCTGTGCGCCGCCCTGCCCCGCGTTCTGGACGCCCATCCCGACTGGCGCGCCGTGCTGATGCTGAACGACTGGGACGATCATGCGCGCTGGGCGGCCCGGCATGTCGCCCCGCTGGAAAAGTATGGCGACCGGGTCGAGGTGCTGAAGTCTGCGCCTTTGGGCGAGGTGCGGCGACGGATGCAGACGGCCGCCATCGCCCTGACGCCATCCGTCTGGGACGAGCCGTTCGGTCTGACGGCCGTGGAGGCCCATGCGGCGGGCGCAGCGCTGATCTCCTCCGGCCGGGGCGGCCTGCGTGAAGCCAGCGGGCCGCACGCCCTCTACGTCGATGCAGTGACGCCCAAGACATTATCGGCGGCGATGGACCGGCTGATCTCGTCACCCGAGGAACGATTGGCGCTGGCGCGATCCGCCCAGGCCCATGTGCTGGCGACCCATACGCCGCAACGTCGTGCAGCCGAACTGGCGGCCGTCCGCCAGACCGTGATCGACCGTCGCCGGGCGCGTCAGACGACCGGGATCGCCTGAGACAACCGCCCGCCGACCCGGATCGGCTCGACCCGCACGGCCAGCCCTGTCCTGTCGTCCGTCTCGACGAAGACCCCGCATACCGTCGCGGGTCCGGAGGCCGGCATGTAGCGACCGCCCGAAATCCGGGTGGTGAAGCGGCGCAGCGGCTCTTCCTTCTCGTTGCCGATCACGCTGTCATAGTCGCAGCAGCCGCCGGCATCGGTCTGATAGGCCGTGCCGCCGGGCAGGATCTGGCAGTCGGCCGTCGGGACGTGGGTGTGGGTGCCGACCACCAGCGACGCGCGCCCGTCGCAGAAATGGCCCATCGCCATCTTCTCGGACGTGACCTCGGCATGCATGTCCACGATCACGGCGTCCGCCACCGCGCCGAGGGGCGCCGCCGCCAGTTCGCGCTCCACCGCCCCGAACGGGTCGTCCATCGGGTCCATATGCACCCGGCCCAGCACGTTCATGACCAGGACCGTGCGGCCCGAATGGGTCTCGAACAGATTGGCCCCGGCGCCTGGCGCATCCATCAGGCGCGGATAGTTCGCCGGCCGGATCAGGCGCGGCTCGCGCACGATATAGGTCAGGGCCTCGCGTTGGTCCCAGCTGTGGTTGCCCAGCGTCAGGCAGTCGGCGCCCGCCATGAACAGTTCGCGCGCCGTGTTCTCGGTAATGCCGAAGCCGCCCGCGGCGTTCTCCGCATTCACGACCACGAAGTCGAGCTTCAGGTCCCGCTTCAGGCCCGGAAGATGATCGCTGATGCCGTCACGGCCGGACTTGCCGATGACGTCGCCGAAAAATGCCAGTCTCATTTGAAAGCCGTATAGCCGGTCTCGGTCAGAACGCCATGCAGTCGAATGTCGTGAGGCTCCAGCGCCAGCCGTTCGACCCTTTGGCCGGCATAGGCGAAACCGATGCGGATGGCGTCGGGTCGGGCGGCGAACGTCCGGTCGTAATAGCCCCCGCCTTGCCCCAGGCGGCCGCCCTGATCGTCAAAGGCCAGCAGCGGCGTCAGGATCAGGTCCGGCATGACGACCTCGGCCAGCGGCAGCGGCGCGGGGCATCCGGCGGCGTCCATCTCCAGCGGCTCGCCGGGCGACCAGGCGCGGAACTCCATCGGCGCGTCGCGCTGGACCACGACCGGCAGGCACAACCGGCGGCCCGCCGCCTCCAGCGCCGCGGCCAGGGCGTCGGTGTCCAGCTCCGACCCCATGGCGCGATAGAGCGCGACGATCTGAGCGGCAGGAAGGGCATCGGCATGGTCCGCCGCCCGGCTGGCGGCCAGCGGATCGGTCTCGGCCAGACGCTTGCGCAAGGCGCGGGCAGCCGATCGAAGTTCGTGCTTGTTCTTGATCATCGAACCGCCCCTACGAACGCGTGCTCATGCAAAGAGCCGCCTCGCGGCGAGCGATAGCACACTCACAAAGAGAGGAAGGTGGCGGCGCCGCGCGAACCGTGAAGAACGTTTAAATCCTCTCGACCTGGGTAGCCAGGTGGGCTCCGTATGCCCAAGCCCTCGAGCCCGGACAGGGACAGATCCCTATGAGTGAATTAAGGTCAGAAGGATATGTTGTCTTCGACGTGAGCCGCAGCAAGACCCGCCGTCGATCAAGATAGGCCTTCGCTGGCCCCGACGCCAGCATCCGCAGCGGAATAATCGCCTAGAGGTTTTGGGCGATCTTTTCGATCCGCGCGGCGACAGCGTTCAGCGCCTCGGCGACCCCGTCCGTCGAGGCCGGAGCCGGGGCGGCCGCTGACGAAGGCCCCGCCTTGCCGGCGTTCAGCCGCGCCTCGTGCAGTTCATCGGCCAGGATCAGGGCTGACATCAGAAACAGCCGCAGATCGCCGACATGGCCCACGTCGCCTGCGACCTGACGCACCTGGTTGTCGAACTGTTTGGCCAGGATGCGGACCCGCTCTTCCTGCCCGTCGGCGCAGCCCACCGCATAGGGGCGTCCGTTGACCTCGACCGTCACCGTCGCCATCAGCCGGCCTCGCTTTCGGCCAGGACTTCGCGCACCGCTTGGGCGGCGCGGCCCAGCGCCTCGGACGCCTCGCGCCCGGCGGCCTCCAGTTCGGCGACGCGCTGGCTATCCGCACGCGGCGCGAACAGATCGTCGTCCGCGATCGCGGGCGCCGAGGCGGGCCGCGCCTTCAGCTCCAGGATCTTGCGTTCCAGTTCGGCCAGGGCGCGGTCGATACGCGCCCGTGCGGCCGTGGTGGCGTCTGCCATCGGTCGCTCCTTTAGATTCCGTATAGAAGCCGAGGACGCGCCGGGGTAAAGGGGCGCGCCCCCTTTTTCCGCCTTCCCAACAGAGGTCTCCACAGTGACCGACGCCAAAACCGCACCAAAGGCCACGCCCGAGCAGATGGCGAACGCCATTCGCGTCCTCGCCATGGACGGCGTCGAGAAGGCCAAGTCCGGCCACCCCGGCATGCCGATGGGCATGGCCGACGTCGCCACGGTGCTGTTTTCCCGCTTCCTGAAGTTCGACGCCTCGCGCCCCGACTGGGCCGACCGCGACCGCTTCATCCTGTCGGCCGGCCACGGCTCGATGCTGATCTACGCCCTGCTGCACCTGACCGGCTACAAGGGCGCGACGAAGGAAGAACTGTCCAACTTCCGCCAGTGGGGCTCCAAGACCGCAGGCCACCCGGAGTACGGCCATATGCCGGGCGTCGAGGTCACCACCGGCCCGCTGGGCCAGGGTCTGGCCACCTCGGTCGGTTTCGCCATGGCCGAGCGTCATCTGGCGGCGAAGTATGGCGATGATCTGGTCGATCACCGCACCTGGGTCATCGCCGGCGACGGCTGCCTGATGGAAGGCGTGTCGCAGGAAGCCATTGCTCTTGCCGGCCGCTACAAGCTGAACAAGCTGCACGTCCTGTGGGACGACAACGAGATCACCATCGACGGCAAGGTCTCTCTGTCGGACACCACCGATCAGAAGGCTCGCTTCAAGGCCGCCGGTTGGGCGGTCAAGGCCATCGACGGCCACGACATGAACGCCATCAAGGGCGCGATGAAGTGGGCCATGCGTCAGGACAAGCCCACCCTGATCGCCTGCAAGACCAAGATCGGCAGGGGCGCCGCCACGATGGAAGGCAGCCACAAGACCCACGGCGCGGCCCTGGGCGCCGCCGAGATCGCCGCCACGCGCCTCGGCCTGGCCTGGGATCACGATCCCTTCGAAATGCCCCAGACCATCGCCGACGCCTGGAAGAAGGTCGGCCGTCGCGGGGCCAAGGACCGCAAGAAGTGGGAGGCGCGCCTCGCCGCCTCGTCCCAGGCCGCCGACTTCACCCGCGCTATGAAGGGCGACCTGCCCGAGGCCGCCTTCGACGCCCTGAACGCCAAGATCGCCGAATTGGTTGAGACCCAGCCGGCCCAGGCGACGCGCCAATCTTCGGGCGCGGCGCTCGACGAACTGTTCGCCGCCATTCCCGAACTCGTTGGCGGCTCGGCCGACCTGACCGGCTCGAACAACACCTTCGTCAAGAGCACGCCGATCCTGGACGCGCCGACCTATGAGGGGCGTTACGTCAACTGGGGCATCCGCGAGTTCGGCATGGCCGCCGCCATGAACGGCCTGGCCTTGCACGGCGGGGTCATTCCTTACGGCGGCACTTTCATGGTGTTTTCGGACTACAGCCGCCCGGCCATCCGTCTGGGCGCCCTGATGGGGGTCCGCGCCATCCATGTCCTGACGCACGACTCGATCGGCCTGGGCGAAGACGGCCCGACGCACCAGCCGGTCGAACATCTGGCGGCGCTGCGCGCCATTCCGAACCTGCTGGTCTTCCGCCCCGCCGACACCATCGAGGCCATGGAATGCTGGCAGATCGCCCTGCAGACCAAGACCGCGCCGTCGGCCCTGGCTCTGTCGCGCCAGAAGACCCCGGCCGTCCGCACCGTCGCCGCGACCGAAAACCTGTCTGCGAAGGGTGCCTATGAGATCAAGGCCGCCAATGGCGAGGCCAAGGCCACCCTGTTCGGCACCGGCACGGAACTGGCTCTGGCGCTGAAGGCCGCCGAAACCCTGGAGGCCGAGGGCGTGGCGACCCGCGTTGTCTCGGTCCCCTCGTTCGAACTGTTCGAAAAGCAGGACGCCGCCTACCAAGCCTCGGTCATCGGCCGCGGCACGGTCCGCGTCGCCGTGGAAGCCGCGATCAAGCAAGGCTGGGAACGCTTCATCGGCGAAGACGGCGCCTTCATCGGCATGACCGGCTTCGGCGCCTCGGCCCCGGCCGAGGTTCTGTACGAGAAGTTCGGCATCACCTCGGACGCCATCGTGGCGGCGGTCAAGGCGCGGCTTTAATCCTCAGATCCTCCCCCGCTTGCGGGCGAGGGGGACCGCGCGCAGCGTGGTGGAGGGGGCGGATATGGGCGAGATGTATCCGCCGGCTCTCGAACTATAATGGCGACCGCCGCTGCGAGGTCCGCCCCTCCACCACTTCGCGGTACCCCTCCCCCGTTTCGCTGCGCTTCACGGGGGAGGATTTCAGGAGCCTCCGATGAAACGCCTCACACTCGGTCTTCTTCTGGCCCTCGGCGCGGCACCGACCCTCGCCCAGACCGTTCCCCAGACGCCCGCCATAGCCGAAACCCCCATCGTCATCGGCCGGTCCTACGCCCTGCCCTCTGCGATCATGGGCGCGACGCGTGAGATCAACATCTGGCTGCCGCCTGGTTATGCCGACAGCGGCAAGACCTATCCCGTCCTTTATGTCCTCGACGGCGGTCAGGATCAGGACTTTCACCACATCTCGGGCCTCGCCCAGTTGGGGACCATCGTCGGCACGACGCGCGACGTGATCGTGGTCGGCATCGCCTCGGAGAATCGCCGCAACGAACTGGCCCTGCCCACCACCGATCCTGACCTGATCGCCCGCTATCCGACACAGGGCCATTCGGACCGTTTCCGCCGTTTCGTGGCCGAAGAGGTCCTGCCGTTTATCCAGACCCGTTATCGCACCAGCGGCGAGACGGCCCTGATGGGCGAATCGCTCGCCGGCCTGTTCGTGGTCGAAACCTTCTTGAAGGAACCGCAGATGTTCGACGCCTATGTCGCCGTCAGCCCCAGCCTGTGGTGGGACGGGGGCGAACTGGCGCGTCAGTCCGGCGCCCGTCTGCGCGACCAGTCGAACGATCCGCGGACCCTGATCCTGACCCTGGGCGACGAAGGCCCCGAGATGCAGGCGCCGATGGACGTGCTGACGGCCAATCTGCGCGACCACGCCCTGCCCGGCCTGAGCTGGAGCTTCACGCCCCGCCCAACCGAGAGCCACGCCACCATCTATCACGGCGCGGCCCTGGACGCCTTCCGCCAGCTCTTTGCGGAGCCTGCGAAATGAGTCGCCCCAAGCACCGGCTCGGCGCGATCAGCCTGCTGGTCCACGACTATAACGCGGCCATCGCCTTCTATGTCGGCACACTGGGCTTTGCGCTCAGCGAAGACACCGACATGGGCGGCGGCAAACGCTGGGTGCGGGTCACGCCCAAAGGTGGCGAGACCAGCCTGCTGATGGCGCGCGCCACGACCGACGCCCAAAAGGCCCAGGTCGGAAACCAGGCCGGCGGCCGGGTCTGGCTGTTTCTGGAAACCGACGACCTGATACGCGACCACGCCGCCTGGCTTGCCGCCGGCGTCCACTTCCGCGAAACCCCACGACATGAGACCTATGGCAAGGTGGTGGTCTTCGAAGACCTCTACGGCAACGCCTGGGACCTGATCGAACCCGCTACCGGAGCCTGACGCCCATGAAACTCGGCACCCCGCTTTCCGACACCGCCGTGCGCGTCATGCTGCTGGGCTCGGGCGAACTGGGCAAGGAGGTCGCCATCGAGCTGCAGCGGCTTGGCGTCGAGGTCATCGCCGTCGATCGCTATCCCAACGCCCCGGCCATGCAGGTCGCGCACCGCAGCCACGTCATCCCCATGACCGACGCCCAGGTGCTGAACGGCGTCATCCTGGCCGAGGCCCCGCACTTCATCGTGCCCGAGATCGAGGCCATCGCCACCGAGGTTCTGGCCGATATCGAGGCCGCCGGCATGGCGACGGTCGTCCCGACGGCTCGCGCGGTGCAGCTGACGATGAACCGCGAGGGCATCCGCAAACTGGCCGCCGAAGAGCTGGGCCTGCCCACCAGCCCCTACGCCTTCGCCGGCTCGGCCGAGGAACTAGCCGCCGGCGCCGAGGCCGTCGGCTATCCCAACTTCGTCAAGCCGGTCATGTCCTCGTCGGGCAAAGGCCAGTCCTTCGTCGAAGGCGCCGATGAAATCGCCGACGCCTGGACTTACGCCCAAGACAGCGGCCGCGTCGCCAGCGCCCGCGTCATCGTCGAGGGACGCATCGACTTCGACTTCGAGATCACGCTGCTAACCGTCCGCTCGCGCGATGCCGACGGCTCGACCCGCACCGATTTCTGCGCGCCCATCGGCCACCGCCAGGTCAAGGGCGACTACGTCGAAAGCTGGCAGCCGCAGGCCATGACGCCCGCTGCGCTGGCCGCCTCCCAAGACATCGCCGCCAAGGTCACAGAGGCCCTTGGCGGTTACGGCGTCTTCGGCGTCGAACTGTTCGTCAAGGGCGATCAGGTCTGGTTCTCCGAGGTTTCGCCCCGTCCGCACGACACCGGCCTGGTCACCCTGGCCAGCCAGACCATGAGTGAGTTTGCGCTGCACGCCCGCGCCATCCTGGGCCTGCCCGTCGACGTGAGCCAAAGTGAACCCGCCGCCAGTGCCGTCATCTATGGCGGCATGGACGCGCAAGGGATCGCCTTCGAGGGCGTTGCGGAGGCCCTGTCGGTCCCGACCGCCGACCTGCGTCTGTTCGGAAAGCCCGAGGCCTTCGAGCGCCGCCGCATGGGCGTCGCTGTGGCCCGCGGCGCCGACGTCGAACAGGCCCGCGACCGCGCGCGTGAAGCCGCAGGCTGTGTGAAAGTCGTTCGGAACTGACACCGCCGTCTCCTCCCCACCTGTGGGGAGGGGGACCGCGAAGCGGTGGAGGGGTTCTTGAAGCGCCACCGGCGCCCGTGATGCGGTGAAGAACCCCTCCGTCTCTCCGCTGCGCTTCGAGCCACCTCCCCATGAATGGGGAGGAGACGTATTTCTACGACTTTAGTCGATTGGCCTTGTCCCGCATTGTGGTGCAAACCAAGGGCGAGGGTCGCAGTCAGCCGGCCGGGAGGGATCTGTCGTGGGCAAACTCAGCACACCCATAATCTTCGGCGCCATCGCCATCCTGGGGGCGGTGTCCCTCGGCATCATCGCCCTGCATCAGGGCGAAAGCATCAGCGCGGTCTGGATGGTGGTCGCCGCCGTCTGCACCTATGCGATCGCCTATCGGTTCTACAGCCGCTACCTGGCCAACAAGGTCATGCAGCTGAACCCCGCGCGCCTGACCCCGGCCATGCGGCGCAACGACGGGCTCGACTATGTGCCGACGCCCAAGAACGTCCTGTTCGGCCACCACTTCGCCGCCATCGCCGGCGCAGGCCCGCTGGTGGGGCCGGTGCTGGCCGCCCAGATGGGCTATCTGCCGGGCGTCCTGTGGATTCTGGTCGGCGCCGTGCTGGCCGGCGCGGTGCAGGACATGATGGTCCTGTTCATGTCCACGCGTCGCGACGGCAAGTCGCTGGGCGACATGATCCGCACCGAAATGGGCAACATCCCCGGCATCATCGCCCAGGTCGGCGTCCTGATGATCATGGTCATCATCCTGGCGGTTCTGGCCCTGGTCGTGGTCAAGGCCCTGGCCGAAAGCCCGTGGGGCACGTTCACCGTCGCCGCCACCATCCCCATCGCCATCTTCATGGGCCTGTACACCCGCTTCCTGCGGCCGGGCCGCGTGGGCGAGGTGTCGGTGATCGGCGTCGTCCTGTTGATCCTGGCCATCATCGGCGGCGGTCACATCGCGGCCGATCCGTTCTGGGGTCCGGCCTTCACCCTGACCGGCCCGACTCTGGCGATCCTGATGATGGTCTATGGCTTCATCGCCTCGGTCATTCCGGTGTGGCTGCTCCTGGCGCCGCGCGACTATCTGTCGACCTTCCTGAAGATCGGCGCGATCGTGGCCCTGGCCGTCGGCATACTGATCGTGCGTCCGCACCTTCAGATGCCGGCCATCACCCCCTTCATCGACGGCACCGGCCCGGTCTTCGCCGGCGCCCTGTTCCCCTTCCTGTTCATCACCATCGCCTGCGGCGCGGTGTCGGGCTTCCACGCCCTGATCTCGTCGGGCACCACGCCCAAGCTGCTGGAGAACGAAGCCCAGATCCCCATGATCGGCTACGGCGCCATGCTGTGCGAAAGCTTCGTCGCCGTCATGGCCCTGATCGCCGCCACGGTGCTGGATCCGGCCGTCTATTTCGCCATGAACAGCCCGGTCGCCGTCATCGGCAACGATGCGGTCTCGGCCGCCGCCGCCGTGGCCCAATGGGGCTTCCACATCACGCCCGGAGAGCTTGAACAGCTGGCGCGCGACGTGGGCGAACATTCGATCCTGTCGCGCGCAGGCGGCGCCCCGACCCTGGCGGTCGGCATGGCGCACATCCTGTCCGGCGTGATCGGCGGCAAGGCCATGATGGCCTTCTGGTATCACTTCGCCATCCTGTTCGAAGCCCTGTTCATCCTGACGACCGTGGACGCCGGCACCCGCGTCTGCCGCTTCATGATCCAGGACCTGCTGGGCGTCGCCGTGCCCAAGATGCGCGAAACGAAGTCGTGGGGCGCCAACGTCGTCGCCACGGCCCTGACGGTCGGGCTGTGGGGCTATTTCCTCTACACCGGCGTGGTCGATCCGCTGGGTGGCATCAACAGCCTGTGGCCCCTGTTCGGCATCGCCAACCAGATGCTGGCCGCCGTCGCCCTGATCCTGGGCACCGTCGTGCTGTTCAAGATGAAGCGCGAGAAGTTCGCCTGGGTCATGGTCGTTCCCGCGACCTGGCTTCTGATCTGCACCCTGACGGCGGGCTTCCAGAAGCTGTTCCACCCGGACGTCCGCATCGGCTTCCTGTCCCACGCCCGCAAATATCAGGAGGCGCTGGGCACCGGCGAACTGATTGCCCCGGCCAAGAGCATCGGCGACATGCACCGCATCGTCGTCAACGACTACGTCAACTCGACCCTGACGGCGGGCTTCCTGTTCGTGGTCGTCACCATGGTCGTCTATGGCGTCCTGGCGTGCCGCAAGGCCTACGCGAACAACCGCCCGACGGTGCGCGAGTATCCGGAAAGCCACCAACTGACAGCGGCTGACGAGGCGGCGGATGCGGCCCGTGCCTGACGTTCAGGATGACCTGCTGTGCCTGTGCCGCGACACCGCCCTGCGGTGGGGTCGCGGCGTTCGGCGCACGGCCGGCGCCATGATCGGTCAGCCGGATTATCAGGCCTATGTCGATCACGCGGCGGCGACCCATCCCGACCAGCCGCCGCTGGACAAAACCGCCTTCTTCCGCCTGCACGAGCAGCGCCGCTTTGGCGGCGCCGGCGGGTTCAAATGCTGCTGATCTAGAGGCCGCTGGCGGGGGTGTCGGCCCTGGCGCGATCCTCGGCCTGAAGGGCGGCGATCGCCGTCTCCAGTGTCGGATCGTCGCCCGCGCGGCGTTGGGCCACGGTGCGAGGCGCGGCGATGTCGGGCGTGACCCCCCGCTTCTCCAGCCGAATCCCCCCCGAAGTCACGAAGTCCGCTCGGCTGAGCGTCAGCCGCCCGCCGTCCGGCAGATTGGTCTCCTGAGCGATCAGCACCGATCCGCCGGTCTTCTCGCCCACCACGATGCCACGCCGCGCCTCCTGCAAGGCGGCCGGCGTCAGTTCGGCGGCGCTGCGGCTGCCTTGATCCACCAGAACCGCCACATCATTGGCCAGGGGATCGCGCCGATCGCCGCAGTCGCCAGCCGCCCTCAGCACCACCGGCCGACCGCTGCGTCCCGTCCGCGTCGCCCAGACCTGATCGCGCGGCAGGAAACAGGTCAGGACCGATTCCGCCTCCATCAGCCGCCCACCGGGATTGCCACGCAGGTCCAACACCACGTCCACATCCGGCGGCAGGCCTTCCAACTCGCTGCCCATCCAGGCGCCCAGGCCTTTGTCGAATTGCTCGACCCGCAGCACCAGCACCCCCGGCCGCGACTTGTCGGCGGTGAATGGTTCGATGGCCTCCATCACCCGCGGCGTCAGGGCAATCTCGCGCCTCTGCCCCGCATCGTCGGTCAGGACCAGTTGCACCGGAACCCCGTCATAGGTCTCGACATCCGGTCCCCAGGGCTTCCCGTCGACCGAATTCAGGGCCCAGCCCATCTGCACCCCCGCCGCCTCGGCCGGTGAGCCGGGCCGGACACGCTCGACGGTCCAGTCGTCCGGCGTCTCGCCCCGCATCAGGGTCAGGCCCATCACGGCGCGCCGGGCGAACTGCGCCTCCTGACGCCGCACCGCCGCCGGCGGACTGGCCGCCGCATGACCGTCGTCCAGCAGATCCAGCATCGCATTGATGACGCGGTACAGCCCGCGCTCATCGCGCGCCGCCAGGGCCTGGGGCCGGAACGTCGCCCGCGCGGCGTTCCAATCCACGCCGTGCAGGGTCGGATCGTAATAGCCCCGCCGCACTTCGCTCCACACCCGATCGAACACCCGCTGGTTCAACCGCGAGCGGTCACGCGAGGGCGCTGTGGCAACGACCGGATCAACAACCGGCGAATCGACCGGTTGGGCCACGGCCGGAACGCTCAGCGGCAGGCCGAGCAACAGAAGGCTGAAAAGCCGGGCGGAAACGCTCAGACGCATGAGCGCCATCTGACGTCAGTCGCCCGCTTCGCTCAAGTCACGACTGCGCGCTATTCCGGCACCCGCGCCCCGTCCCAGGCGAAGACGCCGCCGCTGTCGGCCGGGGTCAGGTTCGACAGCACGGACAGCAGCCGCTCTGCGGAATAGTCGGCTGTGAATAACTTGCCCTCCGCCACCCCCTTCTGGAACGGGGCGCTCAGGTCCGTCGCCACCGTGCCCGGATGCAGACCGGCGATCACCGCCTGCGGATGGCTGCGCGCCATCTCGACCGACAGATTGCGCAGGATCATGTTCAGCGCCGCCTTGGATGCGCGATAGGCGTGCCAACCGCCCAGTCGGTTATCGGCAATCGACCCCACCCGCGCCGACAGGGCCGCGAACACCGCGCGTCGATCGCGCGGCATCAGCGGCAGCAGATGTTTCGCCGCCAGCGCAGGCCCCACTGCGTTGACGCGGTAGTCCCGCAACAGGTGTTCCGCATCCAACTGACGAAACGACCGTTCCGGCTGAAGCCCGTCGTGCAGCACCCCGGTCGCCATGACGATCAGGGTTGGGGCCGGCCCCTGGCCGATCCGTTCGGCGGCGGACGCCAGACTGACTTCATCCTCCAGATCGGCGGCCAGACACTGCGCGCCCGCCACATCCGCGCCGGACCGCGACACGGCCCACACCGTCTCGAACGCGCCGTCCGCCACGATCCGCTCGACCATCGCCCGGCCGATGCCGCCCGTCGCCCCGATCACCACCGCCGATCCGTTCATCCCGTCTCCCTTCCGCGTTCGTCCCATGATAGGGGCGCGGCATGAGCATCACCACGGTCGGCCTCGATGCCGACGATACCCTCTGGCACAACGAGACGATCTTCCGCCTGACCCATGCGCGGTTCGTCGATCTTCTGGCCGACCACGGCGACGAGGCGACCATCGAGGCGCGTCTGGCCGAAACCGAGCAACGCAATCTGCGGCTCTATGGCTACGGCATCAAGGGCTTCACCCTGTCGATGATCGAGACGGCGATGGAGCTGACGAACGGCGAGGCTCCGCCCCATGTCGTGCGCGAGATCCTGGCCGCCGGTCGCGAGATGCTGGCCCACCCGGTCGAGACCCTGCCCGGCGTGGACGCGGTCGTCGCCGAACTATCCGAAAAATACCGACTTGTCCTGATCACCAAGGGCGACCTGCTGGATCAGGAGCGCAAACTGGCCGCCTCAGGCCTGGGCGACCTGTTCAGCGCCGTCGAGATCGTCTCAGAAAAGGATCGCGCCACCTACGAGCGGGTCTTCAACCGCCACGGCACCGGCCCCGCCGAGGCCGTCATGGCCGGCAACTCCATGAAGTCCGACGTCCTGCCCGCCATCGCCGCCGGCGCCTTCGGCGTCCACATCCCCCACCACGTTACCTGGGCCCACGAATTGGCCGACGCCCCGGTGGACGAGCCCCGCTACGTCTCCCTCGCCCGCATCGACGAACTCCCCGACTGGATCGCGGCGATCGCAGACGCTTAAGGTCTTGCCCCCTCGCCCCTCCCTCTCTAAACGGGCCGCTTAACCGACAAGCAGACGTGAGCGTCGCAGGGCCAAGCTCTGCGGGGGCCTCTCGCGCGCGTAGAGAACGAAGGACGACGCACTCCCTTGGACGCCTCGGACATCCGTCATGACGAACGCGACGCCATGGTGCGCGCGGCGCTGGCCGAACAGGGCGACAGCGGCGTGACGCCGCGCCATACGTTGTTCTACTTCTATGGCGAGGGCGACCACGGCGACCTGAACGAGGTCGCCCGGCGCGCCGGCTTTCTGACACGCGGCGCCGACGACATGACGGTGCTCGAAACGACCATGGCGGTGGACGAGGCGTCTTTCGCGGCGACCTCGGCCATGATGCAGACCTGGGCCGCGGCCTTCCAGCTGGAGTATGACGGCTGGGAATGCGCGGTCGTGACCCACTAGCGTTCAATAAGAAGAAGAGCTGGCGATGCCCAAGCGCACAGACATCAAGTCCATCCTCATCATCGGCGCCGGCCCGATCGTCATCGGCCAAGCGTGCGAGTTCGACTATTCCGGGGTTCAGGCCTGCAAGGCGCTGAAGGCGGAAGGGTATCGGGTCATCCTGGTCAACTCGAACCCCGCCACCATCATGACCGACCCGGAGGTGGCCGACGCCACCTATATCGAGCCGATCACGCCCGAGATGGTCGAGAAGATCATCGTCAAGGAAAAGCCCGACGCCCTGCTGCCGACCATGGGCGGCCAGACCGCGCTGAACACCGCCCTGGCCCTGCATGAATCCGGCGCGCTGGCCAAGCACGGCGTCGAGATGATCGGCGCCAAGGCCGAGGTGATCGACAAGGCCGAGGACCGCCAGAAGTTCCGCGACGCCATGGACAAGCTGGGTCTGGAATCGCCCCGCTCCAAGGCCGCCCATTCGATGGAAGAAGCGCTGGAGGGGCTGGAGTTCGTCGGCCTGCCCGCCGTGATCCGCCCCTCCTTCACCCTGGCCGGCACAGGCGGCGGCATCGCCTTCAACCGCGAGGAGTTCGAGGAGATCGTCCTGCGCGGCCTGGACCTGTCGCCGACGACCGAGGTCCTGATCGAAGAGTCCGTTCTGGGCTGGAAGGAATATGAGATGGAGGTCGTCCGCGACACGGCGGACAACTGCATCATCATCTGCTCGATCGAGAACGTGGATCCGATGGGGGTCCACACCGGCGACTCCATTACCGTCGCCCCTGCCCTGACGCTGACCGACAAGGAATATCAGCGGATGCGGACGGGCTCGATCAATGTGCTGCGCGAGATCGGCGTCGAGACGGGAGGCTCGAACGTGCAGTGGGCGATCAACCCTGCCGACGGCCGCATGGTCGTGATCGAGATGAACCCGCGCGTGTCGCGCTCGTCCGCACTGGCGTCCAAGGCCACCGGCTTCCCCATCGCCAAGGTCGCGGCGCGTCTGGCGGTCGGCTACACCCTGGACGAACTAACCAACGACATCACCCAGGTCACGCCGGCCAGCTTCGAGCCGTCGATCGACTATGTCGTCACCAAGATCCCGCGCTTCGCCTTCGAGAAATATCCGGGTTCGGAGCCCCTGCTGGGCACCTCGATGAAGTCGGTCGGGGAAGTCATGGCCATCGGCCGCACCTTCCAGGAATCGATGCAGAAGGCCCTTCGCGGGCTTGAAACCGGCCTGTCGGGCTTCGACGAGATCGAGATCGAAGGGGTGGCCGGCGCCGAAGACGACGCCACGGCCCGCGGCGCCGTCGTCCGCGCCTTGGGCGTTCCGACCCCCGACCGCATCCGCGTCATCGCCCAGGCCTTCCGCCACGGCCTGACGGTCGAGGAGGTCAACGCCGCCTGTTCCTACGAACCCTGGTTCCTGCGCCAGATCGCCGACATCGTGCGCGAGGAAGGCCATGTGCGGGTCAAGGGCCTGCCGACCGACCCGACCGAGTTCCGCCGCCTGAAGTCCAAGGGCTTCTCCGACGCCCGTCTGGCGCAACTGACCGGCCAGAGCGAGAAATCCGTCCGGACCGCCCGTCGCGGCCTGAACGTGCGCCCGGTGTTCAAGCGCATCGACACCTGCGCCGCCGAGTTCGCCAGCGCCACCGCCTATATGTACTCGACCTATGAGACCGGCGCTCTGGGCCAGATCCCCGAGTGCGAAAGCGAACCGACGGACAAGAAGAAGGCCATCATCCTGGGCGGCGGTCCGAACCGGATCGGCCAGGGCATCGAGTTCGACTACTGCTGCTGCCACGCGGCCTTCGCCTTCGACCAGATCGGCGTCGAGAGCATCATGGTCAACTGTAACCCCGAGACCGTCTCGACCGACTACGACACCTCCGACCGCCTGTATTTCGAGCCGCTGACGGCCGAGGACGTGCTGGAGCTGATCGAGGTCGAGCGCTCGAACGGCGAGCTGATCGGCTGCGTCGTCCAGTTCGGCGGCCAGACCCCGCTGAAGCTGGCCCACGCCCTGCAGGAGGACAATATCCCCGTTCTGGGCACGTCGGTCGATTCCATCGACCTGGCCGAGGACCGCGAACGCTTCCAGCAGATGCTGGAGGGCATCGGCCTGCGCCAGCCGCCCAACGGCCTGGCCCGTTCGGCCGAGGAAGCCGCCCAGAAGGCCGAAGAGGTCGGCTATCCCGTCGTCCTGCGCCCCTCCTACGTCCTGGGCGGTCGCGGCATGATGATCGTCCACGACCGCGAGCAACTGGACCGCTACGTCCACGAGGCCATGCGCGTCTCGGGCGACGATCCGGTCCTGATCGACCACTATCTGAACCGCGCCACCGAGGTGGACGTGGACGCCCTTTGCGACGACGAGACGGTCTTCGTCGCTGGCGTCCTGGAACATATCGAGGAAGCCGGCGTCCACTCGGGCGACAGCGCCTGCTCCATGCCGCCCTTCTCGCTGCGGCCCGAGATCGTCGACGAGCTGAAGCGTCAGACCACCGAAATGGCCAAGGCCTTGAAGGTGCGCGGCCTGATGAACGTGCAGTTCGCCATCGAGGAGCCGCACAGCGAAAACCCGCGCATCTTCGTGCTGGAGGTCAATCCGCGCGCCAGCCGCACGGCACCCTTCGTGGCCAAGACCATCGGCCAGCCTATCGCCTCCATCGCCGCCAAGGTCATGGCCGGCGTGCCGCTGAAGTCGTTCGGGCTGACGGACAAGCCCTACGACCATATCGCCGTCAAGGAAGCGGTCTTCCCGTTCGCCCGTTTCGCCGGGGTGGACACCGTCCTGGGCCCGGAAATGCGCTCGACCGGCGAGGTCATGGGGCTGGACTTCAAGCGGCCGGGAGAGGCCGACATGGCCCCCGCCTTCGCCCGCGCCTTCGCCAAGTCCCAGATCGGCGGCGGCACCACCCTTCCGACCTCGGGCTGCGCCTTCATCTCGGTCAAGGATGAGGACAAGCCCTTCATCGTCGACGCCGCCCGGACGCTGCTGGCCGAAGGCTTCAGCCTGATGGCCACCGGCGGCACCCACGCCTATCTGGTCGGACAGGGGCTGGAGGTGAAGCTGGTCAAGAAGGTGCTGGAAGGCCGCCCGCACATTGTGGACGCGATGAAAAACGGCGAGGTCCAACTGGTCTTCAACACCACATCGGGCAAGCAGTCGCTGCAGGACAGCTTCTCACTGCGCCGCACCGCCCTGATGATGAAGATGCCCTACTACACTACCACAGCCGGCGCCCTGGCGGCGGCCCAGGCCATCGGCGCGATCAAGGCTGGCGACCTGGATGTGCGGGCGATCCAGGACTACGCCTGACGTTGACGAAATCTCCGGTTTTCGGCCGCACGCCGCAAGGCTGTAGCGGCCGAACGCCGGAGCCACGCCGATGTCCAGTCTCGACCTCGCCCTGATCGCCATCCTGTGCGGCGAAGTCTTGGGGTTTATCGCTTTCGTTAGGGACAAGCAGCGCGCCAAGGCCGGCCTGTGGCGGACTCCAGAATCCACGCTCTTGCTGTTCGGCCTGATCGGCGGGCTGGGCGCCTGGATGGGTCAGCACATCCTGCGCCACAAGACGCGCAAGGAGCCGTTCAGGACGCAGTTCGGCCTGGTCGTCCTGCTTCACCTGATCCTGCTGGCGGGCGGCGCCGCTTGGGTCATTCTGTAGCGCGACCGTCCTCGCCCGCCCCATCTTCGCCCGCCACGATCCGGGTCGCGGCCAGGTCGGCGGTGACGTTGCCGACGGTGCGGAAGATGTCGGGGATGACCTCGACCGCCAGCAGCAGCGGCAGCACCCCCAGCGGCAGGCCCATGGCCAGGCAGATGGGGCCGATGGCGGCGAAGAAGCTGACCTGGCCCGGCAAACCGACCGAGGCGATGGACACGGCGATGGCCGTCAGACCGCCGGCGATCAGCACGCCGAGCCCCAACTCCACCCCGTGCAACTGCGCCACGTAGAGGCAGACCGCCAGGTTCGCGACCGGGCTGGTGATGCGGAACACCGCCACCGCCAGCGGCAGAACGAGGCCGGCGGAGGTCTGGGGCACGCCCAGCCAGTCGCGCGCGCGCTCGATCATCACCGGCAGGCTGGCCAGCGACGACTGGGTCGAGACGGCGACGACCTGGGCCGGGGCCACGGCGCGCGCGAAACGGGCCAACGAAATCCGACCCCACACGATCGCCACGACATAGATGATCAGGATCAGGCCGATCTGGCTGAGGCAGACGATGGCGACATAGTGGGCCAGCGTCCCCGCCACCCCCAGGCCCGCGCGCAAACCCACGCCCAGCGCCAGGGCGAACACCCCGAACGGCGCGGCCAGCAGCACCCAGTGGACGATGACCACCATGGTCTCGGCCACCGCCTCGAAGAAGCCGGCCAGAGGTCGCCGCAGCTCGGCCTTGATCCGTGTCGCGGCGAAGCCGAAGGCGACGGCGAAGACCACCACCGCCAGCACCCCGTCGTCGGACGCCGCCTTGATGACATTGGCCGGCGCCAGACTGGCCAGGAAGGCGCGCAGGCCGTCGGTGCGCGCCGCCTCGCCCACGGTCGCCAGCGATTCGGCGCTGACGCCCGCCAGCAGGCCACGCGCCGCCTCCGGATCGATCGGCCAGACCGCCAGCAGGCCCAGGCCCGCAAGGATCGCATAGATCGTCGCCCCGACCAGCAGCACCGCGAACACCACCAGCGACCGCACCGCGATCCGGCCCGTCGCCGCCGCATCGGCGATGGAGACGATGCCGGTCACCAGCAGGCTGAACACCAGGGGTATGACGGTCATGCGCAATGCGTTCAGCCACACCTGGCCCAGGCTCTCGACCACGCCCAAGGCGCCGGTCAGCCAGGCGGCCTGCGACCCTTGCGCCAGGGCGCCGACGACGACACCGGCGACCAGGGCCGCGATGACGAAAAAGCTCAAGGAGGTGAAGAAGGCGGCGATGCGGGATTGGCTCATGCTCTAGCGCTAGCACCGCTCGGCGCGTCGCGCGCGCCAAACCTTCTGCCGGTCGCTGACAGTTCATGTCGTCGCAGGGCGAACCCTGATCGCGCACGGCGCGTTGGGACGACGAAAGGAACTCAATCATGTCCCGTCTGAACAAACTCGTCCCGCTGATCGGCAGCCTGCTGCTCTCCAAGGGCGGCCGTCGCGTCGCCGGTCGTCACGCCGGCAAACTGGCCCTGGCGACCCTGGCCTATGAGGTCTGGCGCAACCGCCGCGAAGGCGCCAAGCCCAAGGTCGCGCCGCAACCTCGCGGACGCTGGAGCGGTCGCCGCCCGCGTTGAGGCCGCAATCGCCGCTCGACTTCTGGGGCGGCGTTGCGAATAGTCACGCCTCGCCGCCCGGAGCCGACCCATGATCAAAGTCCACCATCTGAACGACAGCCGCTCGCAACGCGTCCTGTGGCTGCTCGAAGAGTTGGGCCTAGACTATGAGGTGGTCCGCTACGAACGAAACCCCGGAAACCGGCTGGCGCCCCCCGAACTGCTGGCGATCCACCCGCTGGGCAAGTCGCCGGTCATCGAGGACGGCGCGGTCAAGGTCGCAGAGACCGGGGCCATCGTCGAATATCTGCTCGATACCTACGGCCAAGGTCGCCTGCGTCCGGCGGCGGGAACCGAGAACGGCCGTCGATTCACCTATTGGCTGCACTATGCCGAGGGGTCGGCCATGCCCCCTTTGCTGCTGAAGCTGGTCTTCAGCATGCTCCCACGCCGTGCGCCGGCCCTGCTGAAGCCGATCGTCAATGGCGTCGCCAACAAGGCGATCACCAGTTTCGTCGATCCACAGCTGCGCACCCATGTCGGGTTCTGGGAGGACGAACTGGGCCGCTCTGAATGGTTCGCGGGCGATCAGTTCACCGCCGCCGACATCATGATGAGCTTTCCAGTCGAGGCCGGCGCCGACCGCGCGTTCAATGCCGAGACCAAACCTCGTCTAAAGGCCTTCTTGAACCGCATCCATGCGCGGCCTGCCTATCAACGCGCGCTCGAGCGCGGCGGTCCCTACAGCTACGCGTGATCGGATCGTGATCGCGGCGGCGCAACCCGCCGTGGTCGAGGGCGTTAAGGTCTCATGCGCCTTCAAACCATTCAGATCGTCGCCGGACTGGCTGCGGCCGTCGCCTTCGTCCTCGCCTTCATGGCGGCAGGAGCCGCCCTGATTTCCGGCGTCTTCATGCTCGCTGGCCTCGCCGCCGTCGGTTGGCTAGCCTACAGCCTCATAAAGGGCGTCCTGCGCCGCGACCACAAGCCCGAACCGCCGGCCCGCGCTTGAGCGGTCAACCGGCGCGGGCATCGCGCTCTTGAATTCCTGAGCGAGAAACCCTAGTCTTGATGCCCGGCCGCGCCCGCCCCGCGGCCTTTTGTGTGCTTATCTCGCGTCTTTCCAGTCTCCGGGCGAACCAGAAAAATCACGACACAAATGGAAAAAGTGCCGATGACGGGCGAGGGCTACCGTGCCCTCGACGATCAACTGAAGCAATTGAAGTCGGTCGAAAGGCCGAGCGTGATCGCCGCCATTTCCGAGGCGCGTGAGCACGGCGACCTGTCCGAAAACGCCGAATACCACGCCGCCAAGGAGCGTCAGGGCTGGATCGAAGGCCAGATCGCCGAGATCGAGGACAAGATCAGCCGCGCCCAGGTCATCGACGTGTCCAAACTGTCCGGCAGTCAGGTCAAGTTCGGCGCCACGGTCACCGTGGTGGACGAGGACACCGAGGAAGAGGCCACCTATCAGATCGTCGGCGAACACGAAGCCGATGTGAAGAAGGGCAAGATCTCGATCGCCTCGCCGATCGCGCGCGCCATGATTTCCAAGGAGGTCGGCGACGTCGTGGAGGTCAACACCCCCGGCGGCGTGAAGGCCTACGAGATCCTCAAGGTCGAGTGGAAGTAATAGCGGTGGCTGGGGCAGCGTCCGCGCAGCCCCTTTCCATCTGGGTCGTCTCCGACGGCCGCGCCGGCATCGAGAATCAGGCGCTGGGTCTCGCCGAGGCCGTCCAGCGCCTGACCCCGGCCGAGGTTACGATCAAACATACTCGCTGGCGGCCGATCTTCGACCGCCTGCCGTCGGCGTTAAAGATTCCTGCCATGCTGGCGTCCGCGCCGTTGACCGCCCCCTGGCCCGATCTGTGGATCGCCACGGGTCGTGCGACCCTGCCGCTGTCGACCCGCGTCAAGGCCTGGAGCGGCGGCAAGACCTTCGTCGTCCAGACCCAGGATCCACGCTGGGCCGACGATCGCTACGACCTGATCGTCGCGCCCGCCCATGACGGTCTGTCGGGCGACAATGTCTTCGAAATCACCGGCTCGCCCCATCGCATCACGCCGCAGCGGATCGCCGAGGCCGCGCCCCCCTTCGCCGACCGGATCGCCCCCCTGCCCCATCCGCGCATCGCCGTGCTGATCGGCGGCAAGTCCAAGGCTTTCGACCTGACCGAGGCCCATGCGGCTGATCTGGCCGACCAGATCGCGGACGCCGTGCGAGCATCGGGCGGGGCGCTGATGCTGACCTTCTCACGCCGAACGCCCGACGCGGCGAAAGCCGCCATGACCGCTCGCCTGTCGGACCTGCCGGGCTGGATCTGGGACGGGACAGGCGACAATCCCCTGTTCGGCTTCCTGCATTTCGCCGACCACATCCTGGTCACCGAGGACAGCGCCAATATGGCCGCCGAGGCCGCCTCCACAGGCAAGCCGGTCCACGTCCTGCCGATGATCTCGCTGAAAGCCGGCGACAAGTTTGCTCGCCTGCACGACGACCTGCAATCGCGCGGCGCAACCCGCCCGTTCGACGGCACTCTGGAAGGCTGGACCTACGACCCGCTGGCCGAAACCGCCCGCGCCGCGCGCGCCGTCCTGGAAGCGATGCGGACGCGATAGCGAGACCCACGTCCGTTTCTGACGCCGTCATGCCTCATGGTGACGACCGTCATCAGGAGGATTCCCAAGAACGGTTCGCAAAAATCTGCACTAAAGTGCACTCAAAAAATCTGGAGTGGCCTTTTCTAGTCGCCGCCACCGCCCCCGCCGTCACAACCGCTGTCCCCGCTGCAGTCTGGGCCGCTGTGCTGCGACGTATCCGATGACGGCATGACCGCGCCGCCATCCGACCCGCCGCCCTTCCGGGCCTTGGCGTTCGCGGCCCCCATCAAGGCCACGCCAAAGCCCGATCCGATGGCCGTGCCCAGGGCGAGGCCCAGGCCGACGTTGTCCAGCGCCACGCCCAGCGCTACGCCGATCGACAGGCCCATGCCGATCCCGATCGGCAGGAAGGCCGCGTTCTTGCTCGTCATCCCCATACTCCCCTGCGTGTCAGGCGAGACTAGCATCGCGCAAACGGGAATCACCGCCTAAATAGGGGCCATGACCCAAGCTCGTACCGTTCGCGTCGCCATCATCGGTTCCGGTCCCGCCGGCTGGACCGCCGCCATCTACGCCGCCCGCGCCTCGCTGAACCCCGTCGTCATCGCCGGCATCCAGCCTGGCGGCCAGCTGACAATCACCACCGACGTCGAGAACTATCCCGGCTTCGCCGACACCATCCAGGGCCCCTGGCTGATGGAGCAGATGCAGGCCCAGGCCCTGCATGTCGGGACCGAGGTCATCCACGACATCGTGGTCTCCGCCGACCTGTCGCAACGCCCGTTCCGCCTGAAGCTGGACAGCGGCGAAGAGATGCTGGCCGAGACCGTCATCATCTCCACCGGCGCCCAGGCCAAATGGCTGGGGCTTGAGAGCGAGGCTGCCTATCAGGGCTTCGGCGTCTCGGCCTGCGCCACCTGCGACGGCTTCTTCTATCGCGGCAAGGAAGTCGTGGTCGTCGGCGGCGGCAACACCGCCGTCGAAGAGGCGCTGTTCCTGACCAACTTCGCCTCCAAGGTCACGGTCGTTCACCGCCGCGACGAGTTCCGCGCCGAGAAGATCCTGCAAGACCGACTGTTCGCCCACCCCAAGGTGGAGGTGATCTGGAACTCGGCGATCGAGGAGATCGTCGGCGTCGTGGACGGAATGGCCAAGAACGTGACCGACGTTCGGCTCAAGAACGTCCAGGACGGCTCGACCCGGGAAATCCATGCCGACGGCGTCTTCATCGCCATCGGCCACGCCCCGTCGTCGGAACTGTTCAAGGGCCAGCTGGAGACCAACGCCGGCGGCTATCTGCGGGTTAAGCCCGGCACGGCCTCGACCGAGATCGAAGGCGTCTGGGCCGCCGGCGACGTGACCGACGACGTCTACCGCCAGGCCGTCACCGCCGCCGGCATGGGCTGCATGGCCGCCCTGGAAGTCAGCCGCTTCCTTGCCGAAGAGGACCACGCCAAGGCCCACAACCCCATCAGCCACGCCGAGGCGGAGAAGATCGGGGTCTGGTGACCCCGATCCTGCGCGATCAGTAGGCCGAGGCCTCCGTCAGTTCTGCCAGATCCTCGTCCGATAGCGTCAGTGTCGCCGCCTTCAGCGTGTCGGCCAGTTGGTCGGTCGAGGTGGCGCTGACAATCGGGGCCGTCACGCCCGGCTGGGCCAGCAGCCAGGCCAGGGCGACTTGGGCGGAGGTGGCCTCATTCTTCTGGGCCACGGCGTCCAGAACCGCCAGGATACGCACGCCGCGCTCGTCGAACTTGTCCGTCAGCATTCCCTCACGCTTGGTCCCGGCGATCTGATCGACGGTCTTGTATTTGCCGGTCAGGAAGCCGCTCTCCAGGCTGAAATAGGTGATGACGCCCAGCCCCTTCTTGACGGCCAGGTCCTGCAACCCGCCCTCGAAGGTGTCGCGGCTGTAGAGGTTGTAGTGCGGCTGGATCGTCGCATAGGCGGCCAGACCCTCGCGCTGCGAGATGTCCAGAGCTTCGGACACCTGCTCGGCCGAATGGTTGGACGTGCCGATGGCGCGCACCTTGCCGGCCTGCACCAGCTTGTCCAGCGCGCGCAGCGTCTCGTCCTGCGGTGTCTTCGGATCGGGCCAGTGGGTCTGATACAGGTCGATATAGTCGGTCTGGAGCCGGCGCAGCGACGCCTCGACCGCCGTCTCTATCCAGGCCGGTGACAGGTCGTTGTGGCCCTGCCCCATATCCGATCCGACCTTGGTCAGGATCTTGACGTGGTCGCGCCGGCCGCGCGCCTTCAGCCACTTGCCGATGATCGTCTCGCTTTCGCCGCCGGAATGGCCCGGAACCCAGCGCGAATAGGCGTCGGCTGTGTCGACGGCGTCGAAACCGGCCTCGACGAAGGCGTCCAGCAGGGCGAATGAGGTCGCCTCGTCCGCCGTCCAGCCGAAGACGTTGCCGCCGAACACCAGGGGGGCGATGTCCAGGCCGCTGGAGCCGAGCTTGCGTTTGGAAAGGGTGGTCATGCGGAGATCTCCTCTTGGGGAGACCTCGACATATGCCGCATCATTGCGACCGCAACCGCCTCGGCTGCGGTCAGCCGAACAGTTGAAGACCCGGAGGCGCGTAGTCGACCGGCTGTCCCTGGCGACGGCGCAGGGCGTAATCCACAGCCGTCTGGACCGCATGTTCGTCTGTCGGTTTGGACAAGACGCCGATGGTACCGGCGACGCCGTCGCGCACCATGCCGGGGTTGGCCGTCATGAACAGGACGGAGACGCCCATGTCCTGACCCAGTTCGCGGCCCAGATTGATTCCTGTGGGACCGTCGGACAGGTGGATATCGACCAGCGCCAGATCAACGTCGTTCTCGCGCACCAGATCGCGCGCGGCCTGTGCGGTCGCGGCGACGCCCAGAACCTCGTGACCGAGGTCCTCCAGGACGAACCTAAGCTCCATCGCAACGAGAGCTTCGTCTTCGATGATGAGGATACGCGCAGTCATGGGTTCAATCAGTGCTCGGGAGCGTACGTAACGTCAGTGTGAGGCATTAGTTTCAATAGAGGACTAATTTGTATGTCCGCCCGCCGCTCGGCGTCGGGACAGAGCCGTAGCCGGCAGGTCCACGATGACCTGGAGCCCCTCTGGCCGCCACTCGCGCGACAACCGCCCGCCGAGTTGTCCCTCGACCGAGAGGCTGGCAAGGGATGAGCCGAAGCCGGTGCGTTGCGGCATGCCCTGGATGACCGGACCGCCCGTTTCCGACCAGGTCAGAACGAAGCGATCCTCCTGTCGTTCTGTGTCGAGCGTCACGACGCCCCCACGCTCGGAAAGCGCGCCGTATTTGGCGGCGTTGGTCGCCAGTTCGTGGAACAGCAAGGCCACTGAGGTCGCCGCCTGATCATCGAAGACGGCGTCCTCGCCCTGGATGACGACGCGCGCCCCGCCTGTCTCATCCGCATAGGCCTTGAACAGGTCGGACAGGAAGGAATGCAGGGTTGTCGCCCCGATCGTGGTCTTGGACGTTTCGGTGTGCGGCCGCACGAACTCATGCGCCCGGGCCAGGGCGGCGATGCGTGTGCGCAACGAGGCCGAAAACGCCTTGGCCTCCGGATACTGGCGCGCCGACAGGGCAACCAGGGCGGTGACGACCGCGAAGATGTTCTTGATCCGGTGGCTCAGCTCCTGGCTGACCAGCTCGCGGCCTTGCTCCAGCCGCTTCAACTCATCGATATCGGTCAGGGTGCCGAACCAGCGGGTGATCTCGCCCGCTTCGTCGCGGATCGCCACCGCGCGGCCCAGGGTCCAGCGATAGACGCCGCTGTGATGCTTCAGCCGGTATTCGATCTCATAGGGCTCGCCGGTTTCCAGCGAGTTGCGCCACACGGTCCACGCCCGTTCGCGGTCGTCGGCATGGAACATGTCGTTCCAGCCCTCGCCATCCGTCGAGCCCAGAGGCACGCCCGTGAATTCGTACCAGCGCGCATTGTAGTAGTCGTGAAAACCGTCCGGCAGGGTGGACCACACCATCTGCGGCATGGCGTCAGCCAACACCCGAAACCGACTCTCGCTTTCGCTCAGGGCCACGGCGGTTTCGGCGAGGTCCGTCTCGATGGTCTTGCGTTCGGTGATGTCCACCGCGACGCCGGGGAAGCGGATCGGCTTGCCCTCCGCGTCGAAATAGACCTGACCGCGCGCCAGAATCCAACGCACGTCATCACCCTGGCCCAAACGATATTCGCTGACGAAGGCGCCGTCGCCCGTCATGGCCCGGTCGATCTCGTCGGCGACGCGCTGGGCGTCGTCGGGATGGACGCTGGAGGTGAAAACCTCGATGGCCGCGCCCTCGCGCGCCGCTTCGGGATCCACGCCATACATCCGCGCAAAGCGTTCGTCGGCGATCACCCGGTTCTCGGGAATGTCCCAGTCCCAGGCCCCGACATAGGCTGAGGCCTCCATCGCCAACCGCGCGGTGCGGTCGCTGAGGTCCCGGTCCAACAGGGCGCGGCGCAACTCCAGTTGCGTCATCACCTGTTGCGCCAGGGTCTTGAGCGCCATCAGCTGAAGCTCGGTCAGACCTTGCGGGCGCGGCGTGTCGTCCAGCACGCACAGGGCGCCCAGCGGCACGCCGTCGGGCGTCCTCAGCGGATAGCCGGCATAGAAGCGGATGTGCGGCGCGCCCGTCACCAAATCATTGTCGATGAAGCGCTCATCCTGCATCGCGTCGGGGATGACCATGACGTCGTCGCCCAGCATGGCTTGGGCGCAGAACGACAGCGGCCGCGGCGTCTCGCGCACGCCCAGACCGACCTCGGACTTGAACCACTGACGCTGGGAATCAACCAGACTGACGGCGGCCATCGGCGCCTCACAGATGCGCGCGGCGAGCGACGCCAGATCGTCGAACGACCCTTCGGGCGTCGTGTCCAGCACGCCGTAGCTCGTCAGGGCCTTCAGACGGTCGGCTTCGTCCCACCTCGGACAATCGACTTCGGGGTGGGTCAAGCAGGCGTCCTCGCTGGGCCGGTCAGGTCCGACCATCGACATCAATGCTTGGAGTGACGAAGCGTTGCAATGCAGGATGTCAGTTCGCGGGGCGACCGACTTCCTCCACATCCATTGTCGTGACGCCTGTGGGTGCCGGGGCGGCGGGTTTGGTCGACGATGCTGGCCGCTCCATGGCGTTCAGGCGCGCGTTGATGGCGGCGACTTCATCACGCGTCGGCAGGCGGCGACCGCCCAGGCTGACCACGCCGACGACCCGCTGCTGACCATCGATCTCGACCGTCTTCAACGGCGCGTCTTTCAGCGGAGCGTCGGGATCGGCGCCGCCGGTTGCAGAGCCGGCGGCGATCGTCATACGGGGACGCGAGAAACGCGCCTCGTCGATCGCCGGCTCGCGCCCATTGTAGGTTTTGCGGAAGGCGGCTGTCTCGCCATAGACGCCCTTCCAACGATAGAAGATGTGGGCGCCGATCTGCGTCACCTTGGCCACCGTCGGCGCCCACCAGGGATGCACATAGTCGGCGTGATAGTGTGTGGCAGTCCCGACCTCCTGAGCCACGGCGCCGTTCAGCGCGCGCTCCGCCACCTTGCGCGCCCGCTCCCAAGCCCAGCCGACCGGCGCCTGGCCCAGCGAGCCGTCGCAGGTGAAGCTGAACTGACAGCCCGTGACGCGTTCGGCGCCCTCGAACACCACGCCGCAGACGGTGTTGGCGTAGTTTGGATCGCGCACGCGGTTCAGGACAACCTGCGCCACGCCCGCCTGGCCGTTGTCCGGCTCCAGCGCCGCCTCGTAATAGACCGCCTGGGTCAGGCAGCGCAAAGCCCGCCTGCGATCATCGGCGCTGCCCTTGAACACGAACGGCAAGGCGGGACGCAGCGCGCCGGACGCGGGCGCCATGGCCGCGTTCAGACGTTGGGCCTCAAGGCCGCTCTTGCCCGGTTCCAGACCCGGCTTTCCGGCCAGCGTCAAGCTCTCCCAGCCCGGCGTCAGCCCGTAGAGAGCCGGCTGCAGAAGGTTGGGATCATGCCGCATGGCGACGGCCAGCTGTGACGGCGTCAGTCGCCCCTTGATCGCAGCCAGCCCGCCCGCGCCGAGGTCGCCGCCGGTGATGCGCGAAACCGCCTCGGCCGTCCGATCCATATCGGGTCGCACGCTGGACCCCGCCGCCATGGCGACGCCCAGCACCGCGCCGGCCGCGGGCAAGGCCGCCGCCGAACGCCGCAGCGCCTTCCACATCGTCTTCCAGGGCAACCGGGTCATTCAGGGTCCAATAGCCGCGATCGGCGCACCGGCCTTTCGCTGAGATCGCGCGTCTAGTCCGACTTCTAGGCCATTTTCCGGCGTCACGACGACCGCCGTTATCAAACCCCCTGCGCGTCAGGGGTGGTCGCCCCAAACGCAAGGTGTAAAACTATGTTCCAGCGAGGCAAACGCGTCGCTGGTGGGGCGAACCGACGATATGAGCGCAGGCGGATCGAAACGGCGGATCGCGGTCATGGATCGCTGGCTGATCGGCCTGGCGCGCTTGTCGACGGCCTCGCCGACGCATCGCCTTTTGATCGGGATCGGCATCGCTCTCGCGGGTCTGGCGATCCGGGCGGCGGCGTCGCCGCTGTATGGCGAGGTGACCGGCTTCACCATCCTGTTGCCGGCGGTGACCCTGGCCGCTCTGGCGGCCGGCTGGACCGGAGCCTTGACGGCGCTGGCGGTGTGTACCGGCGGCGGCTGGGCGATCGTCGCGCTGACGGCCACCGGACGGGATGGCGTGCTTGACGCCATCGGCGGTGCGGCGACCTGGAATTTCGTTCTCGTCGGCCTGTTCATCGCGGCGGTGGGGGCGTCGCTCCGCAAGGCCCTGTCGCGGTTGAGTGAAAGCGAGACCCGGTTCCGCGAACTCGCCGATACCGCCCCCTCGCCGATCTGGCTGCTGGATGCCAAGGGCGAGTTCGAGTTCGTCAACGCCGCCGTCTTCACCCTGCATGGACTGGACATCGAGGCGTTGCGCGAAGGCGGCTGGAAGACCGCCGTTCACCCCGACGATCTGGAGACCGTAAAGGCGGCAGAGAAGGCCGGCGCCGCTGATCGCAAGCCGTTTCAGATGGAGGCGCGCGTTCTGGGGCAGGATGGTGTTTGGCGCTGGATGCGGGCCGTCGTGCGGCCGCGCTTCGACGGCCAAGGCGTCTTCGTGGGCTATGCCGGCATTTCCTTCGACGTGACCGAAACCCGCGAGGCGCTGGATGCGGCGGCGCGCGCCGCGCGACGTCAGGCCTTTCTGCTGGACCTCAGCGACCGGCTGCGCGACCTGACAAATCCCGAAGACATCATGGCCGACGTGGAGAGTACGCTCGGGGCACTGCTGGATGTCGAGCGGGTGGGCTATGGCGAGGTCGATCAGTCGGCGGGAGTCGTCTCCATGAGCCGCGACTGGACCGCCGGCGTCGCAAGCGCTCAGGGTCAGTTCAGCCTGAACGCCTTTGGCGAAGGTCTGATCTCGGACCTGAACGAAGGCCGCACCATCCAGATTTCAGATGTGTGCGAAGACCCTCGCACGGCGGCGGTCGCCGACGCCTTCGACGCCATTGAGACCCGCGCTCTGGTGCGCGCGCCGCTGATCCGGACCGGACGTTTGCGCGCGTTTCTCTATGTCCATTCGGCGACGCCGCGCGACTGGACCGAGGCTGAGGTCAGCCTTGTCGAAGAAGTCGCGGCGCGCACCTGGGCCGAGGTCGAGCGCGCCCGAGCGGAAAACGAGACCCGTGAGAGCGAACAGCGGTTCCGCGCCATCGCCGACACCGCGCCGGTGCTGATCTGGGTCACCAAACAGGATCGCACACGCGCCTTCGTGAACCGCGCCTATGTCGATTTCCACGGCTCGGACTATCAGACCGTCCTCAACCTGGATTGGCGAAGCGCGCTGCATCCCGAGGATCAGGCGCGCATCCTGGCGGAATCGATTAACGGGGAAGCGACGCGCGAGCCCTTTTCGATGGAGGCGCGCTATCGCCGTCACGATGGCGAATGGCGCTGGCTGAAGTCCTTCTCCCGTCCCCGTCTGGCGGGCCAGGAGGTCGTCGGCTTCGTGGGCGTGGCGTTCGACGTGACGGACATGCGCACGGCCCAGGCGCGACTAGAGGAATCCGAGAACCGCTTCCGCACGGTCGCCGACAGCGCGCCCGCCCTGATCTGGATGAGTGACGACGCCGCCCAGATGGTGTTCGCCAACAGGCGCTACCGCACCTTCTTCGGCGTCGAGGCGGACGCGCATCTGCCCGATAGCTGGCGACGCCTGATCCATCCGGACGACGAGGGGGTCTTCGCCGCCGCGTTCATGCGCGCCTTCGAGGCCCGGGATCGGTTCGAGGCGCTGACGCGGATCAACCACTCGACGCTCGGCCCGCGCTGGCTGCGAACTGAAGGCGTGCCGCGCTTCGACGCCTCGGGCCTATTCCAGGGTTATGTCGGCGCCTGTCTGGATGTGACCGACGCCAAGCGGGCCGAAGACGACCTGAAACGCATCAATGAACTGCTGGAAGAAAGGGTCGACGAGGCCCTGATCGAAAAGGCCCAGGCCGAGGCGCAACTGGTCCATGCCCAGCGGATGGAGGCCGTCGGGCGGCTGACCGGCGGGGTCGCGCATGACTTCAACAATCTGCTGACCGTCGTGATCGGGGCGTTGGACATCATCCTGCGCAGCGAGGACGCGGCCAAGCGCAAGAAGCTGGGCGAGGCGGCGCTGGCGGCGGCGCGACGGGGCGAGAGCTTGACGCATCAGTTGCTGGCCTTCTCGCGTCGTCAGGCTCTGCGGCCCGAGCCGATCGATCTCAACGCCCTGATCCGCGAGAGCGAACCGCTGCTGCGTCGGGCCGTCGGCGAGGCCGTGGACTTCAAGGTCAAGCTGAAGCGTGGCGGCGCGCCCGCCAATGTCGATCCGGCCCAGTTCGAAGCCGCGCTGCTGAACCTGATCGTCAATGCGCGCGACGCCCTGGGCGATGTGACCGGGGCCAGGGGCCGCCAGGCCCGCATCACCGTGCAGACGCGGGCCTGCACGGTCGAGGCCGGACAGATCGCCGAACTGGCGGCGGGCGACTATGTCTGCGTCAGCGTCGCCGACAACGGCGAAGGCATGTCGCCCGACATCCGCGACCGGGTGTTCGAACCCTTCTTCACCACCAAGGGCGTCGGCAAGGGGACAGGCCTGGGGCTGAGCCAGGTCTATGGGTTCGCGCGCCAATCGGGCGGCGGCGTCCAGATCATCTCCGAGCCGGGACGCGGGGCCGAGATCTGCATTTTCCTGCCGCCTCTGTCGGCGGAAGACGCCGCAATGACGTCCAGTCTGGTCGCCGCCGATGGCGTCCCCGTAGTCGAGGGCGGGCGGATGTTGCTGGTGGAGGACGACGCCGGCGTCGCCGCCATTGCGCTCGAAATCCTGGAAGGTTTCGGGCTGGAGGTCGATTGGGCCGAGACGGGCGACGATGCGCTGAAGTTCCTTCAAGCCGACGACTTCGATCTGATGCTGACCGACGTGGTGATGCCCGGCGGCATGAGCGGCATCGATTTGGCGCGCGAGGCGGCGGCGCGCTGGCCGGATTTGCGGATCGCCCTGACCTCGGGCTACGTCGGCGAGGACGTGGATGCGGTGCTGGCCGACACGATCTGGCCCCTGCTGCGCAAACCCTATTCGTCGGACCAGTTGCGCGCCCTGCTGGAACGCCTCAGCGCCGCGACGACGAACTAACGAAGCGGGGACCTGACGGCCAAAGAAAAACGCGCCGCAGCGATGCGACGCGTCGATCTGTTTCGAGCCGCAGTTGGATTTAGCGGCGGGCCTTGCGGGCGGCGTAACGCGCGTCGCGCTTGGCCTTCTGCTCTTCCTTGGTCAGTTGCTTGCGCGCCTTGCGGTCGGCGCGCTTTTCCGCGTCGATCTCTTCCTGGGCGGCGAGTTCGGCGGCCAGACGCGCGGCTTCCTTTTCAGCCTTTTCACGACGCTGCTCGGCCTTGGCCAGCTCGTGCTGCTGACGCAAGGCCTCTTTTTCGGCGGCGCGCTTTTCAGCCAGACGCTCGAACTCGGGATCGGGCGCGGCGGCCTTTGGCTTGAATTTGGCGAGCAGGGCCTTCTTGGCCTCTTGCTGGGCGGTAATGCGGTCGGAGAATCCGGTCTTCAGATCTTTCATGCGAAAGCGTCAGGGTTCCTTGTGAGCGACCAGGGCGGTCGTCGGGGGTCAGGCTGCGCCACGCACGGCCCGAAGCGGGGCGCACAAAGCCGATAAGCGCGCGAAAATCAAGGTTCGCAGCCCGCAAATCGGCCTGATGCGTCATTTGGAGCGTCGCGGCGGCGTGGCCGCAACACTTCGTTCAGATAGGCGACGCAGCCCTGATCGCAAGCGCTGCGATAAGAGCGTGCGTCGACCGAACTCGTCTTAGTTCGGCTTTTGCGCCTGACCGACAGCCGTCCCGGCCGCACCGCCCACGGCGGCGCCGACCGGGCCGCCGACGACCGCGCCGGCGATAGCACCGCTGGCGGCCTTCTGTTCGATGGTCGCGCCGCAGGCGGACAGGGCGATGGCCGCCGCAGCGGCTGCGGTCACGGTGACAATTTTTATCATGGGCTTCTCTCCAAAGGCCACGCTTGAACGCGAACGCGGCATAGCGGTTCCTGGCTTGAGCTCTAGTTGCGCCGACAACCACCGCCACAATTCTAAACAGCTTTGTTCGCGCCAGTTAGTTTGTTGCGATGCAGCATATCTAGACACAACAAGTTCAACTGTTGATGGATACAGTATTCGCCCTATAGATTTATCCAGTCTTGCCGTTTTGCAGCCACATGGGTCGCCGCGACTGAAAAATACCTACCGAATCCGCTGCGTTAACCATCGGATTGCGAATCGAACACATTGAGGCCACAAAAGGCTGGCTAAAGGCCCGTCCTCGACGCCCGGGCCACTGAGCCGAGCGCCGGAATTTGCAGGCTGGACCGCGACCGCAATGGGTCGCCTCGCCGGCAAGACTACCCCGGGGGCCGCGTTTCTCGCCCTGCTGAACAGGACTACCTCGTTGTCGCATTCCTCGCAGACGCGCGCCATTTTGCGCGCCGATCGTGTGGCCAAGATCAAGCCCATGACGGCTGTCGCAGCCTTTGGCGGTCTGATGGGACTGGCGATCGGATGCGCCTATCTGGGCGGTACGACGGCCCGCGCGACGACGCTGCGCGCCCAGGCCGAACGGATTCAAGGCGCAACCGCCGCTGGGTTCACGGAAGAAGCCCTCGCCGCCGCCGCCGGCGGCCTCGACGCCAGCGCCCTGACCATTGCGCGTCGTCATGATCCCTACACCAGCGCGGGCGCGGCCCAGCGCGACCGTCAGGCCGAACTGCTGGCCGCCCGTCTCGAACAACTTCGCGCGCCCGGCGACCCCAACCTTCGCCGTGCCAGCCTGACCGCACCGACCGCCGCGCCCGCCTTCCGCGTCTCCAATGCCTTGGACGCCAGCCGCGATCTCGATTGCCTGACCCAGGCCGTCTATTATGAAGCTCGTGGCGAGGGCGCCGACGGCATGAAGGCCGTGGCTCAAGTCGTCCTGAACCGCGTGCGCCACCCCGCCTTCCCCAAGACGGTCTGCGGCGTCGTCTTCCAGGGCGCGGCGCGCAGCACCGGTTGCCAGTTCTCCTTCACCTGCTCCGGCGCGATGCGCGGCCGCGTCAACCAGGCTGCCTGGAACCGCGCCAAGACCGTGGCCTCGAACGCCATGTCGGGGTCGGTCTTCTCGCGCGTCGGCAATGCGACCCACTTCCACACCACAGCCGTGACGCCGGGCTGGCGTTCGTCGCTGGTGCAGGTCAGCCAGGTCGGCAGCCATCTGTTCTATCGCTTCGGCGGCCGTTCGAGCACCGGCGGGACCTTCACCTACGCCGCCCGTCGCGCGGCGCCGGCGGACCAGCCGCGCCTGATCCAGGCCGGCCTCAACCCGGTCGAAACTGCGCGTCAGGCCGGACAGGCGGTCGCCTATTCGATGGTGCTGGCGCAGGAAGGTCGCGCCCTGCCCGCGCCGACGGCGCAATCGACGACGCCTTCACCCACCGCCACGCGCGCCGCCGCGCCACAACCGGCTTCTCGCCCCGCGCGGTCGAACGAAACCTCGGCCAAGACCGACGTCGCCGAAACGGCCTCTAGCCCCGCTTGATCGGCGGAGGCCTGCAAGCCGTCAGAGCGCGTCCAGGCCGATATCCAAAACGGGCGCCGAATGGGTCAGGGCGCCGACCGAGATGACGTCCACGCCCGTCTCGGCGATGCCGCGCACCGTCGTCAGATCGATCCCGCCCGAGGCCTCCAGCACGATCCGCCCGGCGACGCGCGCCACAGCGGCGCGCAGGTCGTCGAGGCTGAAGTTGTCCAGCATGATGACGTCGGGCGCCGCACCCTCGTCGATCAGGGCCAATACGGCGTCCAGCTGATCCAACCCATCAACCTCGACCTCGACCTTCATCAAATGCGGGGCGAAGGCTTTGGCCCGTCGCACCGCCTCGGCGACGCCGCCACAGACAGCGACGTGGTTGTCCTTGATCAGGATGGCGTCATCCAGACCGAAGCGATGATTGATACCGCCGCCGCAGGCCACGGCGTGCTTTTCCAACGCGCGCAGCCCGGGCGTGGTCTTGCGCGTATCCGCGATCCGCGCCTTGGTCCCGGCGACGGCTTGAACATAGGTGCGCGTCAAGGTCGCCACGCCGCTGAGCCGTCCGACCAGATTGAGCGCCGTCCGCTCGGCCGAGAGGAAGGCCCGCGCGTCGGCGTCGACAACCGCCAGCACGGCGCCGGCCTCGAAGGCGTCGCCGTCTCGCAATCTCAAATCGATCGAGGCTTTGGGGTCCATGGCCAGCACGGCCAGGCGCACGCAGTCGATGCCCGCCAGCACGCCAGGCTTCCTTGCCGCAAAGGCCGCCTTCATCCGCGCATCCTCTGGGATGCAGGCCATGGCGGTCATGTCGCCGGCACGACCCAAGTCCTCAGCCAGCGCCAGCCGCACGACAGGCTCAATCAGCACCTCGGGAAGTCGTCTCATTCCGCCGCCTCCAACGCCGCCGGGTGTGGGATCCGCACCCGCGTATGCACCGCCGCCCCATCCGTCTGCGGATAGTCCGACCGGTAATGCCCGCCCCGGCTCTCGCGCCGGTCCAGAGCCGCCTGGGCGATGAGCCTCGCCGCCAACAGGACGGCCGCCGGCCCGTGCTGGCTCTGCAGCCGGTCAATCAGGGAGATGAGGGTCTGTAGTCCCTCCGCATCACGCACCACGCCCGCATGCGCCGTCATGGCGGTCCGCAGTTCGGCCATCGCCGGATCCGGCAGGTCAGGCGAGATATTAGCCGCCAAGGGGCGGCCGCCGCCGACTTCCTGGGCCGCCGACCGGCCCGCGCGCCGACCGAAGGCCGCCGCTTCCAGCAGGGAGTTGGACGCCAGCCGGTTGGCGCCGTGAACGCCGGTCGCCGCGCACTCCCCGACCGCATAAAGGCCCGCAACCGTCGTACGGCCGTCCGCGTCGGCGGCGATCCCGCCCATATGATAGTGGCACGCCGCCATCACCGGGATCGGACTGATGCGTGGGTCCAGCCCGGCGCGCATGCAGGCGGCGAAGACGGCGGGAAACGCATGGGGAAACTCGTCCCCGATCGCCGTGCGTGCATCCAGATAGGCCCCTCGCTCGTCCGCGCGCGCCGCATGGACCGCGCGCGCCACCACGTCGCGCGGTTTCAGATCGGCGTCGTCCGCCTCGCCCAATAGAAAGCGTCCCTGACCATCGATCAGTCGCGCCCCCTCACCCCGCAAAGCCTCGGTCGCCAGCGGCGCGGGGTCCAGTCCCACGTCGATGGCGGTGGGGTGAAATTGGACGAACTCGGGATCGAGGATTTCCGCGCCGGCACGCGCCGCCAGCGCGATACCCTCGCCCTTCAGCGCCGCCGGGGTCGTGGTCGCCGCGAACAGGCCGCCCGCCCCGCCGGTGGCCAGGACGACCGCCGTCGCCGTGATCTGGACCAGACGTCCGCCGCGCACGACCACCGCCCCGACCACACGGCCGTCGGCGTCCTGCAGCAGGGCCTTCAGCCGCGCGTCGTCCCACACCTCGATCAGCTTCTCAGCCCGCACCGCCGCAACCACGGCGGACAGGATGGCCCGCCCGGCCCCGTCGCCGCCGACCCGCGCCACGCGCGGCACCGAGTGGGCCGCCTCCAGGCTGACGACGAAACCGCCGTCCGCATCGCGGTCGAACGGCGCGCCCAGGGCCGCCAGCCATTCCACAGTCTCGCGCCCGGCGTCGGTCAGGGCGCGCGCCGCGACCGGCTCGACGAGACCCGCACCCGCCGCCTCGGTGTCCTTCGCGTGCAATGCGGCCGAGTCCTGCCCTGTCAGCGCCGCCGCCATCCCGCCCTGCGCCCAGGCGGACGAACAGGCGCTCAGCAAGGGCTCGGGCGTCACGACGAGAACCTTCGCGCCGGTCTTGGCCCCCTCCAGCGCGGCCGACAGCCCCGCCAGGCCCGCCCCGACGATCAGAGGTCCGTCATGCCGCGTTCGGTTCATCGTCCAAAGCCCAAATAGTTGAGGCCCAACTGCACCGCGCCGGCCGGATCGCCCCCGGTCATCGGCATCAGGGCGCCGACGGCCGCCGCCGCGCACAACGCGAGGGTCAGCAGATAGAGGGCCAAGCTCTTGGCCGCCTCGGGCCAGCTCAGCGTTCCCCAGGCCGGACGCCAGACGCCGCGCTTCAGATGGCTGAACACCGACAGAGCCAGGAAGGCGGCCAGGATGAACCGCCCGGTCGTCAGCCCCCACCAGACCACCGCCACGCCGATCACCAGCAGCACGATCTGCTCCAGACGCGGATGCACACGCGTCAGCACCGGGCCAAGAGCCTTGGATCCATCCAGAGGCGGCGCAGGCACGAGGTTCACGAGGTTGAGCATGGCGATGAAGAAGGCGCCAATCAGCCACTCCCCCTGGCCGAGCACGATCCAGACCCCGACGAAGGGGATCATCGCCAGCAGGCCGAACGCCGGTCCGGCCAACGACACCAGAACCCCGTCCCACTCGCTTTTCGGGTCACGCCGCGCCTTGGCCAGGCCGCCAAGGAAGGGGATGATGTAGATGCGGGCCGGCCCCATGCCGAGCTTGTTCATCACCAGAGCGTGACCCGCCTCATGGACGAACAGGCCGATCAGCACCGCGCCCGCCACGATGGCGCTGCCCGTGATCCACCACAGGAAGCCGCCCATCAACGCCGTGGACAGCATCGCCCACACCAGGCTCTGGTCCTTCTCGACCGGCGCTTCGGCTGCCGGCGTCGGCGCGGTTTCACGCGCCGATGTCGCTTCGGGCTTGGCGTCCCAAGGTCCCGGCGTACGGCCAGGCGTCTGATCTGTGGTGTCTGTGTTGCTCATGGCGTCCAGATGGGCGCGGACGACCGTCCCGTCGCCGGGACCGATCGCCGCGTCACGCTCAGATCAGCTCCACATCGACGTGGTGGCGCGCCTTGACCAGATCGTAGCGCGCGGGAATGGCGGGCGGCGGCAGGTCGATCATTCGCTGCACCGCCAGGCGTCCACGTTCGATCATGTCAGAGGGCACGATCACCTCGAACTGCATGTGCAGCAGGCAGTCATGGATGTTCTGAAGCGTGATCCGCTTCATGTGCGGGCACAGGTTGCACGGGCCGATGAACTGCACGCCCGGCACGTCGCCAGCGACGTTCGAGGCCATCGAACATTCGGTGATCATCACCACCTGTTTGGGCCGGCGCGCCTCGACATAGTCGGTCATCGCCGCCGTCGAGCCGGCGAAGTCCGCCGCCGCCAGCACGTCCTCAGGGCATTCGGGGTGGGCCAGGATCTCGGCCCCCGGATAGGCGGCGCGCATCTCGGCGATATCGGCGACCGTGAACCGCTCGTGCACCTCGCAGCGACCTTTCCAGGCGATGATGCCGACCGTCGTCTGGGCCGCGACATTGCGCGCCAGGAACTCGTCCGGGATCAGGATGACCCGATCCACGCCCCATTCCTTGGCCGCCCATTCGACCACCTGAACAGCATTGGCGCTGGTGCAGCAGATGTCGGTCTCGGCCTTCACATCGGCGGTGGTGTTCACATAGGTCACGACCGGCAGACCGGGGTAGCGCTGCTTGATCAGCCGCACATCCGCCCCGGTGATCGATGAAGCCAGCGAGCACCCGGCGCGCAGGTCGGGGATAAGCACGGTCTTCTCGGGCGACAGGATCTTGGACGTCTCGGCCATGAAGTGGACGCCCGCCTGGACGATCACCTTGGCGTCCGACCGCGCGGCCTCCTTGGCCAGGCCCAGGCTGTCGCCGACATAGTCGCCGACCCCGTGGAAGATCTCGGGCGTCATATAGTTGTGGGCCAGGATTACGGCGTCGCGCTCGCGCTTCAGCCGGTTGATCTCGCTGATCAGGCGCGCCTGTTCGGGCCACTCCAAAGGCGTGACGTGGTCCTTGACCTTGGCCCACACCCCGGCGGTTTCCCGCGCCAGCTCTTTCGTCAGACCAAAGGCGCCGTCAGCCATGATCATCTCCATACCCTTATGCTCACATTTAGCATAAGCAGGCGCAATGTAGGCCTATGCGGGCGCTGTGCAAGAGGAAATGCATGCCGCCTCCTATCCGCCACCGAAGACAAAGATTTGCAAAAACCGTTCCCATTTCGGCGAATATCGCCTAGACGGCAGCCCACTTCTTTGCTTCCAAGCGCCTATCCGCAGCATTTCCATGCAGGACACCATCCGCCGCATCCTCACCGCCCGTGTCTATGACGTGGCGGAGGAAACGCCCCTCGACCCGCTGCGCCGCCTGTCGGCCCGGCTCGACCGGCTCGTCCTGCTGAAGCGCGAGGACTTGCAGCCGGTCTTTTCGTTCAAGATCCGCGGCGCCTACAACAAGATCGCCGGCCTGTCGGAGGACGAACTGTCCAGGGGCGTCATATGCGCCTCGGCCGGCAATCACGCGCAGGGAGTGGCCCTGGCGGCCGCACGTCGCGACATTCCCGCCACCATCGTAATGCCCACCACCACCCCCGGCATAAAGGTCGCGGCCGTGCGCGCCCGTGGCGGCGAAGTGGTTCTGCATGGCGACAGCTTCGACGAAGCCTATGCCCACGCCCGCCATCTGGAAAGCCAAACCGGCGCGGCGTTCATCCATCCCTTCGACGACCCCGACGTCATCGCGGGCCAGGGCACGGTGGGCCTCGAGATCGCCCGTCAGCACGCCGATCCGATCGAAGCCATCTTTGTGCCCATCGGCGGTGGGGGCCTGGCCGCCGGTGTCGCGGCGATCGTCAAATTCCTGCGGCCCGAGACCCGCGTCATCGGCGTCGAGCCGGTTGATGCCCCGACCATGAAGTCCGCCATCGATGCAGGCCAGGTCGTGACCCTGAACGAGGTCGGCCTGTTCGCCGACGGGGTGGCCGTGCGTCGCGCGGGCGAGCTCACCTTCGACTTGTGCAAGGATCTGCTGGACGAGATCGTGCTGGTGGACACCGACGCCATCTGCGCCGCGATCAAGGACATTTTCGACGACAGCCGCGCCATCGCCGAGCCCTCGGGCGCCGTAGCCTTGGCGGGGCTGAAGGCCTGGGCCGCCGCCCACCCCGGAAGCGGCAGTCTGATCGCCGTCAACTCGGGCGCCAATCTGAATTTCGACCGGCTGCGTCATGTCGCCGAACGGGCCGAGATCGGCGAGGGCGCCGAGGCCCTGCTGGCCGTGGCGATGAAGGACGACCGCGACGACTACCGTCGATTCCTGGACAGTCTGGACGGTCGTTCGGTCACCGAGTTCAACTATCGCTGGTCTGGCGACGGGCAGGCGCAAATCTTCGTCGGCGTCGCCCTGCGAAACGGTCCGCATGAACGCGACGACCTGATCGCGGCCCTGCGTTCGGGCGGTTACGCCGTCGAGGACATGAGCGACAACGAGACCGCCAAGCTGCACGTCCGCTACATGGTTGGCGGCCGCACCGTCGGCCTGCCCCACGAACGCATCCTGCGCTTCCAGTTCCCCGAACGCCCCGGCGCCTTCCTGCGCTTCCTCAATAGCCTCCAGCCAGCCTGGGCCCTGACGCTATTCCACTATCGCAACCACGGCGACGACGTCGGCCGGGTCCTCGCGGGCATCAGCGTGCCTCCCCAGGAGCAGGACCAACTGACCGCCGCCCTGGCCGATCTGGGCTACCCCTACGTCGACGAGACCGCCAACCCGGCGTGCCGCCTGTTTCTGGACGGTGCGTAACTACGTAGTGCGACCTTAACCGGACGTTTGCGGGCGGCGGCGCATGGATACAGGCCTACGGAGCCCGTCATGTTCTCGTTCAATCGCCTGTCCATCGCCCTGAAGCTCGCCGTTGTGGCGGGACTCGCCATCGGCGCCTTGATGATTGTCGCCGCCGTCGGCGTGACGGCCTATTCCGGTGCGATCGTCCGCGACATGGCGGGCCGATACGCCGAAAGCGCTGCACAAGAGGCCTCGCAAGAAATCCGCAACGAGATCGTCTCGGCCGGCACGGGCGCCAAAACCCTGGCGGCGACCCTGGGCGCCGCCCGACAAACGGGCCTGACTGACCGCGCCGCCTATACAGCCTTGGTCAAGCCGAACGCCGCAGCCACCGATCAGGTCATGGGCGCCTGGTTCATGGCCGCCCCTGACGCCGTCGGCGCCGACGCCGCCCACATTGGTGATGCGGCGAGCAGTTCGAACGTCAACGGACGACTTTCCATCTATTGGGTGCGGCGCGACGGTCAGATTTCCCTCGAGCCTGAGGCTGACGGCTCCGACTTCGAACAGGCCTATTACACCGAGCCGATGGCCAGCGGCGCGCCCGTCGTGGTCGAACCGTACGAAGAGAATATTGGCGGCGGCAAGGTCGCGATGACCTCGGTCGCCTATCCGGTGCGCGCCAACGGCCGCATCATCGGCGTCGCGGGCCTGGATATCACCTTGGCCAACCTGTCGCAGCGCTTGGCGGCGATGAGGCCGCTGGGCACGGGCCGCGTGACCTTGGTGTCGAACAAGGGCGTCTGGGTCGCCCATCCGGACGCCGCCGTGCGAGGTCAAGCCTATGCGGACGCTGGCGCGGACATCGTGCGCAATGTCATCGCCAAACGCCAGGCCCAGGCGGTCGAGGGCGTCAGCGTGAACGGCGAGCCGGTTCGCCGTCTGGTTCAGCCCGTGATCCTGCCCGGTCAAAAGGCGACCTGGGCCGTCGTACTGGACATTCCCGTCGCGACGATCGAGGCCCCGGCGCGGCAGTTGGCCTTGATGCTTCTGGTCGGCGGGGTTTTGATCATCGCCGCCATCATCGTCGCCCTACTGATCACCAGCGACCGTCTGATCCGACGCCCGCTTGCGCGTCTGACGGCGGATGTTCGGACCATGAGCGAAGGACGTTATGACATTCCCGTCGCCGGTGCGGACAAGGCCGACGAACTGGGCCAGATTGCGCGGGCGCTCGAAGGGTTCCGGCTCGAGCTTGCGGACGGTCTGGCGCGGCGCGACCAGCAGCAGCGAGAACGTGCGGCCGCCGAGACCGATCGTCGCCGGCACGCCGAGGAGACCGAGGTTTTCGCCGCCTCGCAAACCCGCGCCGTCGAGACGTTGGGCGAAGGTCTGTCGCGCCTCGCCGCCGGCGACCTAGCCTGGCGGATGCCGGAGGCGGGCTTCACCGCCGACACGCGTCGCATCCCGGAAGACTACAACGCCGCTTTGCATCAGTTGCACACGACGATGACCGGCATCTGGACCACGGCCCAGTCGATGCGCGGCGGATGTCAGGACATCGCAGCCGCGGCCGACAGCCTGTCGCGCCGCACCGAGCAGCAGGCCGCCGGTCTGGAACAGACAGCCGCCGCGCTGGACGAGCTGACGCAGACGGTGCGCAGCAGCGCCGAAAACGCCGAGCGCGCCCGAGACATCACCCAGGCCGCTCAGGCGGCGGCGGACAAGGGCGAGGCCGTCGTGCAGGACGCAATCGGCGCCATGTCGGAGATCGAGCAGTCCTCGACCCAGATCAATCAGATCGTCGGCGTCATCGACGAGATCGCCTTCCAGACCAGCCTTCTGGCCCTGAACGCCGGCGTCGAGGCCGCCCGGGCCGGGGAAGCCGGACGCGGTTTCGCCGTCGTCGCGTCCGAGGTGCGGGGCCTGGCCGAACGGTCGGCCAGCGCCGCAAAAAAGATCAAGGCGCTGATCGCCCTGTCGCAAAGCAATGTGCAGCGCGGATCCGATCAGGTGTCGCTGACGCGCGATAGCCTCAGCGCCATCGCTGTCCAGGTCGCGGAGGCCAACGCCTTGGTTCGCACCATCGCCGCTGCGACGCGCGAACAGTCGGTCGGCATCGGCGAGATCAATGTGGCGATCAATCAAATGGACCAATTCACCCAGCAGAACGCCGCCATGGTCGAGGAATCCACCGCCGCCAGCCACGCCCTGACGAACGAGGCCGGCGAACTGGAGGAGCTGATCAGCCGCTTCGACCTGGGTCAGACGGCGCAGTCGAGACGCGCCGCCTGATCATGGAACGGGCGCCGCCCACAGCGCCCGTCTGTCTTCACGCCTTATCGATGGCGGCGGCGATCTGATCGCTGGAATGGCCCGTCAGGTCCTTGGCGATCTCGCCGACCAGCTTGGCTTGAAGGTCCTTGTGCCAATGCTTGCGCAGTTCGCCGAGCGTCTTGGGCGCTGCGATCACCAGCAGTTCGTCGATCTTGTTGGTGACCGACCATTTGTTCAGCACCTCGGCGACGCCCATGGCGAAACCGTCCTCGGCCTGGGTGTCATTGTCGGGGTTGGCCTCATTGGATCGGCGGCCGGCCGAACCCGAAACCCGATCCGCGATGGCCGGGGTTTCCAGCGGCGTCAGCTTGATGTCCGAAGCGTTCGTATTCTTGAACAGGGCCAGCTTCTCGCCATCGACCACCGCCACCAGCGCGCCATTGGAAAGTTTCATCGTCGATACTCCAGTCTGTAGGGATCGAGACAACGAACCGGGACGCAGGCCGTTGCCTCGCGCCGCCGATCCCATAGTGTCGCGCGACAAAACCGCCGGGAGATGAACCATGCCTGACGTCCTGCCGCTGGACCGCCGCCGCCTGATGGCTCTGGGCGCATCGGGCGCCGCGGCTGCGATCCTGCCGGGGTGCGCGACCATGACGGCTGCGTCGACGCGCCAGTCGATATGGACCTTCGATCGCCTGACCGACATCGGGGGGATCGAAACCCGCGTCGAGGGCGCGCCGAGCCTGATCGACAGTCCGTTTGGCCGAGCGGTTCAGTTCGACGGCGTGGACGACGCCCTGTTCATCGATCAGCATCCGCTGGCCGGGGCCGAAAAATTCACTTTCGAGGCCCTGTTCCGACCCGACGGCGGCGCCTTCGAGCAACGCTGGTTTCATCTCGCCGAAGAGGCTCCGGCCGGTCAGCCGCCGTCGCAGACGCGCTTCCTGTTCGAGATCCGCGTGGTTCAGGACCGCTGGTACCTGGACGCCTTCACGCGCGGGCCGGGCTACAACCACACCCTGATCTTCCCCGAGCGGCTCCATCCGTGCGGACAGTGGTTCCACGTCGCGCAAACCTTCGACGGCGTGCTGTACCGGGCCTATGTCGACGGCGTTCTGCAGGGCGAGCACCCGGTGCCGTTCAAGCCGCAAGGGCCGGGCCGCGCCTCGGTCGGTTGCCGCATCAACCGCGTGAACTACTTCAAGGGCGCGGTGCGTCAGGCCCGCTTCACCGACGCCGCCCTGCCGCCCGAACGGTTCACGCGGGGTTAAAGCAGCCGGCCGCCCGCCTCATGCGCCAACAGCCAGCGTTTGCGCTCCAGCCCGCCCGCATAGCCGGTCAACGTTCCGTTCGCTCCGATCACGCGGTGGCAAGGCACGATGACGCCGACCGGATTGGCGCCGTTGGCTAGGCCCACGGCGCGGACAGCCTTTGGCGCGCCGATCGCCGCAGCGAGTTGACCATAGGTGCGGGTCTCGCCGGAGGGGATGTCGCGCAGAGCCTTCCACACCGCGCGTTGGAACACGGTCCCGCCGGTCTTCACCTCAATGGCGTCGAAGGCGGTCAGGTCGCCGCCGAACCAGGCCTCGACCGCCCGGCGCACCGGCTCCGGAGCGCGGCCTTCGGTCAGCACGACCTCACCGTAGTGTCGACGCAGCAGCAGGCGCAGACGGGCTTCGTAGTCGTGGAAGTCCAATGCCCGCACCGCGCCGTCGCCGTCGGTGACGACCAGCACCTCGCCGACGGGCGACGGGATGCGATCCAGGGTCAGATGCATGTCAGGCTGCTTGGTCATCTCGCCGCTCTTCGCTCAGGGCCCAATAGAGTGCGCCATAGGCCCGCCACGGCCGCCACCGCTCGGCGCGCGCCAGCAGCGCGACGTCCGTGGTCGCCAGCCGGTTGCTGGGCGCATCCTCGCCGGCATCGATCCAGTCGCCCGCAAGTCTCAACCCCGGCCTGGCCCTGATTGCCGCGCGCAGCACGGGGTCGGCCGACAGGTCGCGCGTGATCGCCTCGGGGTCGGCGGCGAGGTCGAACACGCGTCGCACCCGCGCCAGCACGCCCGGCAAGGCTTTCAGATTGTCGATCCGCGCCTCGACCGCCGCCTTGCCCGGCTGAGCGGGGCGCACCGTCACCGCACCGTCCGTGCCATCCACGTCGGGGCGCAGTCGCCGGGTCCAGGCGCCGTTGACCACTGCTTCGCCCGCGACGCTGCGCATCGCCAAGGTCGTCATCATGGCGTCCCAGTCATAGGGCGGGCGATAGGACAGACCGATCTTGATCACCCCGCCCGCTTCGGCCTCGACCTTGCGGTGCCGCAGCTCGGACGGCGCGCGGCCGTACAGGGCCTGAAACGTCTCGTTGAAGCGTCGCACGCTGCCGAAGCCGGAAGCCATCGCCACCTCGGCCATCGACAGGTCGGTCTCGTGGATCAGCTGTTTGGCCAGGAGGACGCGCCGTGTCTGGGCCACGCTGACCGGGGCGGCGCCCAGATGCTGGCGGAACAGGCGGCGCAGCTGCCGCTCCCCCATGCCCAGACGTGTCGCCAGGGCCTCCGCATTTCCGGTATCCATCGCCCCCGCCTCGATCAGAGCCAAGGCGCGGCTGACAGTGTTCGACGTGCCGCGCCAGGCGCCCATTTCCGGCGCCGTCTCGGGCCTGCACCGCAGACAGGCCCGCAAGCCCGCCGCCTCGGCCGCTGCGGCGCTGGGGTGAAAGGCCACATTCTCGCGCTTCGGCGTCCGCGCCGGGCAGACGGGCCGGCAGTAGATCCCCGTCGATGTCACGCCGGTGAAGAAACGCCCGTCGAAACGGGCGTCCCGCGCCACGACGGCGCGCCAGCAGGCCTTCTGATCCAACAGCTGATCCATGCCCGCAGGATGCGCCGCCCGCACGACGATGTCTCGCGGTTTTCGGACATGGATCGGATCAGTCTCTGAGGAAGAACAAGGCCTCCACCGTCGTGTCCAGGGCCCGCGCCAGTTCCAGGGCCAGCACGGTCGAGGGCACGAAGACGCTGTTCTCGACCGTATTGATGGTCTTGCGCGAGACGCTGGCCTTGTCGGCCAGCCCCTGCTGCGTCAGGCCTGCGGCGGTGCGCGCCTCCTTCAGCCGCGAGCCGAGCCTGGGATCACCCATCGCGACCGGCCTCGCGATCCAGCCAGGCGAACCGCAGGCCCGCCGACGCCCCGCCCAGCGCCAGGACATAAGGCAGAGCCAGCACGCCATAGTCCGCGCGCCATAGACCCAGACCCAGGGCCACGGTGACCCCGCCCATCAGCACGACGAAGGCCAGGATCATCGATCGCGCCCGCAGCACCTGCGTCAGTTCGTCTTCCATCAGACGGCGGTTCTTCTGCGCGTTCCAGTCCCAGCCCATCAGCAGAACAGGGATCAGCCAGCCGTACAGGACCGGCAGGAGGATCTGGACATAGGCGCCGAGATTGTGGTCGCCGCCCAAGACCCGCAGCATGGCGCTGTGGGCTTGGACCATGAACATCAACATGATCACCGGGTAGAGGATCAGTAGTCGTGTGCGCTCTCGCTGCAGCTTGTCGCGGCGCGACCCTTCTCCACCTCCAGCGACATTGATCGGCCGACCTGGCCGTCCGCACCAGGCCATAAGCCCACCCACGATCAAGAGGCCAAAACCCACGCCCGCGGCCACACCCGCCGTCGTCGCTTGATCACCATCGGCCCCGAGAAAAAAGGCGAAGCCTGCGCCGTTGACTATGGCGGCGGCGCCGACGACCGAAATCGCGACGCCGCCCCACCAGTATCGACGCCGGCTCGATTGCACCCGCAGAACTGCGGCGTTTTCGTCCTTGTTCACGACTTCCTCCTGAAGTAACCTTGAGGTGACATATCACCTATAGGTTACACGCCGTCAAGAGGGGATGTCGCCTTATCGACCGACGACCAGTCGCGCCGCCGCGCGGATGACCCGCACCACCTCTGCGGCGAAGGCCCAGACCACAACGACCATCAGGAGCGTCGCCACCCCGCCGACATCGTCGCCGGAGCGGCCGATGAGAACCCGAATCCGATCCACGAAATCGGTCACGCTGCCGACCCAGATCAGCGGCGACAGCGCCGACCAGAACCAGACCCACAGCAGGCCCCAGGCGGCGGCGACACCGAACGCCAGGTCGCCCAGCGCCGTCAGCCGCGCATTGCCGCCCGACGCCGCCCGCATCAGGTCGAAGCCGATGCGGCAGGCCGCGAACAGGGCGACCGGCCAATAGGCGACCCGCACCATGTCGGCCAGAATGCGGCCGTAGTTGACGCCGTCGATCACGCCGAACAGCTCGTCGGGCGAGACTGGCCGCGTCTGAAGCAGGCCCGTCCACCACAGCAGCACCACGGTCCAGCCAATGGCGCTGGCCACCGCACGGGCCACGGGCGACATCTCGGCGCTCTTGCGCACGGCGCGGCCTGACTTCGAGGCGCCTTCAGCGCCCCTGGTGAACCATTCGCCCTTGGCCATCCGTTGGGCGGTCCACTGTTCGGCATCGAAATCGCCCCCCAGCTCGAACACACCCAAATCCTTGACGCGCCATTTGGCAATGAAGTCCGGCTTCTTCGACTGACGCTCCAGGACGAAGCCGATGGCGGTCAGCAGGCCGACGACCGTGATCGCCCCGCTGATCAGGCTGGAGATCCCCTGCCCGATCGCCTGGCCCACATAGACGTCGCCGACCAGGACCCGCACCGCCAGGCCGATCAGGGTGACGGCGGCCATCACCGTCAGCCCGACCTTCAGCCCGAACATCCACCACGGATAAAGCTCAGGCCCGATCAGGGCATGTGGTCCTGGGCGATAGCGCGCCGCCACGCTCAGCGGATGACCGACCTCGCGCAGCAGGGCCTCGACCTCGTCGTCGGTCGGCGCGCGCCCCAGACGCGCTTCCAGCGCTTCGAGACGCCCCATGATCTCGTCGCGCAGCTCGGCGACGATGTCGTCGCGGTTGTCCTTCGGCAGCTGGGCCGCCACGGCCTTCAGATAACGTTCGACCAGGTCCATGCCGGTCTCTCCCTCTTTCCCGGTGTTCACAGCATCTTCTCCAGCGAGGCCGACAGGCCCCGCCATTCTACAGCGAGCCGTTCCAGCATCACCTCCCCGCGCGAAGACAGGCGGTAGAACCGCTTCTTGCGCCGCTCCTCCTCGCGCCATTCGCTGCCCAGTAACCCCTGGCTCTCCAGCCGGCGCAGCAGCGGATAGAGGGTGCTCTCCTCCATCTCGACCCCGACCTCGCCCAGGGCGACCCGCAGCGAATAGCCGTATTGCTCGCGCCTGAGGCTCGCCAGCACGGCCAGGATCAACGACCCCCGCCGCAGCTCCAGCCGCAGACTCTCGAACAGCAGCGCTTCCTCGTTCTGGCTCACGCACAATCTCCGTGCGTCACATAGTGTGTGACACACAGTGTGTGCAGCATACTGTGCGAGGGAGTCAAGCTGTCGCCGCGCAAAAGAAAAGGGCGGCGGACCGAAGTCCGCCGCCCTTTGTCGTCTGGAACGAGACCGTTCTTAGAACGACTTGGTCAGGTTCACGAAGGCCGTGCGGCCCAGGTAGTCGTAGCCCGAGTACAGCGGGGCGTTGCCGACCCGGTTGTAGACGCCCGACGAGATCACGGGCGGGTCTTCGTTGAACAGGTTGCGCACACCGGCGGTCGCAGTCCAGCCGTTGGCCGAATATTGCACCGAAGCGTTGTGCAGCCAGTAGTCGCCGACTTCCAGGTCGTAATCCGAAGTCGCCGGATCCTCACCATAGTAATCGTAGCTGTCCGTACCCTGGATCCACTCAACGCCGTAACGAACACGCCACTTGTCCCAGGCGTACGATACGTCGGCCGTGCCGGTGAACTCCGGATTGTTGACCATGCCAGTGAAGTCTTCCAGCGGGTCTTCGGCGAACAGTTTGCTGGAGATTTCCGTGTACTGCGTCACAGCCAAGTTGAACAAAGCCGTGCCGGGACCAACATCCTTGCGGTAGCGCACGGTGTAATCCAGGCCCTTCACATTGTCTGTAGCCAGGTTGATGTAGCTGTCCTGCACCGTCAGGCTGTTGTCGACCGTGCTGCGCGTGACGAGACGGCAGAAGCCGTTGTTAGCGGCGAAGTCAGCAGGGTTGGAGTCGTAACAGCGGGTAAGGATTTCACCTGCACCCGTGCGAGACACGCCGTTCTCGACCTCGATTTCATAGTAATCGACGGCGAAGGACAAATCACCCCAGTTGGACGGCAGCGGCGGCTGGAGAACCAGACCCACCGTCATGTTGGTGGAGGTTTCGGCCGACAGACCGGCGTCTGCGCCACCCGAGGTGACGACACGAACGCTGGTTACCGACTGGAAGTCGCCCGGCAGACCTTCGGCCGTGCAGTTGGCGACCCGGTTCGGATTGACGTTTGGCGCACCGTAGTTGTTGCAGCGATCGAGCGTGTTGGACTGGAAGCCGGTGGTCGCCCCCACGAACTGCTCGAACAGCGCAGGTGCACGATACGATGTTCCGTAAGTGCCGCGAACCGTGACCCAGTCAATCGGACGATAAACCAGACCGATCTTGTAAGTCGTGTCGTCGCCGTAGGAATCATAGTCGGTGTAGCGGAACGATCCGTTCAGCGTCAGTTCCTTGGCGAACGGCATATCCGCCAGAAGCGGCGCTTCGATTTCACCGAAAACTTCTTTCACCGAATCCGAGCCGCGCGTGATGGCCGAGGTTGAGAAGTTGTAAGTGTTGCCCCGTTGGCTATCGAGACCGGGCGTGTCGTCGATTTCCGACTCACGCCATTCGGCGCCAAAGAAGCCCATAACTTGGCCGGCAGGCAGGCTAAACAGCGGACCGTCGATGCCGAAGCTGACGACCTTTTCGGTAAACTCGGTGGTGCCGGTCACCGGACGGAAGACATAGTTGACCCAGTTTTGCGGCAGAACGCCACCAATGGTTTGGGTGTTCAGAACAGGGGCAGCGATACAGCCAGGATTGGCTCCCAGTTGAGCACACTGGAACTGGCCCGGCGCGGTCTGCACGACATCAAGCGTCTCAATCAGGCGGTCCGTTAGGAACTGCTCGCTGGTATAGGTCGATTTGGAGCGCGAGTAGCTGACGGACGCGTCGTAGCGCCATTCGGGGATGAAGAAGTTGCCCTTTATGCCCGCCACGTAGCGGCCAAAATCGACCTCTTGTTCGGAGTAGTCGTTGCCGAACCCGATGAAGGCGCGAACGCCGACATTCTGGCCTTTGTTCAAACCCTGGTCGGCGAAGGCGACACTGCCTCGAAGATTGGCAGGGATCAGCGGGCTGCCAACAGCATAGTCCAAGGCCAGCTGACGATAACCGGTCTGCGACGACTTCCGGCGGTTGAACAGAGCTTCACCATAGACCTCGGCATCGCCAAGCGCTTGAAGCTGGTAGCCCGCTTCGCCGTAGAGTGTCGTAATCTCGACTGGCGAAATCAGAGACTCGTTCAGCATGCGATCCTCGAACGTGTCACGCACATTGACGTCGTTCAGGCCGCCGCCGACGCCCTCGAAGCCGACCAGACCGGTGGTGACGGCTGAGTTCGGGCGCCAACGGTTGAAGGTCGTGCCGACAGCTCCGGCCGCGGCCACGCCTGCAGTTGTACCGGTGCCGATCGTGTTGATCGTCACGCCGTTCGAGCCGGTCGTGGTGATCGGATAGCATTTCGACAGGCCGGTCAGCGGATCGATGAAGTCCTGGCCATTGCGGAACCCGTCAGTCTGGCAACGCGTGAACTCACGGTCCCGCAAGGTCAGTTCGTCACGCTCGTAACGCTCGATTGAGCCCGCTGCGCGCCAGCGATCGCCGCTGGTTCCGGCCGTCAGCGATAGGCGAGTCGAACCGCCAGCGCCATTTGCCTCTAGCGCCTCGTTGCGCTGGGCTTCGATCGTCACGCCCTGAATGTTCTTGCGAGTCTGGATGTTGACCACGCCAGCGACGGCGTCAGAGCCGTAAACCGACGAGGCGCCATCGCGTAAGATTTCGACGCGGTCGATCATTGCGGTGGGCAGGACGTTCAGGTCAGCCGCGCCGACCGATCCGCGCGAGCCGGCCGGCGAAACGCGGCGACCGTTGAGGAGAACGAGGGTTCGGCTGGGCGACATACCGCGCAGACCAATGGTGTTGGCGCCAGGGCCACCGTCGGTGACGTAGCCGCCATAGGAGTTATTGATCTGCGACGTGCCGCCAGTGACGGCTGTGCTTTGCAGCGCCTCAGTGGTCGAAGCGAAGCCCTGCAGCGTTGCCTCTTCACGTGTCACGACCTGCGTTGGTGAGGGCGCATTAAAATTATCGCGGCGAATGCGTGAACCGATGACAACGATCTCGTCAACATTCGCAGCTTCACCGTTCTGAGTAATCGCAGCATCTTGAGCCACAGCCATAGACGGAGCAAACATCGCAAGCGATGCTGTAACAATGCCGCCGACAACAGTCGATGCAAGTAAGTGGTTCTTACGGTTTCGCATACGTCTTATCACAACCCCAATTGGCACGATATTAATCGCTTATCTGCATAACGCAGATATATATCATCGATATACATAATGCATCGATTGTGTGACAGCCGTAGTCGCAACGAAGGCTGTCCACAACTGAAAAAGTCACACAATCGTTCAGAAGGCGGTGAAATTGGGCGTAGAACGTCGCAGTTCAGCCTGAAATTACGAAAAAGATTCTTACATTACGTTGGTTTTTAGATCGATTTGTTCCATGTTGCGCGATATGGCCGCTTAAGGCCTCCGTGCTATGGCAAGACTTGTGGGCGGCGCCTAAGTTCCGTTCATGAACCGTTCTTCGACGCCGAAGCCCGCCGCCGCCAAGCCGGCCAAGCCCGTTCACGTCCCAAATCCAGGGGTGCAGGAGGCCTCGGCCGCCTTCATCCGCGACACCGGCAAGATGCCGATGTTCGCCCCGGTCGCCGGGCCGCGCCTGACGCCGGAGGAGCCGGTCGCCGCGCCCGCCGACTGGGTGCCGCACCGCCCCTCGCACGAGGGCAAGAAGAAGGGCGGCCGCTTCCGGCTGGAGACCAAATACACGCCCGCGGGCGACCAGCCCGCCGCCATCGCCGAATTGGTGGCCCAGGCCCAGGCCGGGGACCGCGACCAGGTCCTGCTGGGCGTCACCGGCTCGGGAAAGACCTTCACGATGGCCAAGGTGATCGAGGAAACCCAGCGCCCCGCCCTGATTCTGGCGCCGAACAAGACGCTGGCGGCCCAGCTCTATTCCGAGTTCAAGTCGTTTTTCCCCGATAACGCGGTAGAATACTTCGTCAGCTACTACGACTACTATCAGCCAGAGGCTTATGTTCCGCGTACGGACACGTACATTGAAAAGGACTCAAGCATCAATGAGCAGATTGACCGTATGCGGCACTCTGCGACGCGGGCTATACTAGAACGAGAAGACGTCATTGTTGTGGCGTCGGTGTCCTGCATCTACGGCATCGGGTCGGTTGAGACCTATACGGCGATGACGTTCACGCTGAAGGTGGGGGACCAGATCGACGAGGCGAAGCTGCGGGCGGATCTGATCGCGCTGCAGTACAAGCGCAACGACCTGAACTTCGACCGGGGGATGTTCAGGAAGCGGGGCGATGTGATCGAAATCTTCCCCGTCCACCTGGAAGATCGGGCGTGGCGCATCAGCCTGTTCGGGGACGAGCTGGAGGCGATCCAGGAGTTCGATCCACTGACGGGCAAGAAGACGGCCGATCTGAACGAGATCACCGTCTATGCGGCCAGCCACTATGTGACCCCGCGCCCGACGCTGAACCAGGCCGCCGCCGGCATCAAGGCGGAGCTGAAGGAGACGCTGGACTGGATGGTCGAGAACGGCAAGCTGCTGGAGGCCCAACGCCTCGAACAGCGCACCCGGTTCGACCTGGAGATGATGGAGGCCACCGGCAGCTGCGCCGGCATCGAGAACTACAGCCGCTGGCTGACGGGCCGCGCGCCGGGCGAGCCGCCGCCGACCTTCTTCGAATATATCCCCGACAACGCCCTGCTGTTCGTGGACGAGAGCCACGTCACCATCGGCCAGATCAACGGCATGTTCCGGGGCGACTACCGCCGCAAGTCGACGCTGGCGGAATACGGCTTCCGCCTGCCCTCCTGCATCGACAACCGCCCACTGAAGTTCGAGGAATGGGAGGCCATGCGCCCCCAGACGGTGCACGTCAGCGCCACCCCCGGCCCGTGGGAGATGGAACAGGCGGGCGGCGTCTTCGTCGAGCAGGTCATCCGCCCCACCGGCCTGATCGACCCGCCGGTCGAGATCCGCCCCGTCTCGGGCAAGACCCGCAACCAGGTCGACGACGTCATCGACGAGGTCAAGGCGACGACGGCCAAGGGCTATCGCAGCCTGGTCACCACCCTGACCAAGAAGATGGCCGAGGACCTGACCGAATATATGCACGAGCAGGGCATCCGCGTCCGCTACATGCACTCCGACGTCGATACGCTGGAGCGGATCGAGATCCTGCGCGACCTGCGGCTGGGCACGTTCGACTGCCTGATCGGCATCAACCTGCTGCGCGAGGGTCTGGACATCCCCGAGTGCGGCCTGGTCGCCATCCTGGATGCGGACAAGGAGGGCTTCCTGCGCTCGGAGACCTCATTGATCCAGACCATCGGCCGCGCCGCGCGCAATGTGGACGGCCGCGTCATCCTGTACGGCGACCGCATGACCGGCAGTATGGAGCGCGCCATCGCCGAGACGGACCGCCGCCGCGAACGCCAGGTCGCCTACAACAGCGAACACGGCATCACGCCCGAAACGGTCAAGCGCGACATCAAGGAGATCATGGACAGCCCCTATGAGTCGCGCGAGATGGATCGCCTGACCAAACCGGGCGTGGCTGAAGCCTCCAAACCCTTCGTCGGCTCCAACTTCCAGGCCGCCCTGCGCGACCTGGAAGGCCGCATGCGCGAGGCCGCCTCCAACCTGGAGTTCGAGGAAGCCGGCCGTCTGCGCGACGAGATCAAGCGCATGAAGCTGATGGACCTGGAGTTCGCCAACGAAGCCCTGACGGGGGCGGGGGAAGCGGTGGACAAGTCGGCGCCGAAGCGGTGGCGCGCGGAAGCGGCGGCGGAAGCGCAGGAGCGGTTCAGGAAGGGGCGGCTTTAGGAGAGCTAGGAAATCGCCATCATCAATGGACCGCCGCTTACCCGCCACTTCCATTGGGTCTGAGCGTGGCGATAAAGCGCTTTTCTTGCTCTGACTGCCAGCGATTCGAGTGCAACTCCATCTCCGCCTTTACACGGGCCGGATCCATTGCAAACACCGCTTTCGCTCGGCTTGTCATGTCCCTCACCAGTTCAGCGGCAACCCGATTACCGATTCGCGCTCCATGTATTGAAGGGAGGAATCCTGAAAACGCTTTGTCCACTTGCCTGGCAGACGGCAAAAGCGAGACACAGAAAATAATAAATTCAGGCCTCATCGCAGTTTTTCCCGCTGTTTTCGGGAATTCGTCTTTAAGAGCGCGTTGGATTCTCGTCTCTTCAGTCAACCACCACGTTCTATAGCCCAACGGATTACCACCAGACGTCTCCCGGTGCTTTCGACGTAGCGCGAATACGTAGAGCATATTCTCCACATCAACTTTGGCCAGCCGGATGTCATCTTTAACACCCTCGTCCAGTAGTTTTTGTGACAACGTATCTCTACGATCCGTCTCAATTAACTCTTCGACCTCTTCTGTATCTACAAATTTAAATCCAAAGGAGTTTATCAAGTAAGTCTTTAGAGATTGACGGCCTTCCTCTTTATGAAGGTAAGCGTGCTTGAGAAATTGGTTCAAAAACGAACCCCATGAAAATATTTTTTCTTCAAATTTATTATAGTAATAACTACGAATAAGGATTTTATTTATCTCACTAGCCATGTGTGGCATCATGAAAGCGTCTATCTCCATATAATTATGCTTATATTCCAAATCCGTAGAACGAATATGAGATATTATTTCATCGAGAACATGATCTGTCAGTATTAGTTCAGATCCCATCTGAGAAAGTATCTTAAATGTAGACTGCGTTGATCGATCATCCTCCGGCAGTCCGACTTCAGAGAGCGCGCGAACCACAAGCTCTCCTCCAACCACAAGGCGATAGCTTGAATGGAGATTTTGAAAATACTCCACTATTTTTGGCTCATATCTGAGCAGAAATAATAGCGTATACGTTCTTGAGAGGAGCGATAGATACTCTCTTTGAGTATCAGTAGATTTATAAATCATACGTCTTGTAGCTTCGCTACAGAACTTTACCAGCGCTACAGCTTCGCTATTGGTCAGCGCGTAGTTGGGAAGAGCATTTTCAATTGCATCCTGAACTGTCGTCTCACCAAGCTCTATACTGTCATCAACAAGCTGAGCTATCTTGAGACCTTCTGACTTAAAAACTGCCTCCAAGACTTTAATCTGAGCATCGACAAATCGATGTGTCTCTTCTTGGTGCTCTGGCACCAACTCTAACACCATTCCAGAAAGCTCAAATCGGAGCCTTTCCAGCAACCCCTCATAGCGAGCATGCTCTTCCAGAATGGAAATCCGGGTCTCATAAGGAAGACAATATCCCTGAGCCTTACTATGCCAAATGATGAAACGTTTGCCGTCTGCGCCTTTTGACGACATTTCCTGAAGTCGATGACGAAGTGAACCCAACGCAAATTGCTGCGCAAAGGGAAAATTCTCCAGGATCGTCTTTCGGATCTCATCCTCGGTTGAAAAACGGCTCTTATCTGGATCGGTGCCCTCTAAAGACCACGTAATCAGAGAATCAAGAACGCTATCATGGAATTCTTTGTTTCCAACAAGTGCGTCTATTTCATATGAAAGGAATACGCAGGCCGCCACGTTAGGCGCATCTATGAGAGGCTTTCTATTGGATAAATTACTTATTCCCGCTCTTGCTATAACGGGAAGTAGGTGATTTTTGTAGGCTGATCTTGTTCCTGGAGAAGAGTTTATCTTGTTAGATATCCAGTTTCCATCCCTTATGTCTATAGAGCAACCTAGATCTGCACTTAGCCTCGCCTCCAGCGCATCTATTTTATCTACAGAATGAGAAGAGAAATAGTATAGCCTCGCAGGCGACCTTCCAAACTCTCTCAGGCGTTTTATAGTCGCTCTTATCTTCGTAGATACATCATCGCGCACGCTTGATTGGATAAATGTTTCGTGGCCACCCTCGAGAAGAGACGTTTCTACGAAGCCATCCGCCCCACCATCATGCATCCCCCCCATCGGTTTAAAATCGATGCCTAATAGGTTCGACCCGAATTCGTTCACGAACCCTTCGAAGGGCGTGCCTTCGATACGCGCAAGTGCCGTTAAAACGGCGTCTGGATGAATGGTGTCGCTCACAGAACCTCCGAATCGGATCTATGACGGTGAACGAACGCTGTTAGCAAGTCGAGTCGTTGCTGCTCCACACCCCCTTCAGGGCAGGAGTTCAGGCCCTGGGCCTTCATTGCCGGTCGGCCACATTCTCCCGCAAGGGGAGAAGGATTGGTGGTCAGAGCTCGTCCAGCGTCTTTTCCCATTCCTCCATCGTGACGATCCCGCGCCACGTGCCCAGATAGAGGTCGATGCCCTGGGAGATGCGGCGGTCCTGTTCGCGTTCGATGACGGGGTCGAGGCCGGCGGCGCGGAGCTGGTCCTCCAGCGCGGCGATGCGGCGGTCCAGCTGAACGCGGCGGGCCAGTTGGGCCTCGCTCCATTCATCGTTGGCGCGGGTCAGCTTCTGCTTCGCCTGCCAGTATTGGCCGCGCAGTTCCCAGTCGCTCTTGTCGCTGGTGTTCATGGCGAAGCGGTTCTCGGCTTCGGCCTCATTGGTCAGGATGTCGAAGACCAGTTGCAGGGGCGCGTTCTTCACCGTCAGGCGGGCGGCGCGGCCGGGGCCGTCGCGGTCGGCCAGTTTGCGATAGGTCTCGGCCAGGGCCGCCAGGGCGCGGGCCTGGGCGAAGTCCTGGGCGTGCAGGGCGCGGCCCGAGGCCTGGGCGGCGGCGCGCGCGAGAGCCGCAGGATCATTGGGGTTCTCGGGCGACAGGTCGGCGGCGTCCTGAGGCGACAGGGGTTGGGGCGCGGGCGTCGCGGCCTCGCTGCGAGGATGGCGGGACCAGCCCTCCTTCGTCGCGCGGGCGCGGATGGAGGCCTCGGTCACGTCGTGGCGGGCGGCGACGGTTTTGGCGTCGAGGCCGGACAGATAGTCCTTTCGGACCTGGGTCCAGACCTCGGGCGGTTTGATCTTGTAGCGGCGTTTTTCCATGCGGACATTATGGGGCGGTCTCTACCCCAGGCCGGAAGAAGGCCGATTTTCGAGGCTAGAGATTTGATTTTCCACATCGCGAGATGTCAGGGGTCACGCGCCAGCTGTGCATGAGGCGCGGGTGCGACCGATGATGACGCAGGGGCGTGCGACACCCCTGCCCCATGAGCCAGGGCATACATCGCAAGATCCGGCCGGACGCCGTCTGGGCCGAGGTCAGGAAGGCGTGGGAGGACGGCGAGACCGCGCGGTCCGTCGCCGCCCGCTATGACGTCGGGGTTCACGCCCTGTGGAAGCGGCGCGAGGCGGAGGGCTGGAAACGGCCCGAGCCGACGCTGGCGCCGATCGAGCCGGCCGAGGGCTGGGACCGGCATATCCAGGCGCGGCGCGACGCCTTCAACGCCCAGCTGGAGGACGCGCGGGCGCTGGCGGAATGTCTGGCGGCGGCGATGACGGACGAGCGGCTGAGCCGGGCGCCGCACTGGCATATTCCTTGGCTGTATCACTGGCGCGCGACGCATCTGGGGCCCGAGGCGACGGCGCGGGACCGGGCGCGGGCGATCGAGACGGGCCAGCCGTGGGCCGAGCGGTTCTGGGACGCGGACGGGGCGCTGAAGCCGCTGGCGTGGCTGGATCTGGAGATGGCGCGGCTGCATCCCGAGGACTGGCGCGCGGCCATCGGCCTGCCCGACGGACTGCCCGAGGCCGCGACGCGATACGCGCCCTGATGGGCGCCGCAGTTGACTTATCGGCGATAAGCGCCCATTTGCGCGGCGTCGCACACTCGCGATCTCCGGCGTCTCCAGCGCGTGTGGGTCCCATTCGGACCTGTCTGTAGAAGCCGCCGGCCCCTCATATCCATTCGCTGCCCGGACACGCGGGGCGGCGCCCGATCCACCCCGCAGGCCTCCTCCCCGAGGCCCCGTCGGGACTGGCGGTGCGCGGCCCGACGGCGTCATGCCATGGCTGATAGCGCCCTGCCGCTACGCGAAAGACAGACTGCTGTGAGCACCACATTCGAATCCATGGGCCTGAACAAGGCTCTGCTGCAGGCCCTGGCCTCGACCGGCTACACCAAGCCGACACCGATCCAGGAAAAGGCCATCCCCGACGTCATGGCCGGCAAGGACCTGCTGGGCATCGCCCAGACCGGCACCGGCAAGACCGCCGCCTTCGCCCTGCCGATCCTGCATCGCCTGGCCGAAAACCGCATCGCCCCCAAACCCCGCACGACGCGCGTTCTGGTCCTGAGCCCCACGCGTGAGCTGGCCACCCAGATCGGCGACAGCTTCAAGGCCTATGGCGCGCACCTGGGCTTCCGGGTCGCCGTGATCTTCGGCGGCGTGAAATACGGCGGTCAGGAGCGGGCCCTGCAACAGGGTCTGGACATCCTGGTCGCGGCGCCCGGCCGCCTGCTGGACCACATCCAGCAGAAGAACCTGGACCTGTCCTCGACCGAGATCTTCGTGCTGGACGAGGCCGACCAGATGCTGGACCTGGGCTTCATCAAGCCGATCCGCCAGATCGTCTCCAAGATTCCGGCCAAGCGTCAGAACCTGTTCTTCTCGGCGACCATGCCGTCTGAGATCGGCAAGCTGGCGGGCGAACTGCTGAAGGACCCGGTCAAGGTCCAGGTCACGCCGCAGTCGACCACCGTGCAGCGCATCAGCCAGTCGGTCGTCTATATCGAACAGGGCCGCAAACGCGCCCTGCTGACCGAGATGTTCTCGGATCCCGAGTACACGCGCTGCCTGGTCTTCACCAAGACCAAGCACGGCGCCGACAAGGTCGCGGCCTATCTGGAAGCCGGCGGCGTCGAGGCCGGGGCCATCCACGGCAACAAGAGCCAGCCCCAGCGTGAACGCACCCTGGCCGCCTTCAAGGCCGGCAAGCTGCGCGTCTTGGTCGCCACCGACATCGCCGCGCGCGGCATCGACGTGGACGGCGTCTCGCACGTCGTGAACTTCGAACTGCCGCACGTGCCGGAAAGCTACGTCCACCGCATCGGCCGCACCGCGCGGGCGGGCAAGGACGGCACCGCCGTCAGCTTCGTCGCCGGCGACGAGATGAAGCTGCTGCGCGACATCGAAAAGGTCACGCGCCAGAAGATCCCGGCCATCGACCGTCGTAACGACAAGGCCCTGGGTCAGCTGGACGCCACCATCATGGCGACCGGCGTCGGCAAGAAGGCGACGATGCCGGAACGCGAGGGCGGCGAGCGCAACGAGGGCGGCCAGGGACGGGGCGGGCGCGGCCGTCGCGCGCCACACCGCGAGGGCGTGCGTCCGGAAGGCGGCGGCCAGCCGCACCGCCAGCGTCGCAACCGCCCAGGCGAGACCCCGGCGGCCCCGCGTCCCGAGCGCGCCTACAACCCCCTTGCCGGCGAGCGCGTGCCGTCGATCAACGACAACGTCAAACCGGCCGAGGGCCAAATGAAGCGCCGCCCCCGTCGCCGCCCGTCGAACGGCGGCAAGGGCTACGGCGGCGCCGCCAAGGGCTGAGCCTGAGGATCGGGGAGCGTTTGCTCCCCGACGCCTTCATGTTGAGAAGAAAACGGCGGCTCCTGCGAAGGAGCCGCCGTTCTCATGTCAGCCGGGGCTGAGCGGAACTTAGAAGTTCCAGGTCGCGCCCAGCGAGAAGCCGACGCCCGAGCCTTGCGCTTCGCCGCGCAGGTTCGAGACGACAAGCCCGTTGCCATAGACATCGCGCGTGTCGTTGATCGTCGCGGTGTCGATGTCGATGTAGGTCACGGCGCCGTCGAAGGTCATCGAACCGATCGTCTTGGACAGACCGGCGGCGTAGAGCCAGCGGTCGCCGTCCGGAATACGGGCGGTGCGGTGATCGTCCGAGGTCGGGGTCGGGTCGTAGCCCAGGCCGGCGCGGAAGGTCATCGAGGGATCGATCTTGTAGTCGAAGCCGATCGCGCCGGTGGTGACGTCGTCATAGTCCTGAACGATGGTCGAACGGCCGTTCGCGCCATAGGTCACGCGGATAGCGTCGAACTCGCTCCAGCCGATCTGGTTGACCTGGGCGTTCAGCGTGAGGCGATCGTTGACGGCGTAGCGGGCCGAGACGGTGGCGTACCAGGGCGTGTTGAAGCTGGCCTGGCCGTCGGCCGAAACGTTCGCCGCAGCCAATGCGCCAGTCAGGCCGGAGATGTTCACCGAGCCTTCCAGTTCGTGCTCGATCTTGGAGCGGTACGACAGACCGAGGTCCAGCTTGCCGAAGTGCATTTGGGCGCCGGCGTTCCATCCGTAATCCCAGCCGTCGCCTTCGAGCTGGTTGCGGCCGTCGGTGGCCGAGGGGATCAGCACCAGCGGAGCAACGCCAGCAACGGTCGGCAGGTTCGGCAGCGCCGACGAAAGAGTCGCCTTGGCGTACTGGGCGTCGAAGCCGGCGCCGATGTCCAGCCAGTCAGTGACCGTCATGGCGGCGACCAGGCTGACGTTGGCCGAGCGCAGTTCCGACGTCAGGGCGTCGTAGCGGGCGAAATCAGGCTGTTCGTACTTGGTGGTGAAGTTGTAGGGCGCCTGGACGGCCAGACCGACGTTGAAGCGGTCGCCGATCGGCATGGAGACGGCGAAGTTCGGCACGATGCCGCTTTCGACGACGTCGTGGACATGCGGGTCGCCAGCCACAACGGTTGAGCCGCTGAGGATGGTGCCGGCCGGGAACGGCGGCGTCGGGGCAGGCAGGTTGTAGCTGAGCGTGGAGCCGCGATTGTCGACGTCGGAGTCCAGGATCAGGCCGTGCATGCCGACATAGACTTCGCGCTGGATTCCGGCGATGGCGGCGGGGTTCCACCACAGCGACTGGACGCCCTTGTCGGCGCCGACGCCGGCGTTGGCGCGACCCTGGCCGCGGGTCGATTGTTCCTGGACATAGAAGGAGCCGGCCATGGCCGGGGCGGCGACGCCGGCCAGCAGGGCGGTCGTCAGGGCGATCCCGCCCACGCGGGCGAAGTTCCTGGAGGTCATTTCATACACCTAAGTAAGCGCCGGCCGCATTACGCGCGGTCGATCAGGGGAGGAGCCCTCTCAGCGTTCGCGGCGCGAAAGCGTTGCGGGCAAGGCCCCCATCGGACCGGAAACAGGCGAAACCGTGGCGCCTGAGCCGCACACGATCACGGCTTTGCGAGGTTACGCAGCGGCAACGTCGATGCTCAGATTACGCAGTTCTGCGATCAAATCATGCGCCGCCGCATGGACCTGATCGGCGTTGCGGCCACGAATAACCAGATGGGTTCCGATCTCGCCGACGCTGCCATGGCCGAAGGGGTAGCTGCCGAAGGACAGGTCGCGGCGCTGATTGGCCGCCGCTCGCAGCACATCGGCCACCGCCCCCTCGCCCACGCCGGTGACCTTCAAGGTCTGCACATGAACGATGGCGCCGGTGCGCAGGCGTGGGGCCACATCTTCCAGCATGGCCTGCATGATCTTGGGCACGCCGGCCATGACGAAGACATTGCCGATCTGGAAGCCGGGCGCATCGGTGACCGGATTGGCGATCAGAACGCCGCCTTCGGGGATGCGCGCCATGCGACGGCGCGCGGCGTTGAACTCGTCGCCATAGCGGCGCGACAGGATGGCCAGCGCGTCGGGATGTTCAGGCAGGGCCACGCCGAAGGCGGCCGCCACGGCGTCGGCGGTGATGTCGTCATGGGTCGGACCGATGCCGCCGGTGGTGAAGACATAGTCCCAGCGTGAGCGGAGGGCGTCCAACGCCTCGACGATCCGGCCGTGATCGTCGCTGACGACCCGCGCCTCGATCAGGTCGATCCCCAACGCCGCCAGAAACCGGGCGATGGTGTTGGTGTTGGTGTCCTGGGTCCGGCCCGACAGGATTTCGTCGCCGATGACCAGGACGGCGGCGGTCGGGCCAGAGCGGTCGGTGTCAGCGTCGGTCATGCGGGAATCCGGGGGCAGGCTTGAGGTTTCATGCTATAACGCCCATCTGCGGCGAACGGATTGCGCCGTATCCCGCCTTTTGCAGACCGATCGCCCCATGTACGAAACGCCCGAACTCGAAACCGACGTCCTGGTCCGCTCCAGCGCCATTCGCATCCATGATGCGGAAGACTTCGAGGGCATGCGCAAGGCCGGCCGTCTGGTCGCCGAGGCGCTGGACATGATCGCAGCGCACGTGAAGCCGGGCGTCCTGACCAGCACGATCGACGATCTGGTTCGCGAGTTCACCCTGGACAACGGCGGCTTGCCCGCCTGCCTGGGCTACAAGGGTTACGAGAAGACCGTCTGCACCTCGATCAACCACGTCGTTTGCCACGGCATTCCCGGCGACCGGGTGCTGAAGGACGGCGACATCGTCAACATCGACCACACCGTGATCGTGGACGGCTGGCACGGCGATTCCAGCCGCATGTATGCGGTGGGCGAGATCAATGCGCGGGCCAAGAAGCTGATCGACGTGACCTATCAGTCGCTGGATCTGGGCCTGGAGCAGGTCAAGCCGGGCAACACGTTCGGCGACATCGGCTATGCGATCCAGAAGTTCGTCGAGGCCCAGCGCATGAGCGTGGTGCGCGACTTCTGCGGCCACGGCATCGGCCGAGTCTTCCACGACAGCCCCAACGTCCTGCACTACGGCCGTCGCGGCGAGGGCGCGGTGCTGAAACCCGGCATGTTCTTCACCGTCGAGCCGATGGTGAACCTGGGCAAGCCGCACGTGAAGGTGCTGTCCGACGGCTGGACCGCCGTAACCCGCGACAAGTCCCTGTCGGCCCAGTGCGAGCACACCATCGGGGTGACGGAAGACGGACTGGAAATCTTCACGGCGTCGCCGGCGGGGCTGTTCCGACCGAACTGACGGACGGCAAATGGGGTTTGCATGAAACAGGCTGCCATCCCGCTGTTTCTTCTCCTCGCCGGTTGCGCGCCAAAGCTCGACTAGGCGGGAACCCTGGTTCAACTGAATATCGGTTACAGCCAGATTCCGATCCCGTCGGAGGAGAGGCCCGCCGCTCAGCTTCGGTCTTATTCCACTAGGAATCTGGCGCTTTGGCTCACGCCCGAACGCGCGGATGAGATCGAGACGGGGTCTGTGTCGTCGTCCGCGCCGTTAGGCAACGTCGTGATCGAGCTTGTCGAAATACCGCAAGCGCGCGCGAAAAACGTATGCGAAACAGCATCGAACAGCTTCATCGGGACGGACCAATCGGTTCAAGGCAAGCCGTTGGTCAACGTATTCAGCGGGTATCGCCAAGTCCTCTATCGCAACGCTGATGCAGGCGGCGGCTGTCGCCAAGAGACAGGCGCACCCCTTGGATTTGCCGCGCCATCATCCGACGTCGCTGCAGACATGCTGCGCGCCTATCGAGACGCTTTGCAAGCACTGCGGGAGAGAGATCGCGTATCGGACACATCGACAGATTTTCTTTCGCCCAGCCGGATTGTCTCGGCGACGCCTTGCGTGGGCGAAACGAAATGTCTGTCCTTCAGGCTAGCTCCATCTCAGGCTGCCCCTGATGGTTGGGACGTTACATACCGATATGGTCTGTCACGGAGGACCAGCCTAAGCGCCGTATCTCCACCCCCGGCTTTCTAGCTCGGACATGGCAGCACACCCTTGATCATACTTCTAATTCCGCACAGGTTGCGTTAAGCGGGAGGGATCATGCTCGACGACAAGGCGTCCGAAGTCGGGGACAAGCCCAAGCCTCGCCACAGCGGTCATCGCGACCGTCTGCGTGAGCGGGCAGCGAAAGGGGGCCTGGGCGCCCTGCCCGACTATGAGTTGCTGGAGCTGCTGTTGTTTCGCAGCGTGCCCTATAAGGACACCAAGCCGCTGGCCAAGGATCTGCTGGCGCGGTTCGGCGGGCTGGAGGGGATCGGGGCGGCCAGCCATGAGGCGATCGAGGATCAGGTGGCGCGGTCGATGGGATACGCCGTCGGCAAGGCGACGCGGGCAGTGGCGCTGGACCTTCAGCTGATCTTCGACGTGACGCGGCGGATCGCGAAGGAGCCGACGGCCAAGCGGCCGGTGATCTCGTCGTGGACGGCGCTCTTGGCCTATGTCCGCGTCGCCTTGCAGCACGAGCCGCGCGAGCAGTTCCGGGTGCTGTATCTCGACAAGAAGAACCCGCTGATCCTGGACGAGGTGCAGAACCGCGGCACGGTCGATCATGCGCCGGTCTATCCGCGCGAGGTCGTGCGGCGCGCGCTGGAGCTGTCGGCCAGCGCCCTGATCCTGGTGCACAACCATCCCTCGGGCGATCCGACCCCCAGCCGCGCCGACATCGAGATGACAAAACAGGTTGTGCAGGCCGGCCGCGCCCTTAACGTCGAGGTTCACGACCATCTGGTCGTCGGCCGCGACGGGGTGGCCAGCTTCAAGCAACTGGGCCTGATGTGACCGACAGAATTCTGACGACCGAGCGACTGGTGATGAGCCCCGTCTCGACCGACGATTTCGACGATCTGCTGACCCTTTGGGCCGATGAGGATTTCACGCGCCACATCATTGGCCGGGCGCTGGGGCGCGAAGAGGTCTGGTTCCGGCTGCTGCGCGATCTCGGCCATTGGGCGGCGATGGGCCATGGCAACTGGACGATCCGGCTGCGGGACGGCGGCGCCTATCTGGGCAGCGTCGGGGTGTTCGACTATCGCCGCGAGATGGAGCCGCCGTTCGATGCGCCGGAGCTGGGCTGGGGCGTGGCGCCGGGGTTTCAGGGG